>JAFDBP010000019.1 GCA_019313245.1 Deltaproteobacteria bacterium
CGAGGCGGAACCACTTCTTGGCGGGTTCTTCCATGAAGTCGTCGCGCTCGACGTAGACGACTCGCGACAAGGGCAGCTTGCGCGAACCGAAGCTCGGATCGTTCGGGTGGAAGGGCGCGTCGAGTTCTTCCACGCGGTCCTCCGGGAAATTTTCGATCACGACCTTGAGCGGGCGGATCACGCCCATCGCGCGCGGCGCGCCGAAGTTGAGCGCGTCGCGCACGAAGTGTTCGAGCAGGCCGATGTCGACCACCGAATCCCGCTTGGTGACGCCGACTTCGTCGCAGAACTGGAGGATCGCCTCGGGTGGATAGCCGCGCCGGCGGATTCCGCAGAGCGTCGGCATCCGCGGGTCGTCCCAGCCGCTCACGTGCCGCTCCTCGACCAGCTGCAACAGCTTGCGCTTGCTGAGCACCGTGTAGTTCAGGTTCAGTCGCGCGAATTCGGTCTGCTCCGGCCGCGCCTCGGTCTCGCAGGCCTGCAGGTACCAATCGTAGAGCGGCCGGTGGTCCTCGAACTCGAGCGAGCAGAGCGAGTGCGTGACGCACTCGATCGCATCCGAGAGCCCGTGGGCGAAGTCGTACATCGGATAGATGGGCCACTCGTCGCCGGTGCGGTGGTGGTGGATCTTGCGGATTCGATACATGATCGGATCCCGCAGATTCAGGTCCGGCGACTTCATGTCGATCTTCGCGCGCAATACGTGCGCACCGTCGGCGAACTCTCCCGCGCGCATGCGCCGGAAGAGATCGAGGTTCTCCTCGATCGAACGCTCGCGATAGGGGCTGTCGATGCCGGGTTCGTAGAAGTTTCCGCGCATCTTGCGGATTTCTGCGAGGCTCGAACTGTCGACGAAGGCGAGGCCCTTCTCGATCAGCGCGACCGCGAAATCGAAGAGCGGCTGAAAATAGTCGGAGGCGAAGTAGCAGCGATCGCCCAAGTCGAAACCGAGCCAGCGAATGTCCTGCTGGATGGCGTCGACGTACTCGACGTCCTCGGCCTCGGGGTTGGTGTCGTCGAAGCGCAGATTGCAGATGCCGCCCGGGAATGCGGCCGCCATGCCGAAGTTGAGATTGATCGAAGTCGCGTGGCCGATGTGCAGATAGCCGTTGGGTTCGGGCGGAAAGCGCGTGACGACGCGCCCGCCGTGCTTCCCAGCGCTTACATCCGCTTCGATCTTCTCGCGGATGAAATGCGAACGGGTCTTCGCGGGCTCCGCCGTATTCGAATCGCTCTTTGCCATCGACCTCTCCGCGCGGGCGCCCGCGAGAGCGGAGAATAGCGTCGATTCGCGTCGCGAGGCGCGAGAACGGCCACCGGCCCGTTGCGCGCTTCGGCTCCCGTCGTACACTGGCCCCCCGAGACCCCCGATCAGGGAGGGCGACTGCCATGGCGGGTTCACCGAAGGACCGCGAGGCCGATCGCGATCGGCCCGAACTCGACGACGACGGGGCGGGGATCGATCGCCGCACGTTTCTCCAGCAGGGCGGCCGGGCCGCTCTCGGCATCGGGGCATTCGGCGTCGCCTACGCGGCGCGCGCCGCGAGCCTGCCCGCGGACGCTCCCACCATACAGAAATACGTTCCGCTCGGCAAGACGGGGCTGATGATCTCGGACATCGGCTTCGGATCGAGCGGTTGCCCGAGCGCCGACATCGTGCGCCACTGCTACGACCGCGGCATGAACTACTTCGATACCGCCGAGGGCTATGGCACCAAGGGTTGGAACGACGGGGGTTATGTCGAGAATTTCCTCGGCGAGGCGCTCCACGACAAACGCGACAAGGTGGTGATCACCACCAAGTACTACGCGGAGGCCAAAGACGACCGCAAGCTCATCATGACCAAACTCGAGGAGAGCCTGCAGCGCCTGCGCACCGACTACGTCGACGTCTACCTCAATCACAGCGTCAACGATCTCGACCGCCTGAAGAACCCCGAGTGGTTCGAGTTCGTCGAGCTCGCCAAGAAGCAGGGCAAGATCCGCTTTTCGGGCATGTCCGGGCACGGCGGACAGCTGCAGGAGTGCGCCGAGTACGCGATCGACCACGACATGGCCGACGTGATCCTCTGCTCGCACAACTTCGGCTCGGATCCGAAGTTCTACGAGCGCTTCATGAAGAAGTTCGACTGGGTGGCCAACCAGGCGGGCATTCGGCGCCTGTTCAAGAAAGCCCACGACAAGGGCATCGGCGTGATCGCGATGAAGACGCAGATGGGCGCCAAGCTCAACGACCTCTCCGCCTACGAGTTCGAGGGGGCCGCGCTTCCGGAAGCTTCGCTGCGCTGGGTTCTCTCGGATCCGAACGTCGACGCCGCAATCATTTCGATGACGAGCACGGAAGTGGCGGACAGCTACATCCGGGCTTCGGGCAAGCGAGGCATGCGCCACAGCGATCTGCGCGTGCTCGAGCAGTACGTCGTCGCCAACAGCAGCGACTACTGCCGGCCCGGTTGTTCGGGCTGCGCATCCGCCTGCCCGGCCGGGGTGCCGATCGCGGACGTGTTGCGGCAGCGGATGTACGCGAAGCGCTACGGCAACCAGCCGCTCGCGCGGACCGGTTATGCGGCGCTGGGGCAGGGCGCTTCGGCGTGCCTGGGCTGCAGCGGAGAGCCGTGTGCGAACGCCTGCGAATTCGGCCTCGAAATTGCCGCGCTGACGCGGGAAACCGCGTCGATGCTGCGCGCCTAGCCGATCGAATTCGTGAAGGTCCAGCCGCGCGCGCGCGCCGCTGCGCTTGCGATTGCGCTGCAGCTCGCGTTCTCGGCGATCGCGCTCGCTCCGATGCGCTCCGTCGCCGACGAATCGCGTCCCGAGCGCTATCGCTCCGACTTTGCCCGTTTCAGCGTCGCATTTCCGGGCGGTTCCCCCGTCGTTCGCCAGTTGGAAGGGACCAAGTTCACCATGACCGGCAACGACGTCAATTACGCCGAGATTTTGGACGGCGTCGAGTATTCGGTCGAGATTCACGACGTCCCGCGCTTCGCAAAGATCATGTTGACGGATCACTACATTCTCGACCAGAGCGTGAAGGGGAAACTCGAGGACATCGGCGCGCGCAGCCTCGATGTGGTGGAAACCTCCATTCAGGATGAGCCCGCTCGCGAGGTCGTATTCGAAGCGCTCGATCGGAAGTTCACGGGAAGGATGTGGTTGGTTCTCGCGGACCGCCGGCTCTATCTGGTGGGTGTGCTGCACCCGCCGTCGCTCGATTCCCAGCAGGTCGGCGCGCGGTTCTTCGAGAGCTTCTCGTTCTGGCTCGAGTGACGGCTGTCGCAGCGAAACGGATTTCTGTACCCTGTGGTTTCGCTGGGGGGTGAGAGGTGAAGATCCTTCGCTTTCTCAAACGCGAACTCGCGGCAGAGGCCCGAAGCTGGGTCGACGAACGGATCGTCTCCGAAGAACAGGCCGGCCGGATTCTCGAGCGCTACGGCGCGCGCCTTCCCGACGGCTCGGAGCGCTCGGTCGGTTACACCGTGTTGCTCTCGCTCGCGGCGCTGTTCGCGGGGCTTTCCATTCTCGTTTTCGTATCCGCGAATTGGGACGAGATCCCGCGCGGTCTGCGGATGGGCACGCTGGTTGCGCTCACGCTCGCGTTTCACGCGCTCGGCCTTCGGCAGCAGCGCGCCGCGAATCCGAAGATCGCCGCGATCTGGTTCCTGCTAGGTTGCTTCAGCTACGGAACCTCGATCTTCTTGATCGCGCAGATCTACCACCTCGGCGAGCACTACCCCGACGGCATCTGGTGGTGGGCGGTCGGGACGCTGCCGTTCGCAATCCTCACCCGAAGCCGCGCGATCACCTGGTTGATGGCGGTCGTCGCGCTGATCTGGCTCGCAACCGAAACGGCCGAGACCTTCTTCCCGATCAGTTGGCCGCTGTTTGCCGCCGCGATCTTCTGGTTCTGTCTCTACCAGAAGGAGAGCCTGCTGCTCTTTCTCGTCAACCTCGTCGCGACGAGCTTCTGGCTCGAAATCCTCTTCGCGCGCTACCTCGGAGAAGACCACTTCTTCGCGGTCGAAGAGGAGCACATCCCGCTCACCCTCGGTCTCTTCGTCCTCTACTACGCGCTCGGAAAGTGGATGGAGGGGCGAACCGATCGGCCGCGCCTGCCCGAGTACGGCATGGCGCTGCGCCTCTGGTCGCTGCGACTCGGCCTGATCGTACTGCTGCTGTTTTCGTTCGCAGAAGCCTGGGAGGCCGCGATGAAGCTGCAGTATGAGAGCCCCGCGTTGGTCTGGGGCTGGCTGATCGTCGTGACGGGCGTAACTGGATTCTTCCTGCAGCGCATCTGGATCGAGCGCGGCCCGCGCGCCTGGTGGGACGACGGTCTGTCGGCGCTCGCCTACCTGCTCTTCTTCGCGCTGGTGGTGCTGATCTCGCTGCTGACGAACGAGGAGAACGAAAATCTCGCCATCGGGCTGCAGCTGTTCGGCAACCTCGCGTGCGTGGGAAGCGGTATCTGGCTGATCCTGCGCGCGCTGCGCGATTCCGTGACCCTCTACTTCTACACCGGAGTCGGCGTCATCCTGATCCTCGCGCTGCTGCGCTATGCGGACCTGGTGGGCGATTACGTCGGAGGCTCGCTGCTGTTCCTGTTCTTCGCGGGTGTGCTGTTCGGCTCGGCGCGCTTCTGGCGCGCGCACGTCCGCAAGGGGGGCTCTTCATGACCCGCCTGCACTGGTTGATGGCCGCCGTCGTGCTGCAGCTCGGCGTGCTCGCGACGGAATATCTCGGCAGCGTCTGGCCGCTCTGGACCGGCGAAGAAGTCCGCCTCGAGATCGCGCCCGTCGATCCGCGCAGCATGTTTCGCGGCAACTACGCGCAACTCGCCTACACGGTGGCGAGTGTCGATGCGAAACTGTTCGAGGGTGCGGATAAGAAACTCCGCAAGGGTGAAGTCGTCTACGTCTTCGTGGAAGAAGGCGAGGGCGGGGTCTGGCACGCCACGCGCGTACAACGCGAACAACCGCTGTCGGGCCTGTTCCTGCGCGGACGCTTGAGCCAGGCCTGGTCGCGCGACGAGCAGCCGCTTCGGATCCGCTACGGCATCGAAGCCTGGTTCGCGCCGAAAGCCAAGGCGCTCGAGATCGAGGCGGCCGTCCGCCGCCGCCCGGGAGACGCGGAGCGCGCCTACGCGATCGTCGCCGTCTCGGGCTCGGGCCGCGCGGCGCTCGCGCGGCTGGATCTACCCTGAATTCGATTGCCAATTGGATTCGAGTTCTGCAACTCGATGCTGGCTGTTCCGATGATCGGATCGATCGGAGCAGCCCAATCGATTTCAGCCCGATTCGGATGCGCGCGCCTTCGGCAAGCGGATCGCGAGCAGGCACGCGCCGAACATCATGATTGCGGCGAGGATGAACGGGGCACCGCGGTCGAGCGCGTAGAGGGCGCCCGCAGCGGTGGGGCCGAGTACGCGCGCGAGCGATGCGCTCGACTGGAAGGTGCCCATCACCGATCCGCGCTCGCTCGGCGCCGCGGTCATCGAAACCAGGCTCAGCATCGGGGGTTGGCCGATGCCGCGGCCGATCGACGAGAACGCGAGGGGCAGCAGCACCCAGCCGACGGTCGGCATGAAGGGCACCGCGAGCAGCGAGGCGGACATGATCGCGAAGCCCGAGAGTGCGAGTTTGCGCTCGCCGAAGCGCGCGGCGAGGGATCGCATGGCGCCGCCCTGGATGCCGCCCATCAGGATGGCCATCCCGACCAGGATGAAGGCGACGTGCATCGCGTCGAAGTGGAAACGGTCGATCATGAAGTAGGCGAAGATCGCTTCGAGCTGGGTAACGGCGAGCGAGAAGATCAGGTTGAGGATGCAGAATCGGCGCACGGCCGGATTGCGCAGCACTTCGATGCGGCCCGCGCTGGGCTCGCGATCGGCGTGGCGCTCGGGCTCTGCGAGCGTCGAGGACGCGAAGATCAAGTTGATCGCGGCCAACACCGCCGCGAGCAGCATCGGGATGCCGTAACCGAACGGCTCGATGTACGAGGAGAGCGTCGCGCCGAAAATCACGGAGGCGGGCCAGCTGCCGTCGAGGTTCGGGGCGAGCAGGCCGCCGAGCGCGGGGCCGAGCACGAAGCCGATCCCGTAGCACGCCCCGACCATGCCCATCCAGCGCGTGCGCTCGTCTTCGCGCGTGACGTCCGCCACGTAGGCGGTCGCGACGCTGATGTTGGCGCCGAAGATCCCGCCGAGGATGCGGCCCGCGAACAGCCCGAGCAGCGAATGTGAGACGCCGAGCAGGGTGAGCGCGCCCGCGGTGCCGAGGATGGTGGCGAGCATCACGGGCTTGCGGCCGATGCGGTCCGAGAGGCGGCCCCAGATCGGACTGAAGATGAACTGGAAGGCCGGATAGACGGCGAGCAGGAAGCCGAGGGTGGTCGGGCTGGTGTCGAGGCTCTTCGCGTAGTAGGGCAGGATCGGAACCACGATCCCGAAGCCGACCAGGTCGATGATGATGACCGAGAAGAGCACCAGCAGCGATCGCTTTGAATTCGCGTTCGGAGAGTTTGTCACGGCGCGGGCACTATAGCGGGCTCGGAGGTCGGGCCGGTATGGCCCGCTTGCGATCCCGACGATTTCCCTCCAGTCCGAACCCCGCAAAGCAGGCGTTCGAGAGGAGAGGCGGTTGAAAGCGAGCTCTGGGGAAACGACAATGCAGCGCGGACATCCACAGATGGGGCGATTTGGTATCCGTGAAGATCGAACGACCGACAGCCGCCGATTACCCCGAGATCCTCGAGCTCAACGAGAGCGGCCTGCCGCACGTCAACCGGATTTCCGTTGACGATCTCGGGCGATTCGCCGCGCAATCCCACTACTTCAAGATCGCGCGCGAAGGCGGGCGCATCGAGGCCTTCCTGCTCGCGTTCGCCGAAGGAGCCGCGTATGACAGCCCGAATTTTCTCTGGTTTCGGGATCGCTACCCGCGCTTCGTCTACATCGACCGGATCGTCGTGCTGCCATCCCTGCGCCGCTCGGGGATCGGGCGACTGCTCTATGCGGATCTCGAGCGCGAAGCTTCTGCGCACGCTCCGGACCTGACCTGCGAGGTCAACCTCGATCCGCCCAACCCGGGCTCGTTGAAGTTTCACGAGCGCTCGGGCTTCGTCGAGGTCGGCCGTCAGCACACGGGTGGCGGCGAGAAGTTCGTCTGCCTGATGGCGAAGAAACTTTCGGTGTAGGTGGCTGCGAATTCCTCGCCGTGCTGTTCTGTGTTCCGCACGGTGTCGCGCCGAGGATCAGTCCGACTTCAATAGCCGCGCGTGGTGGGCGACGTGGTCTTCCATGAAGCTCGCGATGAAGTAGTAGCTGTGGTCGTAACCGGCCTGCATCCGGAGCGTCAGTTTGACACCCGCAGCTTCGCAGGCCCGCTGGAAGAGCTCCGGTTTGAGCTGTGATTCGAGGAACTCGTCCGCGGTTCCCTGGTCGACGAGGATTTCCGAATTCCAGCCGCGCTTCGCGATCAACTCGGTCGCGTCATATTCCGCCCAGGCCGCGCGATCCGGTCCGAGGTAGCCGCCGAGCGCCTTTTCGCCCCACGGGCATTGGCTGGGTGCGACGATCGGCGCAAACGCCGACACCGATCGGTAGCGCTGCGGGTTGCGCAGCGCGCTGACCAACGCGCCGTGTCCACCCATCGAGTGGCCGAAGATGCCCTGGCGCTCTGTATCGACCGAAAAATTTGCCGCGATCAGCGCGGGGAGTTCCTCGTTCACGTAGCTGTACATGCGGTAGTTCCGCGCCCACGGCGGCTCGGTGGCGTCGACGTAGAAGCCCGCACCCGAGCCGAAGTCGTAACTCTCGTGTTCGCCCGGGAAGTCGAAGCCCCTCGGGCTGGTGTCCGGTGCGACGAAGATCACGCCCTCGTGCGCCGCGAAGCGCTGGGCACCCGCTTTGACGGTGACGTTTTCCCAGCTGCAGGTGAGGCCGGAGAGATAGGTGAGAACCGGAACCGGCCCATCTACCGCCTGGGGCGGCGTGAAGACCGCGAACTCCATCGGGCAGCCCGTCACTTCTGAATCGTGGCGGTAGACGCCCTGCATTCCGCCGAATGCGCGCGCTTGGCTGATCGTTTCCACCGGCTCCTCCGCTTTGCGTTCCCGCCAACTCTACGCCATCGCCCCGCTCCGCAGCCAGAGTGCGCGATCCGGGGCAATTTGGGCCTCCATCCGCACCGCAAGCCGGGGGCGCCGATGGCTCGGGCCGGGTATGTTTGCATTGCGGCCGCTCGATGAGCCCGTCGCTCGCTCGCAACTGCGGCAGCGAGGAGGGGAACTTGGCCAAACAGCGAAAGCCGCCCCGGTACGTCGCGCGCCCCGAAACCGAAGTACTCAGCCGGGGCTACGACCCCAGCCTCTCGGTGGGATCCGCGAGGCCCGCGGTATTTCGATCCTCGACCTACGTGTTCTCGACTCCCGAATCGGCGGAGCGCGCGTTCGAGATCGCGTTGGGGAAGGTCCACGCGGTCGAAGACGAAAACGTCGAGCTGATCTATTCGCGGCTCTCGCATCCGAACGCCGAGATTCTCGAAGACCACCTCGTGCCGCTCGAGGTCGGTGCGAGCAGTGCCGCCGTGTTCAACTCGGGCATGGCGGCGATTTCCACGCTGCTGCTGACGCTCTGCCGACCCGGTAGTTCCGTCGTTCACACCGTACCCGTCTACGGCGGCACCCACATGCTCCTCTACCAGTTGCTGGAAACCCACGGCATCCACCCGATCGCCGTCAACGCGGGCGATTCGGCGGGCCTCGCTCGCGCAATTGCGGAAGCCGAGAATCTGGCCGTGGTGTTCGTCGAATCGCCCGCAAATCCGACGCTTCGGATGACGGACATTGCCGCGGTCGTCGCAGCGGCCGACAAATGCGCGGAGCGACCGGTGGTGGCCATCGACAACACGTTCATGGGTCCGATCTTCCAGCACCCGCTCAAACTCGGCGCCGATGTCTGCATCTACTCCGCGACGAAATACCTCGCCGGATTCAGCGATATGTTGGGCGGTGCGGTGGTCTCGGCCGACCCGGAATTGGTGTCCCACCTGCGCTCGACGAGAGTGATGCTGGGCAACATCCTGCAGCCCGACGAATGCTGGTTGCTCGACAGCCGGCTCGCGACCGTTTCGCTGCGGATGCACCGGCAGAGCAAGAATGCCAAGCGCATCGTCGACCGCCTCGTCGGGCACCCGCAGGTTTCTCGAATCCACTACCCCTCGCTGTTCGACGATGCCGAACAGAAGCGAATCTACGCAGCCCAGTGCGACTGGCCGGGAGGAATCTTCTCGTTGGATCTGGGCGGCGACAAGCGCAAGGCCTTCGAGTTCCTGCGCCGACTGCACATTACCAAGAATGCCGTCAGCCTCGGCGGTATGGAATCGCTCGCCTGCCACCCCGCCACCACCACCCATTCCGAGATGACCGACGATCAACGCGATGGGGCCGGGGTCACCCAGGGTCTCGTGCGGATCTCGGTGGGAATCGAAAACTGGCGCGACCTGCTGCGCGAGTACACCGACGCGCTCGACGAGCTCTAGATTTCGAACTGGGCAGCTGCGCGTTCCTGAAGAATCGGGCGGATGCGTTCGGCGATCAATTTCTGGTGCGCGTCGGCAGCGGCGTAGCTCTGGAAGTCGGATCGGCTGTCGAAGTCCGCGACGATCGCGAACTCGAAGTTGCCCTCGGCGATCGCCAGATCGTCGCCGAACTGGTAGCTGCGGATTTGCGGAATCGCGGCGGGTAGCGCGGCGAGGCCCTCGCGAACGGCTTGCTTGTTCTCGGCCGAAGTTCCCGGCTTCCAACGCATCAAGACCACATGTCTGAGCACGATCGGCTCCCCCTCTCTCGAATTTTCGAACGCTGGGATCCTACCACCCATTCGTCCTGAGACCCGCCCGCGGCTGGGCGCCCGCGGTCGGGCAGCCGCTGCCCACGCGCTCTATCATTCCGTCCGATGACGGCTTCAGTTCCGCAAGGCTTCGAACTCCGCATCGACGACCCCGCCGTTCGCGGAGTGCTCGATACGCTCTGCTCGTCGCTGCGCGCGGCGGGAGGCCGCGCGATGCTCGTCGGCGGCTGCGTGCGCGACGCGCTGCTGGGCCTCGCCGCCACCGATCTGGATGTCGAAGTTTACGGAATCGAGCCCGCCGAGCTCGTCGATCTGCTGGCCTCGCATTTTCCCGTCGACCTGGTCGGTGAATCGTTCGGCGTCATCCGCTTGCGCGACCATCCGATCGACGTGTCGCTTCCGCGCCGCGAGTCGAAACAGGGCCTCGGGCATCGCGGTTTCGAGATCGAATCGGATCCCCAGATGGATCCGCGCGACGCCGCGTCGCGTCGGGATTTCACGATCAACGCGATCGCCTTCGATCCCGAGAGCGGGCAGGTCTTCGATCCCTTCGACGGAGCTTCGGATCTGAAGCATCGGATCCTGCGCCACACGACCGAAAAGTTCGCCGAAGATCCGCTTCGCGTCTTGCGTGGTATGCAATTTGCCGCGCGCTTCGAACTGCAGCCCGCGCCCGAGACGGTCGAAATCTGCCGGCAGATCGAGCCCGAAGGGCTGGCGTCCGAGAGGATCTTCGGCGAGTGGAAGAAGTTGATTCTCGAGGGAGTGCGCCCCTCGCTCGGGCTCGCGTTTCTGCGCGAATCTGGCTGGCTGCGCCATTATCCCGAACTCGAGGCGCTGATCGGTTGCGAACAGAACCCGCGCTGGCATCCCGAGGGAGACGTCTGGACCCACACCCTCCACTGCATGGACGAGTTCGCGGCAGAGCGCGTCGGAATCGAACGCGAGGATCTGGTCGTCGGACTCGCCGTTCTGTGTCACGACATCGGGAAACCCGCGACGACCGTCCGGGATGCCGAGGGCCGCATCAGCACGAAGAATCACGGAACGGTCGGAGCCGAAATGGCGCGCGCGTTTCTGGGCCGCATGACCGAGGAGGCAAAGCTGATCGACGAGGTCGTTCCGCTCGTCGCCCGCCACCTGGCCCCGCTCCAGTTGTTCGGCGGGAAGGCGGGCGACGCCGCGATCCGGCGCCTGGCGTGTGAGGTCGAGCGCATCGATCGGTTGGTGCGGGTGGCCTACGCCGACCAGCGCGGGCGGCCGCCGCTTCGGGTCGAGCGATTCGAGGCCGCAGATTGGTTGCTGGAGCGCGCGCAGGCGCTGTCGATCGACAAACAGGCGCCGAAGCCGCTGGTGATGGGTCGCCATTTGATCGAACTCGGACTCAAACCCGGCCCCGATGTCGGAGAGGTGCTCGAGGCGTGTTTCAACCGTCAGATCGAAGGCAAGTTCAATACGCTCGAGGCGGGCCTGGAATGTGCGCGGGCGCTGATCGCGAAGGCGACCAGGGCGCGAAAGCAGTAGCGCCCCGACTCAGGACAGCCAGCGCCCGAGCGGCGAGCGATACAGCATGCGGATCAGCCGCTGCATGCGCGCTTCGTTCTTGAACGTGTACGGGTAGAGCCCCGCGGTGGCCTTGCCGCCGAATCGATCGATCAGGATCGGTTTGGCGTGTGTGAAGGCCCGGAGTGCATTCGGGCCGTGCACGTGTCCCACCCCGCTGTTCTTGAGTCCGCCGAAGGGGGCTTCGAGCACGCCGTAGGTGATCGACATGTCGTTGATGCAGGCGCTTCCGCTGTCGATCTGCCGCGCGAGTTCACAGCCGCCGCGGGTGTCTCGCGTCCAGATGTTGGCTCCCAATCCGTAGTCGGTCCGGTTGGCGAGCCGCACGGCTTCTTCGAGGTCTGCGACGCGCATGATCGGGAGCACCGGACCGAAGGTCTCCTCCTGCATGATGAGCATGTTGTGGTTGACGTCGGCGAGCACCGTGGGCTCGAAGAAGAGGCCGTCGAGGTTCGGGTTGCGCCGGCCGCCCGCGAGCAGCTTGGCGCCCTTGGCGATGGCGTCCGCCACGTGCGCCTCGATGATTTCGAGCTGTTGGTCCCAGAAGATCGCGCCGACGTCGAACTCGCCGCGGCTTCCCTGGCGCAGACGCGCAACGCGCTCCAGCACCTTCTCGGTGAACGCGTCCGCGACTTCTTCGACGACGTAGACGCGCTCGGTGCCGCAGCAGACGTGACCGCTGTTGAGGAAGGCCCCTACGAGTGCGGCGCCCGCCGCGTTGTCGAGGTTGGCGTCCGCGCAGACGATCATCGGGTCTTTGCCGCCGAGTTCCAACGTGCACGGGATGAGTTGGCGAGCGCAGGCTTCCGCGACGGCTCGACCGGTCTTCACGCTTCCGGTGAACGAGATCTTGTCGACGCCGGCTTCGACCAGCGCCGCGCCGGTCTCTCCGTCTCCCATCAGGACGCTGACCAGGCCCGTCGGCAACCCGACGGCTTCGAGAAGATCTCCCACGAGCTTGCCCGAAAACGGCGTCACCTCCGAGGGTTTGAGCAGAACGGCGTTTCCCGCCAACAGCGCTTGAATGGTCGGATCGAGCGAGAGGATGAACGGCCCATTCCAGGGGCTGATGACTCCGATCACGCCCAGCGGCAGGTATTCGATGCGGAGCTTCTTCATGAAGCGCATGAATCCGTGCAGGTGCCGCTTTTCGGCGTGAAGCATCTCGGCGGCGTGCTTGGCGTAGTAGGTCAGCGTGTCGCAGGCCGAATAGATCTCCATCATCAGGATCTCGGCCCGGGGTTTGCCGGATTCGCGCAACAAGACCTCGACGAATTCGTCCTGTCGGTCGATCAACTTCTGGACCGCGCGCGTCAGGTAGTGCGCGCGTTCGGCGACCGGGCGCGCCGCCCAGTCGGACTGGGCCTTGCGGGCCACCGCCAGCGCCTCAGCGACGTCGTGGGCATTCTGGACTTCGATCTCGCCAATGGGCTCGCGCGTTGCCGGGTTGGCTAGGGCCAGGCGCCTTCTTCCGCCCGCAGCTGTTTCGATCGGTGTGACGATGGCCATCGGTCCCTCTCCGGCGGGGTGGGCTCCGACGGAGCGTGGCTCATTCGGCCGGGGGATTCCACCCGAGCGCGATTGCGACGCTTCAGCTCGTACGGCGTCGGCCACAGACCCCGAGCGCTTCCAACTGCCTTCGGGCGCTTCCCGACCAGTCGTTGTGGGCGCGCGGGTTCGCGGGGCTCGGGTGCAGAATTCGGCCGACGCGCACTTGGCGATCGGCGAGGGCCTCCCGCGCGCGCTGCTCGGCGAAGGCGCCGATGCCGATCACCCACTCGGCCTCGAAGATCGCCACCAGTCGCCGCAGGTAGGCGTCGCAACTGTCGAACAGCGGCTCGCGCTCGCGCGCGGGCAGTTTGTCGGGCGTTCGGTTGCGGCCGCTCGACTCGATGAACACCAGCGGGCAGTAGTTGGCGATGAAATGTCGCTCGAAGAACTTCTCGGGCCTGCCGTAGTGGTCTGCGATCGCACCCCAGAGCCGCGAGCCGCTGACCTCGCTGCGCGGACAGTCGAATCCCTGGATGGGCCGCTTGGGGTGCTCGATCGCCGGTCGTCCGACCGGCTCTTGGACGCCCAACCAATCGCGCACGTAACCGACGTCGCCGAACGGAACCCCGGTTTGCGCCATGCCGAAGGGCCCCGGGTTCATGCCGAGAAAGATCACCGCCTTGCGCTCGTCGGCATAGGATCGGATGTAGCTGTTGTGGGCGCGCCGGGCGTATTCGAGCGGGTTGTAGACGTGGGTCACGGGGGCGGCGAAGCGCAGGGGCGCGAGCTGCTCGCAGAGCTTGCGCGTCGTGGCCCGAACCTTCGAGGCGATCTTTCCCCGCATTCCGTCTGTTCTCCAACGAGGCGACGTCTGCAAAGTCGACTCGGGTGTCCTTTTTGGGGGAGAGGATGTAACGGCCTCGGCGCCTTCGCCGCAAGCGGCTTTTCGATCGCTGCGGGCCGATTCTCGCGAGCGGGTAGCGGAGGCGCTCGGAGCCCGCCCTCGGGGCGATTCCCGGCGCGTTTGGGGGCGCAGAGTCGTGCCCGGTTGGACTAGAATCCGCGGTGCCCGGGGGGGTGTGCGGCGCGAAGGTTCCATTCGCGGCGGGGTCCTGGTTTGCTACGGGCGGTCTGTGGGACCCGACCGACGGGTCGGCTCCTGTGCGGCAACCGATCCCACCCGGGTGCTGCGCGAAGCACTGCGGGACTGGAGCGCATGAGCGAACCCCGAGAACCGGAATTTCGCATCGCATTCGACGGCGTTTCGCTCAAGCGCGGCGATCGGGTGATCTTCGACGGACTCTCCTGCGGATTTCCGCGCGGCCGGGTTTCGGTGGTCCTCGGCGGCAGCGGCGCGGGCAAGAGCACTCTGATCCGCATGATCGGAGGGCTCCAGCGGCCGGACAGTGGCGTTGTTCGCGTGGCCGACGAGGACATCACCCGCTATTCCGAGCGCGAGCTGTTCAAGGTGCGAGACCGGATCGGAATGCTGTTTCAGGGAGGCGCGTTGCTCGACTCGATGACGGTCGCCGAGAACGTCGCGCTGCCGCTGCGCGAGCACACCCGCCTCTCGGAGAAGGACATCGAGGCCGAGGTCGATCGCAGGCTCGTCGCGGTGGGGCTCTCGGATGCGGGGCAACTGTATCCCCGAGAACTCTCCGGGGGCATGAGTCGCCGCGCCGCGCTGGCCAGGGCGATCGTGATGGATCCCGAGATCCTGCTGGTCGACGAGCCCTTCTCCGGTCTCGACCCGATCAACGTGCGACGCATCGAGGCGTTGCTCGTCGACCTGAATCGACACCTGGACCTGACGTTGATCGTGACGTCCCATCACATGGCTTCGTCGATTCGCATGGCCGATCGGCTGGTCTTCATGGTCGACGGAATTGCGATCGCGGGCCCTCCCGACGAACTTCTCAAGAATTCGGACGAGCGCATCGTCGAATTCCTGGTTGCCGAGAGCGATAGCTTCGCGGAGCATCACGAGCTCGACGTGACTCCGTTGATGGATCGTCGAACCCTGCCGGATCGCCGGAAGAAATCGTGAAGTTCACACTGATCGAAAATCTCGGATACCGCTCGCTGGTGGTGGTCGAGCACCTCGGCCGGATCGCGCAGTTCGCGCTTCGGATCACGGCGTGCCTGCTGGTGCCCCCCTACCGGTTTCGCCGGCTCGTGGGCGATGTGTACGATGCCGGCGTTCTGTCGCTCCCCGTCGTTTGCCTCTCCGGCGCCGTGGTCGGCGGGACGCTCAGCCTGCTCGGCTACACGACACTGGTTCGGTTCGGCGCCGAGGAGGCGCTCGGTGCACTGGTCGGCCTCGCAGTGATCCGCGAACTCGGGCCGGTCCTCACCGCGCTGCTCGTCACTGGGCGCGCAGGATCCGCATTTGCCGCGGAAATTGCGACGATGGTGACGACCGAACAGCTGGATGGTCTGCGGATGATGTCGGTCGATCCGGTCGACTTCGTCGTGTCGCCGAAGGCGCTCGCGCTGTTGATCGCGATGCCACTGCTCGCGGGGCTGTTCGCCGTTTTCGCGCTCATGGGCGGCTATGGGATTGCGGTCGGATTGCTCGGCGTCGACGGCGGTTCGTTCATGGCCAGCATGGAGGGATCCGTCAAGTTCTGGAACGACGTCATCGGAAGCTTCTCGAAAGCGATCACCTTCGGCGCGCTGACGGGCCTGATCGCGACCTATCGCGGCTACATCAGTGAACCGACCGCCGCGGGTGTGAGCGCCGCGACGACGGGCACCGTCGTGATCGGCTCCGTCACCATCCTGGTCTTCGATTTCTTTCTCAACGGATTCTGGGGAGTCTAGGAGCTCCGGTTTCGCAGGAGGCAACGATCATCATGAAACGCTCTCCCTTACGCGATCTCATCGTCGGCATCTTCGTGCTCTGCGGTCTCGCTGCGATCGCATATCTCTCGATCCAATTGGGTGGGCTTTACTACAGCGGCCCCGCCGGATTCAAACTCATCGCGACCTTCGATGAAGTGGGAGACCTCAAACCCCGCTCCGCGGTGGTGATTGCGGGCGTGAGGGTGGGGCAGGTGGTGTCGATCGAATTGGACGACCTGCTCAGGGCTCGCTGCGTGCTCGACGTCGATCCGAGCCTGGAGCTGGACGTCGAGACCTCGGCTGCGATCAAGACGGCGGGGCTGCTCGGCGAAAAATTCATCGCTCTGGAGCCCGGCGGTTCGGACGAAATGCTTGAATCTGGCGACGAGATCGACCGAACAGTGTCTGCACTGTCGATCGAGAGTCTGGTCGGGAAGTTCGTGAACGATTCCGGTCTGGAGGGGGACTGAGGATGGGGTTCTGCGGGGGGGATCCGGCGCCGCGAACGCGGCTCGCCGCACTGGCCGCGATTGCCGCCGCGCTCAGCGCGGGCATCGCGTGCGCGCCCGTCTCCGGCCCGCGCGATCCCTCGGATCCCTGGGAGCGGATGAATCGCGGGACCTTCCGCTTCAACGAGGGCCTGGATCGCTGGGTCATCGAGCCCGTCGCGAAGGGTGTGGACTTCGCGCTTCCCGATCCCGTCGAGCGCTCGATCGCCAAGTTCTTCGTGAATTCCAGAATTCCGATCCATTTTGGGAACGCGCTGCTGCAATTCAAACCCGTGTCAGCCGTCGAAGACCTCGCGCGCTTCCTGGTCAATTCCACCATCGGGTTCGCGGGATTCTTCGACCCGGCCAGCCATATCGGCCTCGAGGCGCACCAGGAGGATTTTGGCCAGACCCTCGGAGTCTGGGGGGTTCCGGCCTACCCGTATCTCGTGCTGCCGATATTCGGGCCGTCGAGTCCGCGAGATGCCGTCGGCCTGGCCGCCGACTCGTTTTCGACCGTCTACCCGTGGTTCGTGCCGCTCTACGTACCTTTTGCGATCGGGGTGGGCGATCGGCTCAACTGGCGTTCGCTCAAACTCGACGAAATCGCGTCAGAACGCGAAGCGGCGCTGGACTATTATGTAGCGGTGCGAAACGCCTATTTGAGTTACAGAGAGAATCAGGTGCGCGACCAGAAGGACGAAGTGACGGATGATGAAGATCTCTACTACATCGACTGAACTACGGCGACGCGGGCTGTTACGCTTCGCGCGCACAGCCGCGCTGGTGCTCGTCGCCCAGATGAGCGGCCTCGCCGCGCCGGGCGCAGGTGCGATGACCGAATCCGAAGCGGGCGCGCGCGCCGTCATATCCGAGACCGTCGACGAGGTGCTCGCCGTACTTCGCGACAAGTCCGTCCCGACAGAGCAGCGCATTCGCTCGCTCGAGCAGATCGTCTACGGGCGTTTCGATCTCTACGTGATGTCCCGCCTGGTGCTCGCCCGCAACTGGAAGCGCTTCTCCGAGGAGCAGAAGGCCGAGTACGTCGAAGAATTCAAACAATACCTGACGAACAGCTACGGCAGCCGGATCGAGCGCTACGACCAGCAGGAAGTGGAGATCATCGGAGAGCGCGAGGAGCCGCGGGGCGACGTCGTGATTCAGACGAAGATCCTCGGCGGCGAGTTCGACGGTGCGTTGATCGACTATCGCTTGCGGAAGCAGGAGGCGGGCTGGCGCGTGATCGACGTGGTCATCGAAGGCATCAGCATGGTCTCGAACTACCGCGACCAGTTCAAATCGATCGTGAGCACCGGTGGGCCCGAGCTGCTGCTGCAGAAGCTCAAGGAGAAGAACGCCGCGGGGATGGTGATCGACAAGACGTCGGCCAAGTAGTCCCGCCAGTTCTGGCCCCTAGGGCTGCCGGTATCCCGCGATGTAACAGACCCAGGCCGGATCATCGGGCGCCTGCTCTCGCGGGCTGAAGATGTCGTTGCCCTCGCCGGTTTCGCGGTCCGTTCCCTCCCAGTACACCTCCGTCCTGGCGAAGCCGGCCTCCTGCAGCAGTTCGCGGATCTCCGGAATCGACCAGAGCCTCCAGTCGTAGCGAAACGCTCGCTTCATCTTGCTGCCGTCCGGAAACTGGAAGTGGATGAAGTTGGTGGCCTCGTGGTGGATCGGGTCGAAGCGGTGCTGATCCCAGATGTAGTCGAAGTCGTCGTCCACTTCGCGCGTCTCTTCGCTGGTGCGTTGGGCGTCCGCACCGCCGTAGGCGTCGAGAATCAGCGCCCCTTCGGGATTCAACGTCGAGTATGCGCGCTTGAAGTAGTTCAACAGCGTGGCGCGCTCCTTGAACAAAAAATATGAAAAATTGAACGCGACCGTGACGTCGACACTTTCGTGCCCGATGTCGAGAACGTCCCCTTCGATCAGCTTCACTCGGGAGGCCTGGTCGGGTTTGAGCTTGCCGACATTGTGCTCGCGCCCCCAGTCGAGCGGATCGGGGTCGAGGTCGATCGCCCAGGCGCGATGCTCGCTCGAGCGCTGCACCCAGCGGCACGCCAGCAGTGCGGTTCCGCAGAAATCCTCGCGCAGCGTTCGCGCGGGGCGCGAAAATTCATTGCGGAAGACCTTCTGGATCAGCGGGATGTCCGCGTCGGGTTCCTGAACGGCCCGCTGGTAGAGGTCGTGCTTGTCCGCGGTCCTCGCCAGCTTTGCGGTCTTCGCCGCTCGCCGTTTGGAGCTTCTCTGCTTCTTCTTCTGCTTCTTCTTTCGCGCCATCTGGTCCCACCCGCCTCCTATTCGAACCGAACGAGTCGGCATCCTCGCTCAGAACGCGGCTTTACTCAATGACCTGCCGCTTCCCGGGCCGCTGAATTTTTCTGGGGTCGGGGCGTCAAACGGGGCAGGTCCACGAGTAGGAGGAATTGTAATGACCCGAAACGCTCAGGCACAACCCAGATGGATCCGCGGCGCGATCATCTCGTTTCTCGCGATGCTGCTGTTCGCTCCCGGTGCCGCTTGGGCGGGCTCTCGCGATTACGACTACGATCGTCATCGCAGCTCTGACCGTCACTGGTCGCAATCCGACGACGCGCGTCATTGGCATGCCTCCCACAAACGGCATCACCACGACTGCGAGAAGCGCCACCACAAGGCCTTCCGCAAGCATTGGAAGCATCACGGGAAGCGGCGCGGACACCACAAGCACTACGTCGATTACTACTGCAGGCCGTGTGATCGCTACTTCGACGCGCGAATCGGACTCTACGATCACGTCAACGCGCGACACCGGGTTCCCTACCGGAAGCTCGAAGTAGCCGTTGATTTTGGCGAGTTTGGCTGGATCTACTTCGGCGGGTGATCGGGGGAAGCCAGCGAGCGGCCGCAAATGGTCGGGCGGCTCTAGCGCTCGCGAACCGGGCGGCGGCGGTCGGCCGCCGTCGCCCGCTTCGGTCCGCGCGGCTCAGCGGTCGGCGGCAGCGGCTGCGGCGATCAAATCCAGAAACTCCGGGTCGCGCCAATCCCGACCCTCCGTGCCGAAGCGCACGACCACGAGATTTAGCGATCGGATCACGTACAAGCGCTGGTTGCCCGCGCCGGTCGCCATGACGATGTTCCCGGGTTCTTTCGGTTGGGTTGCGGATGCGCTCGCGCTGGATGGTCGCGATTTTGTTGCTGACGTCTCACGGGTGTTCAACCAGAAGGTGAGACCGAAGCTCGGCTGTACTTCGCTGGGCTCGAGGCACGCTTCGATCCCCGCGGAGTCGAGCACGGGTTCTCCGTTCCAGGATCCGAGGTCCCTGATCAAGATGCCGAATTTCGCCCACTCGCTCGCGGTCATGCGCGCGCCGTTCGCGAGATCGGGGTTGCCGGCCGCATCGCGCTCCCAGCTCGCGATCTTCAGACCGATCGGCTCGAGGATCTGTTGCTCGAGGTAGCCGAGCGGATCGAGTCCTCTGGGCGCGAGCTTGCGGCGCAGCACTTCACCGAACACGGCGAGGTGGCTCGGGCCGGCCTGGAAGCGCACACCGGGTGCCGCGACCATCTCGAGTGCGAGCGCGCGCTCGTAGAGATTGGCGGGCTCTTCCCGCAACAGCGGGTAGATGCCGGACTCCAGGCCGCTCGTGTACTGGAGCAGTTGGCGAATCCGCATCTCGCCTTTCCAGCGCACGCCCTCCCACTCTTCGATCGTGAATGCGACCGGTTCGTCGAGGTCGAGCAGTGCGTCGTTTTCGGCGACCACTGCGACGGGGCCCCAGAAGCTTTCGCTCGCGCCGTGCAGCGGATGGGGTTCGTCGACTGCGTGGCCGTTTTGTCCGACTGCCAGCGCAACCCGGTCTCCCTCGATCACGACCAGAGCCAGGCCGCCGTGGCTTTCGGAGTAGGCGGCGGCTTCCGCATAGGCCGCGTTCTCGATCGCGGGGGATGCCGTGGGCTCGACTGCGTCCGATGGCGCGACTGGAATCGCAATGGGCTCGACGCGGGGCGGATCGGAGCGAGAAGCTCCGGTGCACCCCGGTAGCGTGAATGCCAGCGCAGCCATTGCGAGCAATGAGATGTCACTGTGTGTTTGCATCATGATCTTCCTAGAAGCGTTCGTGTGGTGGAATCCTACCCAAATCGAGCGGCGGATCGTATCCAGGTTTGCGTGTCCGTCAGCTAATTCGGATCTTCGAATTGGGGCGCGCGCTGTTCCAGGTTCGCGCGGACCGCTTCGATCTGATTGGGCGCGCCGATCAGCGGCCGTTGAAGTCGCGCCTCGCGTTCGAGGCGAATCTGGATCGCGCGCGGGTCGCCTTCGCCGAGCAGCTGCTTTGCGGCGCGAATCGCGTCCGGTGACCGGCGAGCCACATCGCGCGCGAGCTCGAAGGCCCGATTCCTGGGCGTATCGCTCACGTGTGTCGCCAATCCGAGTTCACGCGCTTCGGCGCCCGAAACGATCCGACCGGTGAAGATGAGTTCCTTCGCGACGTCGAGTCCGACCAGGCTCGGCAGTGAGACGGCGCCCGTCATGTCCGGAATCAGACCCCACTTGATTTCCATCGCAGAGAGCCGCGCGTCCGGCGTGACGCAGCGCATGTCGGCAGCCAGAGCGATCTGGAATCCCGCACCAAAGGCGACCCCGTGGACCGCCGCGATCACGGGAATCGGAAGCTCTGTCCAGACCCAGGCCGCGCGTTGCACGAAATTTGCGGGGCTCTCCGTGTCTCGTTCGAGCAGCGAATCCAGATTGCTCTCGAACCTGGAAAACAGCGCGACGTCCAGGCCGGCGCAAAAGGCCTGGCCCTCACCGGACAGGACCGCGGCGCGAAGGGAGCGGTCCTTTGCGAGCGCGCTCCCCACCGTGCCGAGCGCTTCGATCATTTCGAGGTCGCAGGCGTTCATCTTGTCCGGCCGATTCAACCGGACATCGGCGATTCCCTCGCTGTCGATTGAAATGGAAACCCGGTCGGACATGGCATCCTCCTGGCGCCTGTACGCTCGGTTGTAGTGAGCTGGCGAATCGTTGGCTTCGGAGCGGAAGCGCTCGCCGTCAGATCGTATCACGAATCGATCGAGCTCGAATATCGAGGACTTGAAGGTTCCGGGGAAACGGCAGCAGAATGGGCAGCCGCTAGGCCGGGGGGGTCGGATCCCGCCCGTTTGAGCAGCGAACTCCAGAAGAGAGCTCCCACGCCAATCGCCAGCCCGAGCGAGGCGAGCCACCAGGTTTGCGGTTGGATCCAGATCAGCAGCGCGCTGAGGCCGCAAACGACGATGCCGACCAGCGCGACCTTCCGCGGCTCGATCGCAGCGGAGGCCTCGCGCAGTCGCTCCTCGCGCGAAACCCTGAGGTCGCTATCCGGAAATTGCTCGACGAAACGCGAAATCCACAGCGCATACGACACGAGGGCGAGGAGCAGGACCGCCCCCGGCGCCGCGAGCGCGTCGAGAGTTTCCGCGAGGCCAACCCCCTCGGATTCGAAAACGGGCTCGAGCGCGTAGGCGGCCCATGTGCCGACGCCGATGACCGAACCGAGCAGGAACGAAGCTGCACGAGATGCCTTCTCTTTCGCGGCTTCGCCGGTCAGCCGATAGCCGCGATGCGCCAATCCCCACGGGAAGAAGACGGTGCTGCCGTCGTCGGCCTCCCGAAAAAAAGCGCGCTCGATGGGCTCTCGCTCGTCCATCCAGGGCGAATCGACACGTCGAGCCGGCCACTTTAGTTGCGCACACGCGCCTAACGTCCCGGAATTCGGCCGTACGCCCGATCGGGAAATCGGCGCGCACCGATCCGGATGGGGCGCCATCGAGTCGGAAAATGGATTAGTCGTCAGCTGCAGTATCTCTCGTTAGGCGAAGGAGCGCTTAGCGAGGCGCCGAGGATATAGAATGAACGGCACCAGGATGAACCGCTGGATTTGCATTGGGTGGCGGACTCGCCGGCCCAGCTAGCGAATCTTCGAGATGAGCCAAAAAACAGCGGAGAGAACGAGGCTGATGAGCAAACAGGAAGTAATCGGCAGGTAGAGCCGAAACCCGGGGCGCTCGATTCGGAGGTCGCCCGGCAGCTTGCCCAGGAAGGGCACAGATGGGCTCAGGTGAAGAAGGATACCGAGAGCGAGCAGTGTCGCTCCTGCAATGATCAGCGTGCGAGCAATCGAATCCATTGCGAGCTACTCGCAAAGCCGCGGCGCCAAATCCACGAGGCAATCCCTAACAGCAGGTTGAGTGGATCCCGCTTCGCATTGTGACTCTATTTTGGGATGAGAACAAGGAGCTCCTCTGGTTTACCGCGATTGGGATTTTGGCTCGGAGGTGTATCTGCCGTCAGCTCTATTCGATGCGAATCAGATGGTGTGCGTGGAATACCTGGCCGTACATGTCGGTTGCGCGCACTTCGAGCGTGTAGCTGCCGCTCGGTGGGTTCGCGGGGAGCGTCCCCACCCAGAGGTGCGGGGATTCGATCGCGGGCGGCAGGAAGAAGCTTGGCCGCGGGTTTCTGAGCAGATCGCTCTCGATGGCGGCCAGGTAGTGGGGGTCTTCTCGGGCTTCCCGCTGTAGCGGGATCCAGTCGCCGGTGCTTCCGAGTCGCATTTCCACGCGGGTTCGCTCGGAGCCGCTGAAGACGTTGACGAGAACTTCGGTCTCGGCGGCGCTTTCGGTCGGGATGGCGCTCGGGGCGAAGATGTTCATCTGATGGTCGGCCGGCCTGCGCGCGGCTTTGAAGCGGACCGAGTAACGGTGGCCGTCGAATTCGAGGATCGAGTAGCCGTTGGGTGCGCCACAGTTCATCGTCGCGTGGGGGATGCCGACTTCGTCGGCCGCTCCGAGCCACCAGCTTCCGGAAGCGGCCGCATGAACCAACTGGTGGTGCGCCTCCGGTCCGTCGAATCCCTCTTCGGGGCCGTAGAAGCGGCTCTCTTGATGGTGGGCGTGCCCCGCCAGCGAGACGCTGTGGGGCCGGTCCTTCAGGATCTCGAACAGCGCGCCCTGTTCTGCAACGGAGTGGGGCGGGCTCTCGAACGGGATGTGCATTGCCAACACGACGAGCCGATCGCGCGGAACCGTGTTCAGGTAGTTTTCGACGAATGCGAGTTGATCTTCGGAAATCCCGGCTCGAAAGGGTCCCGCGCTTCCCTCGTCGTTCTTGCGCCCTTCGTAGACGACGTCGTCGAGGATGACGAAGTGGACCTTCCCATAGGCGAAGGCGTAGGTCGCCGGTCCGTAGACGCGTTCGAAGGTTTCGTCCGAGTGCCGGTCCGTCTCGGCGCGGTAGTTCATGTCGTGATTTCCGATGACGTTGTACCACGGAATGCCGATCTGACCGATCGCTCGATTGAGCGGCTCGAACAGCGAAAGGTCGTCTCCGACGAGGTCGCCGAGTGTGATGCCGAACGCGGCTTCGGTGCCGATCACTTCCTGGACGATGTCTCGATTGAACAGATCGAGTTCTTCGAGGTCATAGGGTTGGGGGTCCGCGAACAGGATCGCCCGGAAGGAGCGCGGTTCCCGTTTGCGGTAGAGGGGAAAGTCGATCTGATCGGGGAGCGGGCCGGTGGGGGATACGCCCGGGTAGGCGAGATCCGTCGGCGAGCCCTCGGGTTTGTGGATGTAGTAGAAGCGCGGCAGGCCGTTGTCGTCGATCGGTGTCGCCCAACCCCCGGGTTTGACGACGAAGAGAATCGCGTCGTCGCCGACTGCGATCCGGTACCGGCCTCGCCAATCCGTCTGCACCACATCGCGCCCGTTGGAAACGGCAACGCCCCGAACACCGAAGTCGAAGGCGTCGCGTTCGCCGTTGGCATTGCGGTCATGGAAGACCACGCCCGACGCGAACTGGACATCCGTCTCGATGGCGGCCGCGGGCAGGGCCGCGATCAACACCAGAAGCGCGATGCCTGATCGGAGTGCGAGCATGCGGTACCTGTCAGTGGGAGGTCGGGCTGGGCGGCGCCGGTGCGAGGGCAGGGGCTGCCTTGCGCGGAGCCCGCAGCTGCTCGCGGGCGCGCGGCAAGAAGACGGTGAAGGTGGTTCCGCGGCCCGGTTCGACCTTTACCGAGAGATCGCCGCCGCAGATCTGCAATACCCGGTACACGGTCGAGAGCGGCAGTCTGCGCTGGCCGCTCGGCTGTTCGCTGTCGGAGGGGGCTCGATCGAAGAGTCGGGCCAGCGCATCTGCGTCGGGCGCGGCCCCGCTATCCCTGAACGAGATCGTCACGTAACGATCCGGCGCGACGGCCGGCATCTGACCCGATTCGCCGCCGGCGACTTCGAGGTTGGCGGATTCGATCACCAGCTCGCCCCCCTCGGGCATCGCTTCTCGAGCATTCATCACCAGGGTGCGGGCGATGGCCTTGAGGGGCACGTTCCGCGCCGCCGCGAAGCCCAGGTTGGGATCCAGTTTCATCTCGAGATGCACCGCGTCTCCCGCCAGCATTCGAAGTTCGTTCCCGATGCGCTGCAGGATCCGATTGGGATCGATTGCGCGCTCTGTGTATTGATCGGAACGATTGCCGGGAATTGAAGCGGTTTCGCTGCGGGTTGACGTTTCGGGCTCATCCGAGCGCACCCGGTCCGCAACTGCCGCTGTGCGCCCACGCGATTCGAGAGCTGCGTCTTCGGCGCTGGCTTTCGCCGCACCGCTTCGAGCGATCTCGGATCCGACACACTGTGCCATCAGGCGGATGAGATCTTTTTCCGTTCCGCTGAAGCGATCGGCTCGCGGCTCGAAGCTCGCGAAGCTGAGCGTTCCATAGGCGGCTCCGTCGATCCGGATCGCCGCACCCAGGTAGGCGGCAAATCCAAATGTCGCGCGCTCGCGGGAGCCCACCGCGTCCGACTCCTCGATCTGCTCGATGCCGACGGGTCGATCGGAATCCACGATGTTCTTGCAGACGGTCTCTTCGAGGGGGAAGACGGCGCCCGAAACGATCGGGAAGTCTTCCGGAGCGTGAATCGCGATCACCTCGTATCGACCCTCGCGAACGCGCGCGACCATCGCGACTTCGAGGCCGAATCGAGCGGCTCCCATTTCGAGCAGTTTGGCGATCTTGACGTCGAGCGGCATGGAGTCGTTCTCGTTGAGTTCGTCGATGATGCGAACGGTTTCCATGCTGTCCCAGTGAAGTCTTTCGGCCCGGTCGCGTTCCGCGAGCGTGCGCCAGAGCGCGACCACGCTGAATGCGCCCAGCGCGGCGACTGCGAGGCCGAGCAGCCGCTCCAGCGATGCGCCGTTCCAACCGAGCGGTTGGCTCCAGTTCGTCCACGCCGTGGCGCCTTGATGGATCGCGATCAGCAGGAAGAGCGCACCGAAGAGTCCGACGCGGGTCTCGCCGCTGCGGTGCCAGAGCACCGCGTAGCCCGCCAGAACGGCGAGAAGCAGTGCAATCGAGAGCAGCAGCAGTGCGATCATTCTGGGATCTCCGAGCTCGGGGCCCAGGTGCTCGACGCGCGGTGTCTCAGCTTCGCGACTGATTCAAAAGCTGCCGAAGCGTAGCGGAATCGCGTCGATTCCGGTAAGCAACGCGCGATCGCCGGGAGTTGCCGTGGCAAGCGAAAAAGTCGTCGGTCTGGGACTGTGCGTGATCGATCACGTCTACGTCGTCGAGCGGCTCGATTTCGAGGAGACGCGCATTCGATTTACCCAGCGTCTGGTCTTGCCCGGCGGCATGATCGGGACGGCGATCTCGCAGGCCGCGGTGCTCGGCTGTGAGGCCCACCTGCTCTCGATGCTCGGCGACGACGCCGACGGCCGCTTCGTGCGGCGCGCGATCGAAGCGATCGGCGTGAATACCGAGCGGCTCGTGATCTCACCCGATGCCGAGACGACCGTCGCCGTCGTGCTCGTCGAGCAAAATAGCGGTGAGCGGCGCTTCATCGTTCCGGATCGACGCGCTCTCGAGCGCGGCGCACCCGACTTCGACCTGACCGCGATCGATTCGACCACCACCTTGCTCGTGGACGGGCACTTTCCCGAGCAGGCGTTGCGCGCCGTGGTGAAAGCGCGGGAGGTGGGGGCCACGGTGGTCGGCGATTTCCATCGGCCCAGTCCCGCGGTCCTCGAGCTGTTGCCCCACGTCGATTTCCCGGTGGTCCCGCTCGAGTTTGCGGAACTCGTTTGCGCGGGAGATCCGCAGCGGGCGATGTTCGAAATGGCAGATCGGTTCGGCGGCACTCCCGTCGTGACGCTCGGCGCAGAGGGAGGTCTGTATCTCGAAGCGGGTCATGTGCAGCGCTTTGCGGCTCGGTCGGTCGATGTCGTGGACACGACCGGCGCGGGGGACGTATTCCACGGCGCCTTTGCGGCGGGCCTGTCTCGCGGGTGGACACTCGAAAGAGCGATCGAACTCGCTGCGCGCGCAGCCGCACTCTGCTGCACGGCCCTCGGTGGAGCGGGGCGCTTGATGACGCGGGAGGAGTCGCTCGCGGAGCCGACAGCTTCAGCCGGCTAGGGAATCAGGATCTCCATCTTGTCGATGGCGTGAACCGGCGCTGTTTCGCCCTTCATGAGGTGGCCGATCGCCGCGTAGACGCGGCGCTGTTGCGCGACCCGCGATTGACCGGCGAACTCCGCGGATTTCACCTTGACCTCGAAGTGTCCCGCACCGCCCGCCGTCACTTCGACCTCGGCGCCGGGGATCGCCTGCTCGATCGCTTCCTTCAGCAGGGTTTCTGCCCGATCGCTGGGTGTGCTGAGAATCTGCAGGGTCATCGTGGCCTCATGTCGCGATTTTTCGCGGTGGATTGTGAAGAGTTGTTGAAGGCGATCAGATCGACCAGGACGTTGGTCGCTTCCGCGAGTTGCGGCGAGATCTCCTCCTCCTCGGATTTGCGATCGCCGGCTTCTCGATCGGGAGTATCTGCATCGCCGCTCGCATCGCCGTCTACGGGCGTCGCTTCGCTGTCGGTCGACTGCTCGCGCTCTTCTGCGCGTTCTTCCTTGCGCTGTTCGACCAGGTCGGCGGGCCGGATCACGCCCGCGTTCTCGCGGTATTCCGCGATCTTCTCGTACACCTCTGCGAACTCCGGGCTGGCCTCGATGCGCCGTTTCGATTCGCTGGCCAGCTTCTCGAGCACTTCCCGGTTGATTACCGACCAGCTGTTGGTGGATGGATTCGCGATCGCGTAACTGCTGCGGAAGGCGTTGATCGAGTTGCCTTCGATCGAGAACGGCTGATGCTTCTCGCCGAAGTCGTCCCCACTGAGCGTCGACGGAATGACCACATCGGCCTCGACGCCATCGTGCTGGGTCGACTTGCCGCCCGGGCGATAGAACATCGCCGTCGTGATCTTCAGCGCTCCGAGTCCCGGCGGAAGGCTCTGGACGGTCTGTACCGTGCCCTTGCCGAAGGTGTGATCGTCGCCCGCGATCACCGCGCGCTTGTAGTCCTTGAGGGCGCCCGCGAGAATCTCGGCCGCCGACGCGCTCACGCGCGATGTGTGCACCACCAGCGGACCCGCGTAGAGGATCGACTCGTCGCTATCCGAGAGCACCTCTTCCTGGCCGCGGACGTCCTGCACCTTCACGATCTCGCCCTTGCGGAGAAAGAAGCCAGAGACCGTGACCGCGTGATTCAGCAGGCCGCCGCCGTTGCGCGACAGGTCGAGTACGAGTCCGTCCGCTTTCGCTTCGTTCACCTCTCGCAAGAGGTCCGCGACATCATCCGTGCACTGGCGCTTGCTCGGGTCGGCATCTCCGTAGAAGGAGGGAAGTTCGAGGATGGCGAGCTTCAGCGTCTCGCCGTCGACTTCTCGCTCTTCGAAGCGGAGCGCGGCCGCCTGGCCCTCGAGGCTGATCTCTTCGCGCACGATGGCGACCGTGAAGCGCTCGGTCGCCTCCGCTTGGCGGAGAATCGTGAGCTTTACGGTCGTTCCCTTCTCGCCGCGAATCAAGCTGACCGAGTCGCGCAGCGGCATGTCGATGATGTTGACCGGCGTCTCATCTCCCTGGCCGACCTCGATGATCTTGTCCTTCTGTTTGAGGACGCCGAGCGCATCCGCTGCGCCGCCGGGGATGATGCGCTCGACGACTGCGAAGCCGTCGCGCTCCGACAGCGCCACTCCGATGCCAATCAGCGAGAGCGACATGCTGATGCGGAAATCCTCGTACATTTCCGCCGAGAAATAATTCGAATGGGGATCGAGGGAGGTCGCGAACGCGTCGAGGAAGTTCGAGTAGAGATCGACGGGGTCGAGATCGGCGATCCGCTTCGTACGCAACTCGTAGCGATGTTGCAGCAGCCCCTTCGCCTCTTCGAGCGGCGTCACGTCGCTGACGTAGTTCGACATCTGGAAATGGACGAGATTGCGCGTGAGTTGCTCGCGATCGGCTGCGGTCTCTGGGTAGCCGCGCTTCTTGGCGTCGATGATGAGCTCGACCTCCATGTCGATCGCGTAGTCTTCGGCGCTCACGAAATCATTTACGAACTTCTCGATTTCCTTCTGTCTCTTCACGAACGTTCGGTGGACATCCGAGATCGCCGAGCAGTCGCCCTTGCGGATCTCGTCGAACGAAGCCAGCAGCCGGGCCGTCATCGCTTCGATCTCGGACTCGAGCATTGCGGACTGCGAGGGGTCGAAGCTGCGCAGGAAGACCTCGACCGTCCGGTTGCGCAATTCCGGCGTGAGTTGGCGGTGCCGGATGTGCTGGCCCAGATATTTCTTCATGAATGTCGGGATGGTTTCGCACGACAGCTCGGCGGCGTGCGCGCCCCTCTGGGCGGAGCCGGCCGCGAGGACCAACGCGAGTGAAATCAAGAGTGCTCGGAGTGCGGTTCGATTCATGATCGGATGTTCGGGCAGGTCATCCCATACCTTTACCTCAGCCAAGGCCCGCTCGCGCCTTTTCGCCCTCCCCGGGTGTGGGGGCTCTCCCCAGGGGGCGCCGGAGCTATCATGTTCCGGCAGCGGGCAGCCGGATCGGATTGGAGGGAAGCCCCGTGAAAACCCTACTCAAGATCGCACTTTCGCTACTGGGGCTGATCGTCGCGCTGGGTGTCGTCGCCTTCATCTACCTGGACTCGATCGTCGGCAAGGCCATCGAGACCGGTTGTACCAAGGCCCTCGGCGTCGAAACGCGGGTCGGTTGGGTGCGGGTCGGGCTCGTGACGGGCAAGTTCGGCATCGGTCAGCTCGAGATCGCCAACCCTTCGGGCTTCGAGACGGATCACTTCATCGCGTTCGACAGGATTCATTTCGAAATCCCGCCCAAATCGCTGCGGGAAGACACGATCGTGATGCCGCTGCTGGAGCTCGACGGTGTCGACGTCGCGATCGAGACCGCCGCTGGCAAGAAGAACTACGAGGTGATCCTCGACAACCTGAAGCGCTTTTCGGACAGCGGCGCGGCGGATCCAGCTGCCGAAAAGGAAGCCGCCGAAGACGCGGTCGGCGGCAAGTCGTTCGTGCTTCGCGAAGGAGTGATTCGGGAGGTCGTCGCCACGATCGACCTCGGAAAGGTCAAGGGCGGGACGGATCGCGTGGTCGTCGAGATCCCCGAGATCCGCCTGCACCCCAGCAAGTCGGGTGCGTCGGCGGAGGTCTCGATCGCAGAGATTGCGCAGACCGTCGTCACCGCCGTACTCACCGGGGTTGCGAAGAAGGCCCCCGCGGCACTCGCCAAGGGCCTCTACCAGGGGCTGGGCGGCCTCACGAATGCCTCGCTCGAGATTCCGGGCCTGCTGTCGGAGACCGGCAGCAGCGCTGGCGAGGGCGCCAGGAAGTTCGGCGAAGGTGTCAGCGGCGCGATCAAGGGCATCGGCG
>JAFDBP010000020.1 GCA_019313245.1 Deltaproteobacteria bacterium
CGGGGAGGCCCTGCCGCTTTGGACCTACGCGAGCGAGGAACTCCTGGAGCTCGAGTATCGGGAGTTCTTCCTGAAGGGCTGGCAGATGGTGGGGCATGTCTGCGATCTGCCGCAGGCCGGCGATTACATCAGCTTCGATCTGTGGCGAGACAGCGTCTTCGTGATGCGGGGCAACGATGGCGAGATCCGGGCCTTCTTGAATATCTGTCGGCACCGCGCCTCTCGGCTGGTCGACGGGAATGGGAATTGCGGCGGCGCAATCCAGTGCCCCTACCACGGATGGTCGTACAAGAACGACGGCTCGCTCAGTGGCATTCCCGGTCCTGAAAATTTCCCGGGCATCGACCGATCGCAGTTCGGACTTCTGCCCGTGCGGATGGAGGTCTATCGGGGGCACATCTACATCAATTTCAGCGAGGAAGGCCCCGGAGTCGCTTCCATGATGGGGCCCATCGACGCCGAGGCCGCGGTGTACGCACCGGAGAGCTACGAGCCGATCGGGGCGCCGAGCTTCCAGGTGTGGGAGTGCAACTGGAAACTCGCCTGGGACAACTACCAGGAGAACTATCACATCCCCATCGCCCATCCTTGCCTGCACCGCATGTTGTCGGTGACCGACGAGGGACTCAGTCTGAGTAACGGGATGAATTTCGGTGTCTTCGAGATGCGGGAAAAGCCCTCTTCCGTCGCGAGAGAGCGGCGCTACCAGGAGTTGGTCGCCTGCACGGATCACCGCTTTCCGGAGGGCAAGCGGAGGCGATGGATGCAGATTGCGATGGGTTGCAACATGGGGATCGAATACTACCCGGACCTATTCGTTCTATTTCAGGTGTTGCCGCTTGGGGCGGACAAGACGCGGATCCGACTCGCGCGATACTCGCCGCCGAATCTTTCCGCCGAGGAGCGCGAGATGCAGCAGATCAATCTGGCGCTTCTCGACGAGGTGAACGGCCAGGACAAGGAGATCGTCGAGAGGATACAGAGGGGCGTGCGCAGCTCGGGTTATCGGCCCGGGCCGCTCGCTCTGGAGGAATCCGCGGTCTATCGCTTCCACGAGCAGATTCGCGAAAAGATTCCGGTTGCCCGCCTGGATGAGCCGCCTCTTCGCGGCACATTGCAGCAGAAGAACGAAGAAATGAAGACCTCCACCTGATCCGCGGAGCGTTGCTCTTCGACGGGTGGGGCATGCACCGATTTCGGAGTTCCGCTCTGGTGGAATTCCTACCGTCCCGTTGGATCTCCCAGGTCCCCGATTCGTTCGATTTCCCGCGCCGTTTGCCGATACGAGGGGGGACGGACGCGCGCATGCGATCGGCGGGCTGGGCGAGATGAAAAAATCGAAGGTACAGAGACCGGACTGGGAGAAGATCGGGAAGCTCCCGCTGCTGAGTCTGGGGCTCGCATGCGTTCTCCTCTTGAGCTTTCCCGCGATTCAGATCGGCTACTCGTCGCTGCAGGCGAGCGTGCAGGCGGATATCAAGGAAGCCGTCGGCTTCGCCATCCGCAATCCGACGGTGCAGATCCCTCCGCGGCTGTTGCCGGTGATTCGCGCAGTTCTGCCCAATTTCGACAGCAATGAGACTTTCGCGTTCCTGAAGAAGAGCGGTGACGACGAGGCGAGGCAGCAGGAATTCGACGCCTTGGTCACGAGGACCTTCGAGCAGCTCGATCGCCATCCGTTCCGCGCCCTCGGAGTGGTGCCCGCAACCCCCCGCATCGCCGGTTTTGTCGCACACCCCTTCGTCCACGTGGGCTGGGTGCAACTGCTGGGTGCGGTATTGCTGCTGCTGCTCGTCGGGCCCCTGCTCGAGCCGCTTTGGGGCCGCGGCGCGTTCGTCGCGCTCGTCGCTCTCTCGGGTCTGGTGTCGGCGGGCGTCTTCTGTCTGGTGCACGGCGGTGCGGATCGCGCGCTGCTGGGTGCCGGCGGCGTGGTTTCGGGTCTGACGGCGGCGGCGTGCGTGCGCTTCGCGCGCGAAAAGGTCGATCTGCTGCGCTGGCTCTCGCCGCTGAAGCCGGTGGAACTGATCGCGCCGGGCTGGATGCTGGCTCTGCTGTGGGTCGCCTACGAGGGGGCGCTGAAGTTTGTGGTTCCGGGCGCGTTTCCGGATGGGATCGACACGGCCTTCGGCTACACGGCCCACGCGGCGGGCGCGCTATTTGGCGGCGCATTCGCCTTCGGCGCCATTCAGCTGGAGCTGGAAAAGCGCTTCGGCGAGTCACCGCCAACCACCACTGAACGGCCCCGCCAGAGAGAGCGGTTCGACCTGGAGCGGGTGTCTCGCGCGCGGGCGCGCGGAGATTCGGAGGCCGCCTTCGAGATGTTGCTCGCGGAGTCGCGCCATAGCGCGCGCAACCGCGACGCGGTGACCACTCTCTGGGAGATGGCGATCGAGCGGGGTGAAGCCGAGATCGCCACACCGGCGATGATCCAACTCGTGCGCGAAGAGATCCGGCGCGGCGCCGAAGACGTCGGCGTCTCGCATTGGCGCGAACTCACCCAACACCAGCCCGAAGCCCGCGTGGAGCTGGCCTCGTTGCTCAAGCTGATCCCGCATATCCGCCACATCGATGGCGATGGCGCCGCAGTCATCGCGCTCCAACAGGCGATGGACTGCAGCGAGGATGGCCCCTCCGCGCGCGAGGCCGCCGTGATCGCGTGCCTCGCCGCGGATCTCGAAGCGAATATCGCGCGCGCCGCCGCCAAGCGGGCGCTGGCCGATGAGACGCTCCCGGAGCAGCGCCGCGCCGAGGTGGAGTCGATCGTGCAGAGGCTCCGCACACGAGAGAAGGCCGCGATATCCGGCCCCAACGAGGAGAAGGAGCTGCCCGTCAACGTCTTTTACGCCGAGCAGGATCGCTCCGGCTTCGGAGACGTCGGTGATCTGACGCAATTCGGTGCGCCTGGCGAGACCTTCCCGTGTGAGTCCGTCGTGTCCGCCACCCCCGTCACACTGGAGTCGGGCTCGCTCGTCCTCGAACTCGAGAGCGGCGGATTCAGCTCGGTGGCGTACCCCGCAGTGAGCGTCGTCTCGGTGGCCGGTGTCGGCGGGCTCGGGCCCAAGCCGGTCGTGATCGTGGACGTCTTCGCAGCGGATCCCGCGAACACCAATGCCGAACTCTGTATCTATCGCCTGCGCTGCGACCGATTCGATCCCCGCCGCCTCGTAGTCGACGAGAAAGACCCGTTGGTCGCGCTGCAATCCTTCCTGAAACAGATCCTCGCGCGAACCCAGGCCCGTCCGCTACCCGATCCCGCGGGTGCGTGTGCGAATCCCGTGAAATTGTTCGAGTCGCTCGAGGCCTACCAGGCCTGGGCCTCGGAGCACATCGACATCTGACACGACGAGCAACTTCTCCGCGTCGACTCGGGCCCCGATCACACCGGCGCCCGCGCAAATTGGGATCAGCTCCAGGCGAAGACGGGTTGTTCGAAGTCGACGACTCGGGTCTCGCGGCCCTCGATGGCGACTTCGTGGAGTTGGTAGATGATCGCGGCGGTGGGTGCGTGGATGTGGGTTCCCACCAGCGGGATGGAGATGACGGGTCGCGGACTCTCCGGGATCTTGCGCAGGTGGGGGACGTCGGGGCGTGCGAGTTCTTCGAGTCGCACCCGATAGACTTCGGCGACTTCTCGCGGATTCGGCTTTAGTTCGTTTTCGTCCCCGGCCCAGACGACGACCGGCGTGATGACGAAGCCCGAGCGGGTCGGATAGTCGTCGAGAATTCCGAGAACCGAAGTCGGCGGAAGTTCGAGCCCCACCTCTTCCGACATTTCTCGAAGAGCGGCCTGTTCGACGCTTTCGCCCCGATCCAGCCGACCGCCGGGCAGCGCGTACTGGCCCGCGTGGTTGTTCATCTTGGCCGCGCGCAGAGTGAGCACGAAGCAGGGCTCGCCCTCGTCGTCGGCGAGCAGGGCCAGCGCTACCGCTGCCGGCCGCAGACCCTCGCGGGAAACCGGCAGTCGCTGAAATCGGCGCAAATTGGCTTCGACCCGCGCTCGCAGCGCTTCGTCGAGGCTCCTCGTCGGATCACCCATGCCGGGAGCATACCGCGTCGCGCTCGCGGGTTGGCGCCGCGCTGCCACGATCGCCAAACTCTTCCCCCATGCTCAGCCGGGTTCGCCGCCGCAAACTCGCACTGCCGGATTCCGCGATCGAGATTGCGCTGCTCGATTGGGGCGGGGAGGGCCCGCTGGCGTTGCTCCACCACGCGAACGGATTCTGTGCGGGCGCGTGGGGCCCCGTCGCGGAGCTGCTGAGCGATCGCTACCGCGTGATCGCGATGGACGCACGGGGCCACGGCGATTCCTCGAAACCCGAGGGCGCCGACTCCTACCGCTGGGAACTCTTCGGGCGGGACGTGCTGGCCGTCGCCGAACTGCTCGCCGCCGAGCACCCCGACGGCCGCATCGCATTGGGACTCGGCCATTCGTTCGGCGGCATCGCGATCCTGATGGCGTCCGCCGAGCGGACGGATCTGTTCGAGTACAACGCGCTCGTCGACCCCGTCGTGATCCCGCCGGAATGGCAGCAGGCGCTGCTCGCGGCGGACTCGCCCGGCAACGCACTCGCCGAAGGCGCCCGCAACCGTCGCCAGATCTGGCCCAGCCGCGAAGTGGCGCGGAAGACATGGTCGGAGAAGGCGCTCTTCGCCGACTGGGACCCGAGGGCGCTGGATCTCTACGTCGCCGAGGGTCTCGCCGATCGCCCGGACGGCCAGGTCGAACTCAAATGCAGCGGCGAAACGGAAGCCGCGATCTTCGAGGCCACTGGCGCGTTCGACCTGTGGACCGCCGCAGACCGGATTCGAACGCCGACACTGATCGAACGCGCGACGCGCGGCGACTTTCCCCGCACGGCCTACGAACAGCTCGCAGCCCGAATGACCGACGCCCGCGTCCTCGACATCGACGCGGGTCACCTCGCCCCAATGCAACACCCCGACCGCGTCGTCGCCCCCATCCTGGAATTCACCCACCGCGATTCGTGACGTTTTATCCCGTCTCTATCCCGTCGGTGGTGGAGCGAGTCAGGGCTCGGCGGACGTCACTCCGCGAATGGCTCGCCCGCGCAAGTGGAGCCGAGGTATGACCACGCGACGGCAGGAAAGTGAGGCTCCGGTTTGCGGGAGCCGAAGCGGGCTGCGCTTTATTTCGCTGCGCGACGTCCGCCGAGCCCTGACTCGCGCGAACGACCCCGGCAATTCGCCCGCTCGACGAAATCTGCGCGAACCACCCAACCAAGTCCGGATCCGGCGCATGTCGCGCAGCGAAATAAAGCGCAGCCCGCTGCAAATCGCGCGAGCCCAGGCCCCAACTTTCAAGCTGCCAGGTCGTCGAACCCCGACCCCACTTGCGCGGGCGAGCCATTCGCGGAGCGACATGCGCCGGATCCGGACTTGCGCAAAAGAGAGCGCCTCGAGATCGAGTCGCGCGAGGTGGTTTTTCGATCAGCGCTCGACGGGCAGGTCGCGTTTGACCCAGCCCGTCCAGCCTTCGGCGAGCGACAGCACCCGCTCGAATCCCATTTCCTGCAGCGATTTTCCCGCGAGCGCGCTTCGGTGGCCGCCGCCGCAGTAGAGGATCATCTTGCGCCCGCGGTCTTCGAGCCACGGGTCGCGTTTGGGGTGCTCGAGGTCGGCGCGCACTTCGAGAAAACCGCGCGGGTAGTTTCGCGCACCCGGAATGTGCCCGGCCGCAAACTCGTCGGGCTCTCTCACGTCGATGAATTCCCAGTCGGCGCGGTCCGGTTTTTCGAGAATCTGTGCGGCGCCCTCGGGTGAGATCTCCTCGACGACCTCGAGGGCTTCGCGAACGAAATCTGCAAGTGAACGCGACATGATTTCACAACTCCAGATAGATGGCTGCCATCGACAGCGCGAGAAACGCGAGCACGCAGACCTTGAAGGTCCGATCGCGCAGGAAGACCTCCTCGGGCCGCTCTCCGAATCCCGCCGTCTCTACCAGATGGTGGTAGCGGAACACCGCGAACAGCACAAAGGGCACCGTCAGCGGAAGCAGCGGAAACAGCTGGGCGGCATCGATGGCGTAGAGCGAGTAGGTGATCACCGTCGCAGCGATCGCAGTGGCCGTGTAGGTGGCGAGCCCAGATTCGTTGTACTCGCCGATCACGCTGCGGTGCCCCGTCGAGCCGCCATCTTGCGAGATCATCTCCGCCCGGCGTTTGGAGAGCGCCAGGAAGAGCGCGGCAAAGAATGTGCAGAGGACGAACCAATCCGACGACGGAACCCGTATCGCCAGTGCGCCTCCGACGGCTCGAAGCACGAAGCCGACCGCGACCAACATCACGTCGAAGATGACGATGTGCTTGCCGACGATCGAATAGAAGAAGACGAGTGTGATGTAGACCGCGATCGCGACCGCAAACGGCCCGTTGATCGTCAGCGCGAGCCCGAGCGCTGCGATTGCGAGTGCGGCTGCGAGCCAGCTGGCGGCTGCGACCCCGATCTCTCCCGCGGCGACGGGCCTCGCGCGCTTCACGGGGTGCTGGCGGTCGACTTCCACATCCAGGATGTCGTTGATGACGTATACCGAGGACGACGCCAGACAGAAGGCGACGAATGCGAACGCGGCGAGGCTCGCCGACTGCGGGACGAAGAGTTCGTTGGCGAAGACGGCCGCCGCGAAGACGAGCAGATTCTTCGACCACTGGTGGGGTCGAAGCAGGCGGATCAGCGCCGGAGATCGGCTGCTCTGAATCTCCCCGCTGCCCCGTTCGGCGTTCGGCATCCGGTTCCTCGCGGTGTCTTCAGACAAGGGCGGCAACCTCGGCTGCGATTCTAATCAAAGAGCACCCGCTGCCCAGCGGATCGGCGGAAATCAAATCCGGCGCCCGCTCGGGTCGCAGGTTATCATTCGGCTCGCGATCATTGAGCCTGGAGAGACCGGTGGAAGATCTGGAAGCGATTCGCCCCGAAGAGCGCGCTGTTTTCTCAGCCGAGAAGATGGGCAAGGCGACCCTCTTTCGCTCCGATCGGATGCTGGTCGGACTCAATTGCTTCGAGCCCGGCCAGGAGCACTCGCTTCACGCCCACGCGGGCATGGACAAGGTGTATCACGTGCTCTCGGGAAGCGGCCGCTTTCTGCTCGAGGGGCGCGAGATTCCGATGGGGGCGGGCCAGATGCTGATTGCGCCCGAGGGGATCGCCCACGGGATTCGAAACGACGCCGACGAGCGTCTGATCGTGCTCGCCATCCTCGCGCCCGCCCCGGGCTGAGGCCGGCGGCCGGCCGGTGCTCATCCCACCCGTCCGCGGCTGCCTCGAACGCTCGCCAGACGCGTTTTCAGCGCCATTTTGCCTTGAGGTGCGAGGGCTTCGCACCGATTGGAGGGGGGTGTCCACTCGCTCCGAAGGCGTATTCGAGATCTTCCGGCCCGCAATCGATTTTCGCATCTCTGTGTTGCTCTGCGCCGCGCTCGCGTTGGCGTGCGGGGGCAGACCGGTGGCTCCGGTATCGGTGAAATCTTCGGCCCCTGTGAACCCCCCGGTCGCGACTGTGGAAACCGAGGCGCCGGAAGCGGAAGTCGCGCTCGATTCGAGGGCCGCGCCGGAACCCGAAGTTCCGATCGATTCGGCAATCGTGACAGAACTGCTTCGCCTGGCCGAAAACGAGCGCCGTACCGGAGACATCGAAGCGGAATACGGCTATCTCGCCGAAGTCATCGAACTCGACAGTTCCCACTCTCGAGCGCACGCGCGGCTCGCAGAGATCACCGGCCCCGCTCCCGCAATCCCCTTTGCGACACCCGACGCGCTCGTCTCGCGGGCGCTGCGCCACCCCTACGATCCGAAAGCGCTCGTCGCGGCCGCCGGGGGGCTGGTGGCGCGTGGAGAAACCGATCGGGCCATCGCGTTTCTCGAGCGAGCCGTCTGGCTCGCCGATCTCGATCCCGCCGCTTCCCTGAGCGCGATCCGACAGCTCTACGCCCTCAGCGATGAATGGAGGGAGCACCGCATCGTTCCCGTCCATCTGTACGTCGACGAGTTGATCCGGATGCAGCCCGACTGGCGGTTCCAGATGCGGAATCTGTGGCTCTCCGCCTCCGCGATGTTGGACTCGGCGCTCGAGACGCGCTTCGTACCGATCGCGATCCTTCCGTTCGAAATCGGCGATGCGCCGAACGACCTCGATTCGATTCACGAGGCATTCCTCGCCGAAGCGCGCCCGTCGGCCGAGGGCCTCTACGCGGTGATGACGGGGCGCCGCGTCCCGGACGATGACGCGGTCTACAAGAAGGGCGTCGCGGAGTTCATCGGGCGCAGCCTGGCGGTTCGCATCGCTCCCGGCGCGGTTCGGAGCCGGGTGCTCGCGCACGAGATCCTGCACCTCTACGGCGCCATCCACGTACTCGAGGGCGTCGATACGCTGATGAATCCGACGGGCGATGCGCTCGCCCTCGACGCCCCCAACATCCGGATCGTCCGCGCGCTGCGGGGCCGGGAATTCGGGTCCGGTGGCATCGAGCAGAACGTGATCCCCTATATCGATCTCGGCGTGACGATCGCCGCCTACCGGGCCGCGCTGAGCGTAAACCTCAGCCTCCGCGAGACCGAAATCGACGAGGCGATGCGTTCGAGCGAAAGCTCGTCGGATCAAGTGGCGTATCGCGTCCACAAAGCCACCTATCTCGACGCGCACCTCGCGGACGCGGCGTGGTTGGTGGCCTCGTTGATGCTCGAGGATGGACAGCGGGTCGAGGCGATTCGCCTGTTCGATCTGGCGAGCCAACTCTACGGAAGGTTGACGCCGCGCGGGCGCGAATCCGCCGACAGGGCGCGGGCGCTGAGGGAGTCGATGGGGGCTGCGAGCCCTCCCGCAATCGAGTAGATCGTCGCTACGTGCGGTTGATCACGTCCGTCCGAACTTCGGATTCGGAGGGCATGATGATCCAGAGAATGACGTAGACGATCAGGAAGATGCCTCCGGAAAAGATGCACCCGAGCACGAAGGCGAGCCTCAGGATCGTGACCGACACCCCGAATTGTTCGGCGAGCCCCATGCAGACGCCGGCCAGGGATCTGCCCTGGTGGGGTCGAATCCACTGCTCGGTCAGACCGCGCAGGCGCGCGCCGGGATCCACCATGCTGCTGCAGTAGCGGCATTTGATGGCTTCAGCGCGGATCGATTCCGCGCACCAGGGGCATTGCTTCATTTCGCTCATGGGGCCTCCAGGCGATTGCGATTCGCATAGGCGACGGCGAACGGGAGCAACCCGTAGAGCCCGCCCAACGTCAGCGCCGCCGACGCGGCGTAGAAGATCGTCAGTCCGGTGAGCACCGAGGTCGGCAGCCAGGGTTCGAGCAGGTAGGAAAATCCCCGAGTCCACAGCCAACCCTGTCCGATCGCGATCGGCAGGGCCAGCAGCGCGACGGCGAGTGGCGCGGCGATGTCCCAGCGCAACAGCGGGGCCGAGTGGGTGGCCCGCAGCGCTCGAGTGGCTCGCTCGTGAACCTCTGCCCGCAGCTGCGCTGAGATCGCCTCGGGCCGAGCGTCGCCCGCGTCGCCGATCAACTGCGCGAGCAGCGCGAAGTGCGACGCACAGTCGGCGCAGGTTTCGAGGTGTGCGCGCTGGTCTTCGGCGAGCGTCTCGAGTCCGCCCTCGAAGGCGGCTTGCTCGAGTCGCTGCTGGATCGCTTCGCAGTTCACTTCGAAACTCCATATCCGCCGCGCAGTTCGCGCAGCGCCGCGTGCAGTCGGCTCTTGACCGTACCGCGCGGAATCTCGAGAGACTCCGCCATTTCCGCCTCGCTCATGCCCTCGTAGTAACGCAGCAGCAGTACCGCCCGCAGGTTCTCGGGGAGTTGGGCGATGCGCGCGCGCAGTTCGCCCCGATCGACCGCGTCCGCAGCGGGCACTGTGTCGGGCCTCGCCGCGAGTGTGCGCAATGCGCGCTCTTTCGTCAGCCTGCGGCGAAACCAATCCCGCGCGAGGTTGGTCGCGATTCCGTAGAGCCAACTTCGAAAGCGCCGCGCGCTGTCGAAGCTCTTCGCCGAGCGGGCAATCCGCACCCAGGTTTCCTGCAGCAGATCGTCGGCGTCTTCGCGGTTTCCGCTGTGACGAAGCAGATAGGCGTGCACGCCGGCCGCGTAGCGATCGATCAGCGCTGCGAGAGCGGCTTCATCGCCACCCGCGACCGCCGTCATCAGGTCCTCGTCGGAGCGCATCCGCTGGCTGGCTCTCCCGCGGAGGCGTCTTCTGTGTCGGGCCCCTCGTCGCGGGGCGACGCCGCCGTTCCAGGTTCATCGAAAAGGGCGCGAAACGCATCCATCAGCCGATCGAAGCCGTTTCGTCCGCCCTGCTGATCGGGTAGCACGAACCATAGAACAGCGTAGAGCGCAAAACCGATGCCGTGAAAGAGCGCCAGCAGCACGAAGCCCACCCTGACCGCGGAGACCGAAAACCGCAGTTGGTGGGCGATGGCCGCGCAGACACCCGCGAGGCGTCGCCCCGGATAGTCTCGGTGCCACTCGCCGGGGTTTCGCAGCCCCCCCGAGACGCGGCTTCCGCAATAGCGGCAGCGGATGGACTGCATGGCGATCTGTTCCGCGCACCAGGGGCACGTCTTGGCCGTCATCTCGTTTCCTCCTTCGCGGTGTCTGGCTTTCGAGTCGTAGACTGGACCCTTTGTCCTCTATCCGGTTGTACGCGCGAGCCGCCAATCGGTTCGATTTTGGGGAGCGATTGTTTGCGAAAGGGCGCCCAGCTGGTCGAGCGGAGGCTTCACCGGCGCGCGGTTTTCCTCGTAGGTCCGCGTTGGGAATCGCGTTTTTCGGATTGGCGCACCTGCAGGCTGCGCAGTCGGTTGATCGCCGCAGCCAATTCGAAGCGCCGGGGTCGCGGGTAGTTTCCCGGGTGCTGGCCCACGCGGTAGAAGGGGTCGAGTTCATCGAGGCCCCTTTCGTCGAAGAGCGTGTCGAGCCGATCGAGTACGTCTCGAAGCGTGCGATCGCAGTCGATCAGGCGCTCTGCCGCGAAGTGGATGGCGGCTGCGATGGCGCGGGTCTGGCTTCTGTCCACGAGTTGTTCGACTCCGCGCAGATCGATTTCTTCGCGGCCGAATTCGATCTGATCGAGCGAGCGCGTCCGAATCGAAACCCGCTTGCGGCCGCGCGAAGCGTCGATGCTGCCCTGCAGCGGAATTCGCTGCGCGACCTCGCCCACGGGGTTGGCCGCTTCCATCTGGCGCGACGAGCTGGCGTTCGCCGCGATGGCCCTCGCCTCTTCGGTGACGTCGAGCGGGCGATAGTCGCGCAATGCGATCACCGTATCGGCGGTGTCGAAGTAATCCCCGCATCCGCCCATCACCAACACGGTCGACACCGAGAGCGACTCGTGCAGCTCGCGGACGCGCTCCACGAACGGCGTGATCGGCTCGTGCTGTTTCTGGATCAGCGCCTGCATGCGGGCGTCGCGCACCATGAAATTGGTCGCCGACGTGTCCTCGTCGAGCAGCAGACCCGACGCTCCGGCCTCGAGCGCCTCCACGAGGCTCGCCGCCTGGCTGGTCGAGCCACTGGCGTCGTCGCTCTCGAACGCGGTGGTGCTGCGGCCCTGCGGGAGATTGCGGATGAATGCGTCGATATCGACCTTCTCCACCCGGCGGCCGTCTTCTGCGCGGATCTTGACGAGGCCGCGATCGCTGACCACCCACTCCCGCCCGTCGCCCGGGATGTGCGGGTACACGCCGCGCTCGATCGCGTCGAGCAGGGTCGACTTTCCGTGGTAGCCGCCCCCCACGATCAGTGTGACGCCCTCGCGCACTCCGAGCCCCTCGATCGAGCTGCGCAGCGCACCGCCGATTTCGACCGGGCGGAGCAGGTCGATTTCGACGCGGAGCGACTCCGGAGACTCGAACGCGACGACGTTTTGCGCCGCGAGTGGCCGGTCGCTCGCGCCGCTCTCCCGGGGCAGGCGCGAGCCGTCAGCCACGAATGCGATCAGACCCAGCGAGGAGAGTTGATCGCGTATCGCCTCTTGATTCTCGATGCAGTCGACGAAGTGGCGAGCCGCGTCGGCGGGCGGCTGCACGAGCGAGGCCCTGGCGATTGCGAAGAGCCGCTCGCAGAGCAGTTTTTCCGCCTCGCGCCCGAGGATCTTCCGACCGTTTGCGGGAAGCCCGACCTCCAACCGGACCTCGACCCACTCCGAGGTCACGACGATCGCAGTTCGCTTCAGCACCTCCTGGCCGCCCGCATCCACGAGCACCACGCCGCTCTTTCCGCTGCCCTTGCGCTCGCCGCCAGATCTCGCGCAGTCGCGAGCCGCGCGGCGGACCCGCCGAGCCAGATGGTCTTCGAAGGCGAGGCGTCGCACGGAATTGTCGAAGAGCTCTGCGGGCAGCTGCGCAAAGCTCTGATCCACCCTCAAGCGGAGTTTGGAGGGTGATGCGAACGGATCTCCCTGCACGTGATCGACGCAGAGCCTGAAGGCGTCCAGCTCGAACTCGCCCCGGATCTCGTGGTAGGCGTTGTAGCTCCGGCCATCGATTCGCTTCAGGATCCGGCGCAGATCATCGATGTTCGGCATTTGAAGCCGCCCCTCTTGCGCGCGCGCCGCTGATGCCGCGACACTGGCGCAGGATAGGGGATCCGCCCGCTGTTCTCTGGATGTCGCGATTCGGCCGGAAGGGGTCGGATGCGATCGGTCGAGCCGGAGATGCGGCGGCCGGGAAATCACAAGCGAGGGTTCGATCGTGACGCTGGACCAGTTGGGAAACCTGGGGGAATTCATCTCTGGACTCGCTGTCGTGGTCACCCTGGTCTACCTCGCGATCCAGATTCGACACAACACGCGGGCCGTGCGCTCGAGCATGCACCACGCGATGATCGATTCCACCCTGCGGATCGCGGAGAGCCTGAGTGACAACGCAGACGTGGCTCGCATCGTGTTGAGAGCGGACGAGGACTACGACAACCTCACGCAAGAAGAGCTGATTCGATTCGAGGCCTACGGCGAGCGGGTGTTCAGCAATTTCGAGAGCGTCTTCTACAGCTATCGGAATTCGATGATCGAAGAGGATCTCTGGGAATCGTGGGAGTCGTCCTATCTGGCCGACATCAAGCGAAAGTCGATGCGCCGTTACTGGCAGGATGAGCGCCCCCAGCACCTCTACGATTTCACGCAATTCATCGATCAGTTCTATCGAGCTCAAGCTTCTCGTAACGCCGAAAAGTGACGTCGAAGCCTCGCTGTTCGCAGCTCAGGTCCGTATCCATTCGGCGAGGTCCACCGCCGCCGAAGCTCGGAAACCCCGGTACCAATCGAAGCGCTCGAGGGCCTGGCGCAGCGCGCGCTCTCCGGTGGGCACCGGGTTGGCGCGGAAGAATTTCGCGACTTCGCGCCCGTACTCCCTCGTGAGCAGTGCGGGTGTCATTTCGATCAGGTAGCTGCACATGTGCGGCGGGACCCGCTTGCGGATCCGATCCCAGCGGCGCTGTATGAATCCCCAGGTGCGTTCGCGCGCCGCCGGATTCGAGAACAGGCGCATGAACAAGAAGGCCACGTCCTGGGTTGCGACTGCATCGGTCAGCGCAAACGTCAGGGTTCTGTCGATCAGCTTTGTGTCGCGAAAATCTCCCAGCGCGAGCAGGAAGCGGCGCTTTTCCTGGGCGCTCGAAGATGTCATGGAGGCGTCGACGAAGCGGCGATGAAGCTCCGCGTCTCCCGTTCGCGCGCCGAGTGAGACGACCGCATCTGCGATATTCGCGTCGATCGCGCGGCGATTGTCGAGATAGCGATCGCATTGGCGCTGCGAAATTTCGAGGGCGCGCGGCGAATTGGCGATGCCGCCGACGATCGACAGCAGAACCGCACGGGCCAGGCGAGTTTCGTCCGACTCGTGCGCGGCCGGCTTCCATCCCAATTGCGCGAAGGGCCCTTCGAATTTCTCGAGCAGCCACTCGCGCATCGGGTCGCCGCATTCGGGCGCCGCATCCGGAATCAATGACTTCGCGATGAACGCCAGGGGTTTGCGCAGCATCTCGAGCACGTCGGCGTCGGATTCGCGCGCGAAGGCGCCGGCCAGATCGAGCATCGACCCGATGCGCGCTTGCCCCGCGCGCACCAGCGCCCATTGATGGTCGATCAAGCCCATCCGCTCGACGGCCTCGAGCGACCCGAGCGACCTGGACAGCCGGCGGATCTCGTCGGCATCGTGCAGTGGGCGGAAGAATCCGCCTTCCTCCGCGTTTCCGTAGATGAAACGCGGAATCTGCTTCAACGCAATGCGATCCCTCGCGCCGCTGAGCAGGCGCCGCTCGAGCCTTCCCCGTCCGCCCCGCCCGCCGCCAATTCGACCCACCCAGGGAATGGGCCAGCGGGTGAGCGGTCTTGAAGAACCCGCGCGTTTGCGCGCGGGTTGCTCGACGAAACGCCGCTGCTGGAACTCGATGACAGGACGTCCCGCGGATTTCGCGCGCCGGATCTCGACGACCGGATAGCCCTCCTGTTCGATCCAGGGTCGAACGAGGGGCCCCACATCTTCACCCGAAGCCTTGGAAAGCGCGTCCCACAAATCGGCCGCGACGGTGTTGCCCTCCCGGTGCTTGCGGATGTAGGCGCGGACGCCGCGGCGGAATGTCGCAGCGCCGAGGTAGCGCTCGATCATGCGGACGACGGCGGCTCCCTTTTCGTAGGTGATTCGATCGAAATTTTCGTCCGCTTCTTCGGGCGTGCGCACGCGGCAGTAGATCGGATGCGTGTGCCGGAGCGCGTCGAGTTCGAGTGCGGAGGCCGTCCCGTGTTGGAAGTCGAGCCACATCTTCCACTCCGGCTTCCAGTCGTCGAGAATTGCGAATGCCATCCAGGTCGCGAACGCTTCGTTGAGCCAGAGATCGTCCCACCACGCCATCGTGACCAGGTCGCCGTACCACATGTGGGCGAGTTCGTGGCAGATGACCTCGGCGGCTCTCTTCTTCTCGTTCAGCGTGGCGCTCCTGGAATCGACCAGCAGCAGGGTCTCGCGAAAGAAGATCGCGCCCGCGTTCTCCATCGCGCCGAATTCGAAGTCGGGCACCGCTACGAGATCGAGCTTCGAATAGGGGTAGGGCAGACCGAAGTAGTGCTCGAGCCGCTGCAGGCACTCGCGCGCGGCTTCCAGGCCGAAAGACGTCTGCGCTCGCTTCCCGGGCGTGTGCCAGATGCGAATCTGGGTCGGGCCGAGTGAAACGGGTTTCGAGGCCTGGAGATCCCCGACGGCGAGCGCGATCAGGTAGGTCGAAAGCGGCGGCGTCTGCGCGAAATGAACGGTCTTGCGGCCGTCCGCGCGCCGCACGGTCCGGCGCACCTGTCCGTTGGAGATGACCTTGTTGGCGCTGCCCGTCGTGACGGAGATCGTAAAGCGCGCCTTCAGCGACGGTTCGTCGAAACACGGAAAGAATTTGCGCGCGTCCGCGGCCTCCAACTGCGTAAACGCGTAGCGGCGATCGCCCACCGTGACGCCGTAGAGCCCGCAGAGGTCCTTGCGCAGCTTTCCCGCGAAGCCGAGGCGCAGCACGGCCAGGCCTGCGGGCACGGCTTTGTCGAACTCGACCGCGATCATTCCGGTCTCGGGGATCTGCTTCACGCGCCCGCGGCGAACCTGGTCCGCAATTTCGATTCGCGGTCTCGACACCCTCAGCTCGACGGCGTGAAGGCGGATGGCGCGGCGGCTCTTGTCGAGTTGGATCTCGAGCGCGACTTCGCCGCGAAACGCGCTGCTCTTTTGCGGATCGACTTCGACGTGAACGTGTACTCGCTGGGGTCGGACGCCGGGATCGAGTCGGTAGCGAGGCGTGCGGGGGGGCATGATTCGTTCAGCTTCGATTCGCGGCTGCGTTCGCGCGGTGCTCGATGGTTGCGCTCATGAAATTCCTGGCCATGACTGCCGGGCATCGTATCGCTTTTTGGCGCGCATCGCGGGTCGAGTGCGGCTTTTGCCGCGCGTTGGCCTTCGGCCGGGGCCCGCGCGGCGCCGCGCACCTCCATTCCGGGTCGCGCCCAGCCAACCGGGCGATTCTCGATCCACCCGTGTATGATCGCCGTGCTGCGATTCGCGCGCCGCCGCCTAGCGCAGCTCCCCCCTGGGCACCTGGGCTGCAACGAACGGTGACGGAGTGTATCGATGGCCGGTGTTCCGAGAGAGCAGTGGACGAGCAAGCGCGGATTCGTCCTGGCCGCGATCGGATCCGCAGTCGGGCTCGGCAACATGTGGCGCTTCTCCTACCTCGCCGCCGAGAATGGGGGCGCCGCCTTCGTCTTTCTCTACCTGCTGGCCACCCTGGTCGTCGGGTTGCCGGTACTGCTGGCCGAACTCGTTCTCGGCCGGGGATCGCAGAAGAGCCCGATCCAGGCGCTGGCGCATTACGGGGGGCAGCGCTGGAAACCGCTGGGCCTGCTCTTCGTCGTCACCGGGCTCCTGATCCTCTCCTACTACGCGGTGATCGCGGGTTGGGCGGTGCGTTACGGGCTGGCCGCGATCACGTCGGGCTTCGATCCCGACGCCGCAGCGCATTTCGCCGAGGTGGCCTCGGGCGCAGACGCCTTCGCGTTTCACGTGGTGTTCATGGCGCTCACGATCTTCGTCGTCGTCGGAGGTGTCAGCCGAGGCATCGAGCGAACCTCGATGGTGCTGATGCCGCTGCTGTTTGCACTCGTCGTGGGCCTCGCCCTGTACGCGGCGACCTTGAGCGGCGCCAGCGCGGGCTACGCCTATTACCTCGCGCCCGATTTTTCGAAGCTGCTGTCCCTCAACGTGCTCAAGGACGCCACCGGCCAGGCGTTCTTCAGCCTCAGTCTCGGCATGGGGGCGCTGCTCACCTTCGCGAGCTATCTCGGCCGCGACGTCAACTTGCCGAGAGCGGCGGGGATCATCGCCGGGGCCGACATCGCCATCGCCTTCATCGCCGGATTGGTGGTGTTCCCCTTGATCTTTGCGCTGGATCTCTCCGCCGATGTCGGCGCGAGCACGGTCGGGGCGCTCTTCATCACCCTCCCGAAGGCGTTCGCCGAGATGGGTGGTGTCGGTCGGGGCATTGGCATCCTGTTCTTCGCCGCCCTGATCGTCGGCGCATTGACATCCGCGATCTCGCTGCTGGAGGTCGTGGTGAGTTCCGCGATCGACAATTTCGGCTGGTCGCGCCGTCGCGCGGGCATCTTGCTGGGCATTGCAATCACGGCTCTCGGTGCGCCATCTGCGTGGAATACGGACATTCTCGGAGCCGTCGACCAGATCGCCAACAACATCCTGCTGCTCGGGGGCGGCCTGGCACTCTCGATCTTCGTGGGATGGGTGATGGCCGGCCCGATCGAAGAAGTGAGCGCGGGCACATCGGGTGCATCCTGGTTTGGAAGCTGGCGAAACCTGCTGCGCTATGCGGTGCCCCTGTTCCTGTCGTTCGTGCTGATCTACGACGCGATCCCGAGCACCTTCGAGACGATCCTCGCTCTCTTCTGAGCGCGCCTCGACACCGTGACGATTCGAGCCCCGCAGGGTATCGTTCCGCCCGGAGCCCGGTCGGATGGGGCCGCTGGGTCTGCTCTTCGCGCGCGTTGCGGGACCCACGAGAGGGAGGAGCTCCGTGTCCGAACAATCCCGCTTCCCGAAAGCCGTCTGGCTCCCGCTGGCTTCCGGACTGAGCTGGTTGTGGATCGCCTCGGGACACGGGATCTTTTTCACGCTGTTGACCGCGCTGCCGGGATTGCTCCTGGTGGGATCGGGCGTCGCGCAGCTGATCATGCCCGGCGATCGGCGGATCACCCACTATACGGCGTTGGGTGGCCTGGTCGGAGCGCTCATCGCGCTCCCGGCGTTCTTTGTGGTGGGCTTCTGGACGGGCCTTTTGTTGCTGGGGCTTTCGGCCTGGAGTTTCACCGCGGCGGGCGACCACTCGCTGCTGCTGGAACCCCCCGCCGACGGCGTGCCCGCGGCGATTCCGACGCTGCGGTTGTCGGCGGAGATCGCCGCCGACGAAGCGATGCTCGGGTCGGTGATGCCCTTCCTGCCGATTCCCGCGCGGGGCGAGGCGGCGCGCATCAACGCCGAGATGTCGGCCGCGCGCGAACTCTTCGAAGAGAGGGGCTGGTTCGAAAAACCCGCCGGCTACCACGGCGCTCCGCCCGCGTTGGATTCGCCGATGCTGCGCGGGGCTCATGTGCGCGGGATCGATTACGAACAGCTCACTTTCGAGAGCGACTTCGAGCCCCACGCGGACGAGCCGGGGCGAGATCGCTGGCTCTCGTATCGGGCCAATCGGACCGCCCGCGCCTGGGTGATGCGCCACCGCGACGCCAATCGGCCCTGGCTGGTCTGCATTCACGGTTACCAGATGGGCCTCGCGGGGATCGACCTGCTCGCGTTCCCGCCGGATTGGCTCCACCACGGACTCGGATTGAATCTCGCGCTGCCGGTTCTGCCGCTTCACGGCGCGCGCAAGATCGGCCGCAGGAGTGGGGACGGTTTTCTCGTCGGCGACATCCTCGACTGCGCGCACGCCGAGGCGCAGGCGGTCTGGGACATGCGGCGCATCCTCAGTTGGGTGCGCGCCCAGTCGGATAGCCGGATCGGCGTATTCGGTCTCTCGCTGGGGGGCTACAACGCGGCCTTGTTGTCGACCCTGGATGACGGTCTCGCGTGCGCGATTGCGGGTATCCCGCTCGTCGATATTCCGGATGCGATGATTCGACACGGTCTGCTGTCTGCGATCGGCGGCAAGGGTTTCGAGAGCCTCGATAGCGCGCACATGGCCGAAATCATGCGGGTGGTTTCCCCTCTCGCGCTGAAACCCCAACTGCCCGTCGAGCGCCGCTTCGTATTCGCCGCGGTCGCCGACCGGCTCGTGCCGCCCGAGCAGGCGGGCCGACTCTGGGAACACTGGGATCGACCGCGGATCGAGTGGTATCAGGGCGGGCATATGACGTTTCGCGCTCACCCGAAGGTTCGGCGACTCGTCGAAGAGGGCCTGCGCTCCGCCGCGCTCGCTCTCTAGGCGCACAGCCCCGAGTTGCGTCAGGCGGCGCCGTTCGCGCTGTCTGCATCTCGCCGCGCACTGCGCCGCCGCTCGAGTTCTGCGACGGTCTTCGCGTGTGCTTCGCGGGTCAGCGGATAGCGGACCGCGACCGCGATCGCGAGCAGCAGGATCCCCATCGGGACGAGTGACGTCATCGCGCGGATCGCAAACAGGGCCGATTCGGATTGCTCGGACCGATCGAGTCCCCCCTCGAAACCCGAAAGCTCCAGCGCGACAGCCATCAGCAGCACCGCGGTCGCGCCGCCGATCTTGCGCAGGAAGGTGAAGAAGCCGACGTACATGCCTTCGCGGCGCTCGCCGGTTTCGAGTTCGTCTTCGTCGATCACGTCCCCGAGCATCGCCCAGGGCATCAGCTCCGCGACCGCGTATCCGATCGCCGCGAGAGGGGGCACGGTGAACAACAGCCACCTCGGCCAACTCGAATCGCCGAAGTAGAGCGCAATTTGAATCAGGGCCCACCAGGCCGCGCCCGCGATGAATAGTGTGCGCTTGTCGCGCTTCTTGGCGAACGCGAGCCAGACCGGAAGCGACGCGATCACGATGGCGAGGAAGAGCGCCAGGGTCGGCGCGAAGTCCGTTTCTCGCCCGATCAGATACGCGAAGTAGAAGAGCAACATGGCGCCGATCAGATCGACTGCGACGCGCGCGAGAATGTAGAGGGCCATCAGGATTTGATAGGTGCGATGGGTGGCGAGCGCGCGCGCGGCGTCGAAGAAGCCCGGCGGCGTGTGGCGGCTTTCGATCGGGCGCTCGAAGCTCACCGCGTGAACCGCAAACCAGGGGGCGGCCAGCCATACCGCGGTTGCGGCCGTCGTGTAGCTCCAGGCCGCGGCGTCGCCCCCGAGTGCGTCGACGACCGACTTCATTCCGACCGCGGCGAGGGTTCCGAGCACGGCTGCAACCGAGCGATACGTATTCAGCGAGGTGCGCTCGTCGTAATCCGTCGCCATCTCGGGTATCAGCGCGAGGTAGGGGACGGACAGGCACGTCATCGAGAGGCTCAGCCCGACGAAGACCAGCGCGTAATAGGCGAATCGCGCGTACTCCGAGCTGAAGGGAACACTCCACCACATCAGTGCGAAGAAGAATCCGAAGGGCAGGGCGCCGATCAAGAAATAGGGGCGCCTGCGTCCGCTGCGCCAGCGCGTCAAGTCGGAGAGCCGCCCCATTCCCGGATCCGTGAACGCGTCGACGATGCGCGCGATCCAGATCACGAGCCCCGCGAGGTACGGACTCAATCCGCCGTGGTCGATCAGGAATTTCAAATAGAGCAGGGAGACCGCAGAGATCACGATGTTGACGGTGTGATCCCCGATCGCGTAGACGGTCTTGCCGGGTGCGGAGAGTTTCTTTGCGTCGGAACTCGGCGGCAACGAAGTCACTCCTCACCCGGGGGGTTCCGGCGATTCGACCCATCGATCTGGACGCCTGTGCCAGAGCGCTGTGCCACGAGAACCTATCGAATGTTACGCGACCTTCTCGTGGCGAAAGGGCATCGCACGGGTATCTTCGCCGAATGGCGCGGGATGCAAAGCGGCGCACCCGAAACCAGCTACTGCTGCACCTCAAGCGGGAGGGACCGCAGACCGCCTCGGCGCTCGCGAGCCGGATTCGCGTCACGCCCGTGACGGTGCGCCAGCAGCTCCAGAGGTTGTCCGAAGAGGGACTGGTGGCCTTCGACGACGAGCGCTGTCGGGTCGGCAGGCCGCGACGCGTCTGGCGGCTCGCGCCGCGCGCCCAGGCGGAATTTCCGGACGGGCATTCCGATCTCGCGATCGAACTCATCGATGCGATGGAGCGCACCTTTGGCGGCGAAGAACTCGACCGACTCATCACCGCGCGCACGCGCGCCCAGTTGAAGCGCTATCGAGAGGCCCTGCCCCCGCGCGATGCCCCGATCGAGAAACGCGTGGCCGCACTCGCGAAGCTTCGTCGCGCAGAGGGCTTCATGGCGGAATGGTCGAAGCAGCGGGACGGAACGCTGCTGCTCGTGGAAAATCACTGTCCGATCTGCGCCGCGGCCGCCGTCTGTCCTTCGCTCTGCCGAGACGAACTCTCGGTCTTCAAGGCCTCGCTCGGGCGCGGGGTCCCGGTCGAGCGCGTCGAATACATTCTCGCGGGTAGCCGACGTTGCGCGTATCGAATCGGACGCGCCTCCAACACCTAATCAAGTCGACTGGATTCAGATGTCGAAGTGAGAGCGGATGAAGCGCAAGAAGAGCGAATCGGGTAGAAAGCGCCTGCCGAACGCGGTGCCCAGCGAATCGGGACCCACCGCGTAGCGCACCTTCGGCCAGCGAGCGGTCAGCGCGCGCTCGATGGTTCGCGCCACGATTTCCGGCCCCGGCGCCTTTGGCAACAACTCGCGGATCACCTCTTCGCAGCGCAGGATCCGCTCGCCGTACGCGGAGCCCCGGTGGTCGCCAAAATCCATCGCGTCGTTGAAGTCCGTGTTGATGTCGCCCGGTTCGATCAGGCAGATCTTGACGCCGAATGGGTGCAGCTCGTTGCGCAGCGCGAGGCCGAGCGCATCGATCGCGCCTTTGCTCGCCGAGTAATGGGCCTGAAACGGGATCGGCGCGTGCGCGGCGAGCGAACTCACGATGGCGATGCGGCCGCGGCGCGCCTCGCGCATGCCGGGTATCCCCGCGCGCAGGGTTCGAAGCGTGCCGAAAAAGTTGGTGTCGAACTGCGCCTGGGCGTCCTCGATGCTGAGTTCCTCGACGCTGCCGTACACCCCGTAGCCCGCGTTGCAGACCATCGCGTCGAGCCGCTCCACCTGCTTCGCGACCTCGGCGAAACCCGCGGCCACGGACGCTTCGCTGCGGACGTCCATCGCGATCCAATGAATCGCCGGGGCGCCCGCGCCCAGCGAACTCGGGTCTCGACTGGTCCCGAAGACCTCGAAGCCGCGCGCGAGCAGGCGCTCGGCGGCCGCGGCGCCGATGCCCGATGACGCGCCGGTGATCAGGACGGACGATTTCAAGGGTTGCCCCACTCTCGCAATTCGCCAATCGATCCTAACATCGAACTCCCCGGTTCCATCAGTGAGAGGCCCGCTTTGATCGACTTCCGCGCCGCGACCCTCTTCCTGCTGACTGCGATTGCGCTCGCCTGTAGCCAATCGGAGCCGGCGCCCGATGCGCCGCTCGAGCTGCCCGAAACGCTCTGGGTCGAGATGGCGGGCGAACCCTTCGAGCTGGAACTCGCGCTCGACGGCGCCACCCGCCACCGGGGGCTTTCCGGCCGCCTCTCGATCGACCCCAACGGCGGCATGCTGTTCGTGAATGCGGTCGAGCGGCCGCAGGCCATGGTGATGCGAGATTGTCCGATCCCGATCGACGTCGCGTTCCTCGACTCGTCGGGCGAGGTGTTGGCGATCCACGAGATGCGACCGGAGCTGCCGCGCCGACCCGGCGAGAGCCAGCGCGAGTACGAATCGAGGTTGCGGCTCTACGACAGCGGCGGCGTCCCCGCGGGGTTTGCGATCGAGACCGCGGGGGGCCGGTTGGGCGAAATCGGTCTCCAGGTGGGCGATCGCGTGGTCTTCGACGTCGCGCTTGCGCTGGATCTCGCCCGCCGCGTCGAAGCTCGGCAGGACTGACGCGCGATCCCGAGCTGCCCGGGCCACCCAGAGGGGAGCCTTCGGCCTGGCGGAGCAGGTGAGCGAGGCCGATGGCATCACTTCCGGAGCGGGTCTTAAAGGACCCACTTTCAGTGTTTTTCGGTGTTGAGGCCGAGTTGATTGCGGTACTCTCGCCCGTTGCTGGACCAGGGGGATCGGAGAGGGGCTGCCAAGGGGTGGCGGCCATCCAGCCAAACCAATCAGGAGCATCGAGATCTCAATGAGTGACGTTTCGCTTGCGTCTCCAATACGCCAGCGCCAGACGTTGAACGCGGGAGAGATCGTCAAGGAGATCGGGCCGGACTTCGAGCCGAGCCGGTTCATCTATTGGGGCGATCTGCTGACTTCTGCGCTCATCGGCTGGGCGGCGTTTGTGATCGGCGCGAATGCGCGCTTTGGTTCGCTGCTACACGTGATTGCGACCGCGGTCGCAATCTTTGCGCTGCTGCGCGCCGCGCTGTTCATCCACGAAATCACCCATCTCAAGCGCGGGCAGATCCCGGGCTTCGAGCTGGTCTGGAACCTCATCGTAGGCATTCCGTTCATGATCCCGAGCCTGATGTATGTCGGCTCGCACATGGATCACCACAAGCGGACGGCTTTCGGAACCCATGACGATCCCGAGTACGCGCCGATCGCCCACTGGAGCCGACCGCGGATCGCGGCCTTCGTACTGATGGCGGCGCTGGTTCCACTCGCGCTGCCGCTGCGTTGGGGCGTCATCGGTCCGCTGTCCCGAGTGTTCCCGCGGATGCGGCGCTTCGTCGTCAGCAAGCTCTCCACGCTCGCGATCAACGCCCACTACGTCCGCCCGATGCCCAAGGGCGAACAGCGCAGGCGCTGGGATGCGCAGGAGGCGGGCGCCGCCGCATTCGTCTGGGCGGTGTTCGGTGCGGTGCTGGCGGGTTGGATCCCGATCGAATGGGTCGTCCAGTGGTGCATCGTCGGCGGTGGGGTTCTCGGGGTGAATCAGGTGCGAACGCTCGTCGCACACGGCTACCAGAACGAGGGCGAGCCGATGGACACCGAGGCGCAGCTGCTCGACTCGATCAATCTGCGGGGTTGGTCGCTGCTCACGGGTCTGGTCGCACCGGTCGGGCTGCGTTATCACGCGCTGCACCACTACCTGCCGTTCGTCCCCTACCACAGCCTGGGGCTCGTTCACCGGCGGCTGATCGCCGAGTTGCCGCAGAATGCGCCCTACCGCGCGACGGTGAGGGATGGCATCGACACGCTCCGCGGGCTCTGGCGAAACGCGGCGGCCCCGCATCGGCAGACTTTCAGCGCAAGTCCCGCCGCCAGAGAACTCTGAGCAGCAGAGGCCAGCCGAAGATGAACGGGTAGCGGCGCTGCCGCTCGCTCGGGACGATCTTCTTCCCCGTGTGCCGCTCCAGCTTCCAGAGCGCGTAGGGCAGCCAGTCGCCAAACGTCGCGGCGGTCTTGAGCAACTGCATGGCGTAGACCAGCTTGGCCAACGGGCGCAGCCGGCCCCAACCCCGCCTCGCCCACGGCTTCGGGTCGGCGGGTAGGGTGGCTTCGATCTCGCCACCCGCGTCGCGCACCTCAGCCCCCATTCTCGCGAGCACGGCCCGCGCCGCGCGGTCGTACCGCTCGGGATCCGCTTCGTAGATGCTCTGGATGGTTCCGGGCGCCTCGGGCCGAAGCTCTGCCGAATAGGTTCCCCGCAGCACCCGCAACCAGAGACCGGCGGTCGCAAATCGGATCGGCCCGCCGGGCCGAGCCGAGTCGCTCTCGCCGGCAAGTTCGTAGAGGCTTCGAGCGACCGCCGTGACGGTCGCTACCGCAACGGCGTCGACCACCGCCTCGCGCACGGCGCCATCGCGCAGATGAACGGCCAGCGCGGGTTGACAGAAGCGCGCCCAGATCCCCGAGCGCAGCCCGCCGGGCCTCGCGCTGCGCGCGAAGTCGCGCAGCGAGACGACCGCGTACTTGCAGCGCAGCGGTCCGCACGCCGAATCGATCTCCAGGTAGAAGACGTTTGGCGGCAGCGCCGCGTTGGCCCATGCGAGCGCGCGCGAGCGGTAGGCGTCGCGGTACGCATCGACGAGTACGTAGAAGTCGAGCACCCCCTCGCTGGTTGCTCGGCGCAGGCAGGAGCCGTAGAAGAGGACGGCCGCGACAGCGCTGCCGTGCCGTCGCAGGATCTCAGCCGTCAGCTGCGCCGCTGCGGCGGGTGCGGGTTGGAGGAGCTCGCCTCTGACGAGTTGCTCGAGATCGGGGGCCGGCGCGCCCACCGATGCCTCAGGCGCGAACGAAGCGGATCCGCCGGTCGCCGGTGATGCGGACGATTTCTCCGCTCCGCGGCGGGATGATCTCTCCGTCGACGGTAAATCCGGCGTCGAGCCGGAGTTCGACTTCCTTGGCATTGCGGCTCGTATAGCCCGGTTCCGTCTTCACGAACGCGGGGGGCTTGCCGTAGAGGGCGCCCGGAGCAGCCAGCGCGATGCGCTTGGCGCCGCTGGCCACCGAAGTGAACCGAACCGGCGCTTTCTCCTGCCCCCAGAACGGGTCGAGCTTGAGGAACAGGCGCTGCAGGCTCGAAGCGATCAGCAGCGTGAATTCTCCGCCGTCCATCAGTTCGCCGTCGAGCAGGATCTGGGCCTTGTCGGGCGTGAGCACACCGTCGAGGCGCCCGAGGATCGCACGCGCGACCAGGCCCGCAGTCACCACACCCGCGCCGAGGGAGCCCTGGCTCTTGCCGCTAGGAAAGAGGTTGTGGGTGAGATCGATCGCGCGATGGATCATGCCGGCGCCGAAGAAGAAGCCGAAGTGGACCCTGCGGTCGCGCAGCGTCTCGACGCGCAGCAGCGGGCGGTCCACCAGGTGGTCTTCGAGTCGCCCCGCCCGGATGCTGTCCAGCAGGCGCTTCAATCCCACGGCGGGGTTGCGACGCGCGCCGATATCCATCGCGGTCATGTTCGTGCGTCCACCCCGCAGCGGCGCCACCATCGGGATGCTCGGGAAATCATCGGTGGTCAACATCTGTGTCAGCGTGTACTGCAGTGTGCCATCGCCCCCGTTGACCGCGAGCAGCTCGATGTCTTGACGCGCGAGGCTCGCCAGGGCTTCGGGAACGGCCCGGACGCTCGTCGTCTCGATATGGGCGACCTCCGGATAATCCTTCAGCATCTGCAGGATTCGCCTGACCTGCGGATTGCTCCGGCCGGCGCGGAGATTGTTCAATAAGCCAATTCGCACGGACTAAGCTCCTAAGATCCTAGTTTCCGGTTTGCGTCACTTTCGGGGGGAGGGGTTGGTGTATGTGACCGTCGTGATGCCAGAGCCCTTCAGTACCGTTCCCGGGGTGTCCTGCCCCACCAGCAGTCTGACCTCAAACGACGCGCGCGCCCACACTCGGTGCGGGCGCAGCTTGAATGATAACAGGAATCTGAACGGTTGGGGGATGGCCTCCAGTGGATTGATATCGGCCAATCTCGGGCCCGTCTGAATCACCCCGTCGAGTCCGGTGCCGCGGATTCGCAGCTCCGTAGGTGTAGGGTAATCCCCACTATTCGGATTCGGCGGATCGGCCCAATCCAGCTCGAAGTCACCGGTTTGATAAAGCAATTTGCCATCGCGCACGACTGCCAGCCAGCCCTCGCGCTCGCCGGACGGCGCGAGCCGCTCCGAGAGGTAGAGGGCCGGCTCGGCGCCGCCCGTGGACGAGAATTCGATTCTCCGCAGCGCGAGATCCGCCTCGTTTTGGTCCATCCAGGTGTGGCTGATCGAAATCGTTCCACGCACCGAAGCGGTCTCGGCCATCCCCTCGAGCCAGATGGTTCCCGTCACCGGCGTTTCCAATTCCAGCAGGTCGAACGGGTAGCGATCGTCCGCGGATTCGGGCCATCCGATCGGTCCTTTCGGCGCGTATTCAAACGCGACGCGGATGCCGCGTTTGGTGCTGTCGTATTCGAGCCGGTGCGGCGCCGCGCTTCGATCGAAGATGCTCGATCCGATCTCGATCCGATCTCCCTCCGGGCTCAGCGTCCAGCGTTTCTCGCGCCGGCCGTTGCGGAAATCGGTGCGCTTTCCGTTCGGATCGAGGAGCAACCAGGTCGCGATCGCGGTTCGATCGCCGGGGCCTTCGTTGGTGATCAGGAAGCGGGCGAAGAGGTGATGGCCCGAGTCGAAGTGGGCGACGATGTGCCAGTACTCGGACGCGGTGTCGCTGTCGCCGAGATGCGACAGCCGGTCGCCGCGTTCGAACGCCATCGCGGCCAGCGGTGCGAGCAGGACGGCGAGCGCAAATCCGCGGGCCGGCCATCGCCTTCGACGCGGCTTTCGCTCGTTTTCTGGTGCGCTCGGTTGCAAACTCAATCGAGACCCTCGAGATTCCGCTGCGATTCGGCCGGTTGCTGCTCCGGCTTCGATTCAGACGTCTCGTCCCAGGCTTCGATTCGAATTCCGCGAGATTTTTCGAACAGCGCTTGCAGGATGCGCTCGATGTGAAATCCCATGCAGACGACGGTCCAGATCGCGACCATCACCATCCCGAGGTCGGGTCGCCCGCCGAGCGCCCCCACGGTGAGCAGCAGCAGGTTCGGATTGCGGCGGGCCGTGATCGTGCGGAAGAGCGTATCGATCGGCCGCCAGCAGTGGGTTTCGATCTCGAACGCGAGGATGAAGATGCCCTCGAGCCCTCGCCCGATCAGATAGCCCGCGATCACCACGATCGTGGCGGCGTCGACGCCTCCCGTCGCGCCGATCCCCCAGGCGAGGTACCAGAGCGGTGGGTGGATCAGGTCGAGCGCGTGGTCGAAGATGTGCCCGAAGGGGCTGGAGGGCAACGTGACGCGCGCGAGTTTGCCGTCGACGGTGTCGAGAAACGTCATCAACCAGCCGCACAGCAATCCCAGCGCGAACGAGCCCTTCCAGAAGAGCACCCCCGCGACCACTGCGAGCACCCAACTCAGCGCCGTCACCGTATTCGGTTGGACCTGGGCGCGCGCGAGCACGCGCACGACGGCCGCCGCCGGGCGCGGCCAGAGCCACTTCGTGACGAGGTCGGTGGCGCCCTTGTAGGACGAATCGAAGATGCGGTCTTCGACCTCGCGGATCCTTTCCGCGCGCGCGGGGTAGATGTACGGCGGGTCGTATTTGCGCAGCTGCGCCGAATAGGCGGGCGCGAGATCGCTCGCTGCGACGAGCCGGATGCCGCTCGCGTGTGCCTCCGCCTCGCTCGGCTGCTCGCCTTCCGCGGCCCGCCGCAGGCTGCGCAGGGCTTCGGCGGCGTGCTCGCTGTCGACGTGTGCCGCGACCGCGCCTCCCCAACCGGCGTGTCGTTTGCGGTTTGCGACGAGGATCGTATTGCGGGCCGCGAACAGGCCTTTGATCAGCCGCTCGTCGAGAATCGCGTCGGATCGCACGATCATCACGCTGGGCGTGCGCAGAGCGTCCGGTTCTTCGCTCGCGCCGAGCGAGTCGATGGATTCGCAACCGGCTCTCGCGAGCAGGCGGCGGTGGCGCTCAGAAGTGGTGAGCGACCAGATCTCGATCTCTCGGGCGCTCTCGTTTTCGACGATCCACGCCGAAGGGGCGCTGGCAGCGGGGTACTGTGGCATCTGAATCCGCCGGTCTTCGAGGGAAATAGCGCGAGCGGCGGCCGAGAGTATCACAGCGCCAGCAGCTGGGTTAGCCTTGCCGCCCAGTCCGCTGAGGGGAAAACCCCGTTGATTGGTGAGAGGGGAAGGCCCGTGTTTTCGTTGGGGCATCTATCGGATCTTCACGCGACGCCCGTCGTGGTCAGAAATCCGCTCCAGCTGCTCAACAAGCGGTTCTTCGGCTGGCTTTCCTGGCAGATTCGCCGTCGGCACTATCACCGCACTTCGGTCCTCGACGCGTTGCTGGAAGATCTGCACCGCGCGCCCATCGATCACCTGGTGGTGACCGGCGACTTGACGAACCTCTCACTCGTTTCCGAGTTCAGCGCCGCGCGAGAGGGGTTGAAGCGGCTCGGCGATGCGCGGGATGTCTCGATCGTGCCGGGAAACCACGACGCCTACGTGCGCGTCGCGCGGGCGAGATCGTGGAACCTCTGGTCGGAATATTTCGAATCCGACGCAGTGGAATCCGCCGCGGAGACTTCCGATCCGCGCGACCGGTTTCCCACGCTGCGGATTCGCGGGCCGCTGGCCGTGGTCGGGCTGTGTTCCGCACTGCCGACGCGGCTGTTCGATGCGAGCGGAACCCTGGGCGACGCCCAGCTCGATCGCCTCGAGCGCACGCTTCGGGGCCTCGCCGAACGCGATCTATGTCGGGTGATTTCGATCCACCATCCGGTCACTGTGGGTGCCACGCACTCGCGTCGCTGGTTGAGGGATGCGGAGTCGCTGCGCAATGTGATCACTCGCGCAGGTGCCGACCTCGTCGTGCACGGGCACAATCACCGCACCTTGATCGAAGAACTCGCCGGACCCGACGGCGCGATCCCGGTCGTCGGCGTGCGGTCGGCGTCCGACTTCGGGCAGAGGCCCGAGCGCCGCGCCCAGTACCACATCTACGAAATCGAGCGAAACGGCGCAGGCGACGGCCCGCGGTTTCGGATTTCGCTGCGGATCCGCGGCTACGATCGCGACTCGGGTCGATTTCGCGCCGAGGACGAGCGGGTACTGGTGGGTTGACGGAATCCCGTCCGGGAGCGGCCGCAGCGGACTGCGCCCGTGCGCTCAGCCCGCGGTTTCGCCTCGCGCCGACAAGATCTGCGAGACCAGATCGAGGTCCGACGGTCGATCGACGTCGATCGCGGCTTCCGCATAGGGCAGCGACACCGCGCGGATTCGGCAGCCGATTGCGCGGGATGCGCGCTCGAGCGCTTCGTCCAGGCTGAGTCGGCGCAGCGCGAAGAGCAGCAGGGTGGTCGGGCCGAAGGCGCGCGCCAGTTTCCAGGGTTGCTTGCGAAAACTCTCCGCCTTCACCCAGAATTCGGCTGCGCGCAGCGCTCGCTGCGATCGAAATGCGAACAGGTTGGCGCCCGAGTAGCCGCCGTCGCGAAATCGCAGATAGGTGCGGGTGGTCGCGGGATAGGCGGCTCGAAGTGCCGATTCAGCCACGACTCCCACGACCAGGTCGGCGTCCGATGCATCGGCGCAGGCCGCGAAGTGGTCGACGATTTCGGGCGTCAACAGCGCGTGATCCGCCGTGGTGACGAATACCCGGTCTCCGAGCCAGCCGTCGGTCAGCGCGTCTCGCACGCTGCGGCTCGGCGACGGCAGGCTCGCGTGGCAGCTGAGTTCGCCGCGGGCCTCGAGCTCGCGGAGTTCGGCGACGGCTTCGAAGGCGTCCGGGTCGTCGATGCTCACCTGGATGCGATCGACGCTCTTCGAAGCGCGCAGACTGCGAACGACGCGCAGCAACATCGGCACCCCGACCACGTCGAGCAGGGCTCGGTGGGTATCGCCCTGGAGCTGTGCGAACGGGTTTTCCGAGTCGCGGCGCCCTGCGAGTACGAGTGAGTTGAACCCGTTCATGGACAGCGGCCTCTCCGAAGCTCCGAGGGGGTCAGGATGCGGCGCGATCGGAGCGGCCGGGAGCGTCGATCTCCGTGCATTTTCCGTCGGCGATTCGGTAGATCCGGTCGGCCACGCCCATCAGTGCGGGTTGGTGCGAAATCGCGAGCACGGTCGCGCGCCCGCGCAGCGCTTCGATCGCCGACAGCACGAAGGCCTCGCTTTGCGGATCCAGGGCCGTCGTCGCCTCGTCGAAGACCAGCAGCTGGGCACCGTGAACCAGCGCGCGCGCGATCGCGATCCGTTGCCGCTGGCCGCCCGAGAGTCGCATGCCGCGCTCGCCCACCGAGCACTCGACACCCCCCGGAAGTTCCGAAACGAATTCCCACGCGCCGGCATCTCGGAGCGCGCGTTCGGTGTCATCCAGCGTCAGGCTCGGATCGCCCAGGCTCACGTTCTTGGCCACGCTGTCGTGCAGCATCAGGGTTTCCTGGGGCACGTATCCGATCAGCTGCCGCCAGGCGTGCAGGTCGACCTTTCCGATCGATACCCCGTCGATGTAGACGTCGCCGGCGTCGGGTCGCATCAATCCCATGATGAGATCCGCCGTGGTCGTCTTGCCCGCTCCCGAATCGCCCACGATGGCCGTGATCTTTCCGGCCGGAACCGAAAACGAGAGGCCGTCGAGTACGACCGCACCGTCGTGGGCGACCCGAACGTCTCGAACTTCCAGGCCTTGCTTCAAGGTCGGCGTGGCGCCGGTGGTCATCGTCTCGCGATCGGCGATGGCGGCGTCGATCATCTCGCGCATCGACCACAGCGCGCTCGCCTCGGAGATCGACTGCTGGAAGCGGCGCTGCATCTTGTTGGAGCTGGTATTCGTCCTGACGAAGAGAAAGAGAAGCAGGGCCATTTCCGCTGCGGAAGTTCCGATGATCCCGACGATGAAGAACAAGATGCAGACGGACGTGACGAGAACCGGCTCTTGCATCGAGCGCAGCGCTTCGCGGCTGAAGACGCGCTTGCGCAGCGCCTTGTTGAGTTGAGCCGTGTCGCTTTCGAGCAGCGGTTCGATCAGGGGTTCGCGCCCGGTCGCCTTGAGCAGTTTCACCGCCTGGAGACTGTCGGTGACCTGGGTGAGCAGGGATTTCAAGAACAGGGTCTGTTTTCTGCCGGCTCTACCGGACATGCTGACCAGCGCGTGAAGTCCGCCGAGGCTCACGAGCGCGGCGACCGCGGCGCCGATCGTGATCGGAATCGAAATCGTCAGCGCCAGCCCGAGGTAGACCAGGCACTCGATCAAGTGGCCGCAGACCATGGCCATGTGCTCGTAGCTCGTCGAAGCGCGCTGGGCTTCGGTGGCGAGCGCGTTGGCGGCGCCGCCCGTGCGCAGCCGGGTGAAGTGGCTCCAGCGCGCGGACATCAGCGCCTGCAGCATTTCGAGCCGCAAGTCGGTGGCGACGTGGGCGACCGTGTAACCGACCTGGCGTTTCGAATAGAGCACGACGCCGGCCTTCAGCCAATAGAGGATGACGATGATCGGCAACAACACGGAGAGCGAGGGTTCGAACCCGATGGCTTCGAAGGCGCCCCCGACCATCTCGTCGAGCGCCGACTTTTCGCCGGCTGCTTCGCCCGACGCTTCACCCAACGCCATCTGAAAGACGGGAAGCGCGGCCGAGAGTCCGACGCCGTCGAGCGCGCCCGCGAGCACGATGCAGAACAGCACCAGCGCGCTCTGCGCGCGGTAGCGGCTGGCGAAGTAGCGGATGATTCTCACCGTTGGCCCTATAGCCTATCCGCCCCGGCAGATCGCGAGGCGACTCCCCCCGGGGTCGAGAGCGCTCGCCCGATCCGAACCCGCCCGCCGGCCTCGCGCTGGAAGCGTGCCGCTCGCGATTCCTAGCGACCCGATCTGGAACCGACCGGTCGGTCTGTCGACTTCGAGGGATTCGGACGGTTGTCGGGTTGCAGGAAGTGTCCGCGCACGGCGGCGAGGTCTTCGGGCGAATCGATTTCCGCCCACCAGAGCCCTTCGATCGAAGTGGTTTGAACTTCGATCTTCTGGGCGAGTTCGTTTACCACGGAGAGGTACCAGTTGCTCAGCGACTCCGGTTGGCGCATCGCGAGATTCAATGCATCGGTGTAGGTCTGCACGCCGCTTCCCTGGAAGCGAAGCATCCCGATCGACTCGCCATCGACGGTGTGGAGCGGAAGCCGCTTGCCGATTGCGGCCAGGCGGCAATCGGCGCCGAGCGTGACCTTCATGTCGTCGTCGTCGTACTCGGGCTTTCGATCGATCGTGACCGCGATCGGAGAGTCCGGGGCGTCGATAACCTGACGCAGCAGCTCGTCTTCGAACAGCGTATCCCCGTTCAAGAGGATGAAATCGTCGGTCATTGCGACGCGCGCGACCCAACAGGTCGCGAGGTTGTCGGTGATCGCATAGAAGGGGTTGTAGAGCGTCGAGACTTCCATCTCGCCGAAGCTCGCAACCGCCAGGTCGTGATCTACGTGGTCGGCTCCGAAGCCGACGAGTACGGTGGTATGCTCGATACCACAGCGGGCGAGGGCCCCGAGCTGGACGTCCAATACGGATTGATCATCGCCGACGTCGAGCAGACATTTCGGTCTCGTTGCCGTCAACGGCAGCAAGCGTTTGCCCTGTCCTGCGCTGAGTACGATTGCTCTCATGGGGTTTGGCTGCCTCTCATCTAAAGCAGGTCATTGCCTTCGGCCACTCCGGAGGCCTAGGATTTCGTGCATATGGGGGAGAGCCCGAACTGTAGTCCAGGTCCGTCGGCGGTAAAAGCCGGGCGTCCCCCGAGGGCGAACTCGCCGAATGGATCCCGTGTGGCGTCCGCTCCGCCGGTTCACCGCCGTCCGGGTTTGACCCTATATCGGCTCGTCGCCAAAGACGCGCTCACGCCGACGCTCTTCGCGCTCTTCGGCTTGACGGCGGTCGTACTGACCCAGAATCTGCTCGGGCTCTCGGATCTCTTCGTCAACCGCGGTTTGAGCGGGGGAACCGTCAGCCTGATCGCCTTCTATCAGGCGGTACCGACCGCGGCGCTGATGCTCCCGTTCTCGGTGCTGGTGGGTTGCCTGGTGGCGCTCGGACGCATGGGCGCCGATCTCGAGATTCTCGCCCTCGAGGCTTCGGGCGTCACGGCCGCGCGGCTGGTCTGGCCTTTCGTCGCATTCGCGAGCGCGATGACCGTCGTGTCCGCCGGGCTTTCGCTGTCCGTCGCGCCCTGGACCAGTCGCGCGCTCGATCAGGTGTTCGTCGAGATCTCGATCGAAAAGCCCTGGTCGCAAATTCAACAGGGGATCGTGACCCGCTTCGGCGATTGGCGCCTCGAAGCGCGCGAGGTCAACGCGCGGGGCGATCGCATGAGCGGGATCCTGCTGTGGATGCCCGACGTCGGTCAGACGATCTTCGCGCGTCACGGCCGGATCGATACGCGTGAAAACGGTGTCACGAATATCTCACTCCAGGACGGGCGCGTCGTCCTGTCCTCGAAGCAGGGGCCGAAGACGCTCGCGTTCGACGAACTCTCGACGAACCTGCCCGAGAGCGACGAGATCCTGCGCAGCGCCGAGGACAAGCTCTCCGGGCTTTCGCTCGCGGACCTCGCGGAGCGCGCCCGCAGCTTCGTGCCCGCCAACAAGCGGCAGCTCTCGAGACCCGCGATCGAATTGCACCGCCGCTTCGCGATGCCGTTCGCGACGCTGATCTTCGGCGTTCTCGCGGTTCCCATCTTTTTGTTTCGCACCAACTTTTCGAGAGCTGCGGGCGGTGTGCTCGGTCTGTTGTGCACGATTTCCTACTACGGACTGATTCAACTCGGAGAGGGTCTGGCCCAGAGCGGGCTGATCGGAATCGAGGCGGCGGTCTGGCTGCCCAACGCGGTCTTGATGCTTCTCGCGGCTGTGTTGATCGTGCGAGCCCGGCGAGAGAGTGTTCTCGGCCGCTCCTTCGATCGGCCGCAGCAGCGACACCGCCGCGCGGCGAGCCCGAAGGCCCGCGAGCGCAGCCCGCGGCGCTATCCGCTACCGCGTTATATCGCCGGCCGATTCATCCGCCTGGCGCTGCTCTCGTTCGCGATCCTGCTGGTCGCCTACCTGCTGATCGACATCATGGATCGGCTCTCGTGGTTCAGCCAATACCGCGCAACCGGAATCGAAGTGCTGCGTTTCTACGGCGCGCGGGTGGTTCTGCTGGCTTCGCGCGTCATCCCGATGGCGCTGCTGGTCGCAACCGCGCTGACCGTCAGTCTGCTCGCCGTCGAAGGAGAGCTGATCGGCATGCGGTCTTGTGGCATTCCCGCTCCGAGCGCGTTGCTGCCGGTGCTGTTCATTTCGGCCATGGTCGTTCCGGCGGATGCGATTCTCAACAACGTGTTGGTGCCGCGCGCGAACGCGCTCGCGGACGAACTCAAGCGCTCCGAAATCAAGGGCCAGTACGCCCAGCTGCTCGAGGAGCGGCGCAAGAACGCCGTCTGGTATCGGTTGGGAAACAAGGTGCTCGAGGCGGATCGCTTCGATCCCGATCGCGGCTCGGCGTCGGCCCTGTCGATCTACGAGATCGGTGAAGATCGCCTGCCGGTAAAGCGGATCGACGCGAGTTCGGCGCGTCACGTCGGCAACGGCTGGTGGCTCTTGCGGGATCCGGCTCGCATCGACGTCTCCGAGGGCGCGGTGCGCGAGATGCCGCCCCCCAATTTCGTCAATCTGGGCGAGGCGCTGCCCGCCGAGGTCGACACGATGCATCTCAGTGTCGGGGATCTGCTCGGGCTGATCGAAGAAGCCGAGAGCGACAATGTGGACCCGAGGCCGCTGAAGGTCGACTATCACGTCAAGCTCGCCCAGCCGATGGCCTGCATCGTGCTCCCCGCGCTGCTGCTGTTCTTCGCAGTGGGTGGGCCGCCGTTTCCGGGACCCGCGCAGACGCTGTTGCTGAGCGCCGTCGTCGGCATCGGCTACATCCTGTTGACGGGCGTTTCGCGCTCACTGGGATACGGCGGCGCGATGCCTCCATCCATCGGCGGGTGGGGGCCCATCCTGCTGTTTCTCGGGGTGGCCGCGTTCTTCGGGGCGCGGCTCTGGCGGCGCCTCTAGCCGGGGTTATTCGCGAGGAGTTCTGCGCCCTCGCGACGAGGGATCATGAACGATGCGGACTCGCGCGCGCTCAGGAGCGCTTGGTTCGGACGATGTAATTGCCGCGATTTTCGTCGTATTCGAGATCGATCTCGCCGGCTTTTTCGACCGCTTCGAGCGCTTCCGCGAAACTCTGGTGGCCGAAATACTCCTCATTGAAGCCCGGGAACACGCGCCGGATCGTCTGCTTCACCATCGAGCCCCAGACCGTGTCGTAATCCCGTTCCAGGGAGCGCACGATCTGCACGATCTTTTCCGTGGCGTCTTCGCGTTTGGCCACGGCCGGCGTCACCTTCTTCGTCTGTGACTTCTTCGGTCTTTCGGATTTTTCGGCGACGCGAATCAGGTCGTCGTAGTAGATGAATTCGTCACTGCTTCCGATCAGCAGGTCCGATGTGGAACTCTTGACCCCGCATCCGATCACCTGACGGTCGTTCTCCTTGAGCTTGGCGGCGAGGGGAGAGAAGTCGCTGTCGCCCGAGATCAGCGCGAAGGTGTCGATGTGGGGCTTCTGGTAACAGAGGTCGAGCGCATCGACGACCATGCGGATGTCGGCGCTGTTCTTCCCGCTGGCCTTGGTCTGCGGGATGTCGACCATCTCGATCCCATGGCCGTGAAATTCGCGGACTGCGGTGCGGTAGCCGCTCCAGTCGCAATAGGCGCGCTTGTAGACGATCCGGCCCTTTTCGAGCAGGCGCCGCAATACGAGGTCGATCTTGAAGTTGCCGTTGCGCATCTTGCGAACGCCAATCGCGAGATTCTCGTAGTCGATGAAAACCGCAATCAGTCTTTCGTCGGCCATGGATGCGTCATCTCTTGGAGCCGTTTTCCGACTCGTTGGGCTCTTCGGTTTCGTCGGTGATGAATCCGTAGCCGGCCAGATCGTCGCGCGTGGCGACCGCCTCGTGCCCCGGCGCCTCTTTGCGGAATTCGCGCTTCTCTCGCTTCAGCGCCTGCTTTTCCGACTTCTTGACTTCTCGCTGCCGCTTGAGAACCGCCGTCCGGCTCCTTTTTCTGGCCATACAAACTTCCCACTTGGTTTCTACCGCTGGAGGGAGCGGTTCTATTGGGGGCGCCAATCGCATCGAGGCGCGTGCGTATCCTACACGGATTGCGCTGTTCGCGCATTGAATGGCCCGGAATCGGCCCGATTTAGCCTTCGGCGGGGTCTCGGAGCAGCGGAGCGGGCGCCGGTTCGCCGGCTTTTCGGGCTCGGCGGACTTCTCCAACGAGCTCGAGCGCGCGCTTGATGAAGAGGGTGCCGATCAGGACGTTCAGGATCAGGAAGACGGAATTGACCGCGAACGCGTAGGCGATCAGCGCATCCCGCGAGCCGAATTCGGAGAACAGGCCGGCCCAGGCGAGTTCTCGGGTGCCGAAATTTCCGAGGCTCGGGGTCACGAGCGCCAGATAGAGCAGTGGGATGCGAGCGGCGAGTGCCGTCCAAGCGATTTCCACCCCGAACGCGCGCGACGCGAGGCCCTGGATGGCGACGTCGAAGACCGTGAAGGCGAGGAAGCCCAGGAAGAACGGTCGAATCTCGCGAAGCGGAAATCGCTCGAGCCAGTGTCGGACCCGCTTGGCGCCGGGAATCCGGGACGAACCCGTCGTCGACATCCGCGCGCCGATCGCCAGCGCGAGGACGATCACCCAGGTGATTCCGGCCGCTATGAATACGTCGCGATTCGCGTCGAAGCTGCCCGGCAGAAATGGCAGCGTCAGCGTCACCTGAAGCGCGAGTACCAGGAAATGACAGATCGCCGGAACCAGTGCCGCCGCGAAAACGGCCTCGAGTCTGCCTCCCGTGAGTTCCCGCAGGCCGAGAAAGAAAGCGCCGTCCGAGAGGGGGTTGCTGACGGCCCGGAGCAATTCCGAACCGCCGCGAATCGCGACGATCGAGCGGACGGGGACGTGCGCGACGAAGCGTCGCAGCGCCGCCGCTTGCAGCAGCGCCCAGACGATGAAGAACGCGATGCGGTCGGCGATCGTGAAGGCGAGAAAGAGCGGCAGTGACGGCGCCCGCTCGGTCGCGGCGCGCAGGCGATCCCAGTCGGTCGCTACGTTGAACACGTAGAGGAGGAGTCCGACTGACACGATCCAGGGTAGGATGTGCTTCCATCGCATTCGGCTGGATTTGGCCATTCGTCCTCTGTGGGCCGCTGTCGAGCTGGGGATGTCGAGCGGGACGCTACAGACTATCGAAGCGCGGCAATATCACCAGCGTCGCATTCGCAATTTGCCGCAGTCGAATACTTTGCGATAGTATGCGCCTTAACGGAGGTCGATCGATCTTCCCCAAGCTGCGTATTGGCAGGGATAAAAGCCGAGTTTTTTAACGCGCAGTTAGAGCACATCGCGTAAATGCAGTGTCAATGCTTCCATCAGGAAGTGAACAGGGAGTGATATGGCTGTTTCCAAACGTAACGCTGGCGGGAAGACTCCCGAGGAATTCTGGTCCAAGGTGCTCGCCGCGCCCAAAGTGAAGCGCGTGCTCGAAAGGCGCGGATTCAGCCCCGAGGCGTTCCAGCGCGACTACGAGGCGGATACCTCGCGCGGCCCGCGGGTCCCCAAGCGCCCCTCCCGCAGCGAGATCGACGCCGTCGAGGCTTTTCAACAGTCCGGCGATTTCGAAGCGCTCAAACAAGCGCTTTCGACAGCGAGTTCAGCGGTCGCCAACTCGACCCTGCGCCGGGTCGTGCAGTTCAAGGCGCTGGGTGGTGTCAAGACTGTACGTCGCCGATCCGGTAGCTAAACGGTCGCCGTGACAGCGGTCGCGCTAGAACTGATCGGTGTCTCCAAACGCTACGGCCGACGCTACGCGCTGCGCGACGTCGACCTTGCGCTCCCGCAGGGTTCGGCGCTCGGCCTGCTGGGGCCGAACGGCGCCGGCAAGACCAGCGCCCTGCGCATCCTGCTCGGGTTCAGCAGGCCCAGTGCGGGGACGGTGCGCCTGCAGGGGATGTCGCCTCGCGATCCGGCCTCCCGGGTCGGCATCGCCTACCTCCCCGAGCGCTTGACGCTGCCGGGCCGCACGAAGGTGCACTCCTTCTTGAGGCATCACGCAGCCCTCGCGGGCTTGCGAGGAGCGGAACTCGATCGCGACGTCGAGGCCGTGCTCGAGCAGACCGGCCTGGCCGCGCGGGCATCCGATCGAATCGGCGCGCTCTCGAAGGGATTGAATCAGCGCGTCGGTTTTGCGCAGGCCTTTCTCGCCAGGCCGAAGCTGCTGATCCTCGACGAGCCCACGTCCGGCCTGGATCCGATCGGCGTTCGCGACGCACGAGACTGGATCCTCGCGGCGCGTGAGCGAGGCTGCTCGGTACTCGTCAGCTCGCATCTGCTCTCGGAGGTCGAGCGCACCTGCGATCAGGTCGCGATCATCGACGAGGGAACGCTCGCGGCCAGGGGCGCGCTCGACGAGATCGTGCAAGAGGGGGAGACCCTCGAGGATGCGTTCGTGCGCCTGGTGCGAAAATGAGGCCCGCCACGACCCAGGTCTTTGCCGTGCTCGCCGGCGAGGCGTTTCGCGATGCGATGCGGCGGCGGATCGTGCCGATCATCGCGGTCTTCGCGCTGCTCTCGCTGCTGGTGGTCGATAGCTGCACTTCCTGCTCGGGCTCGAGCCAGGTCGTCCAGAACGGCGTATCCGTCGCGCCCGGCGAAATCTCGGGTTGGTCGGGAATGCTGATCTTCACCATGTTGGCCCTCTGGGTGATCGTGCTCGCGGGTTTGTTGGCCTCGGATCATCTCGCCGAAACGGTTTTCGACGGCTCGGCCAATCTGGTCCTGGCCCGCCCCGTGCGGCGCGGCGAGTTTGCGCTCGCCCGCCTGACGGGCGCGCTCGGGATCGCCTACCTGACGGGTGCGGTGGTGCTGACCGCGAGTGCCTACCTGTTGCATCTCAGGAATGGAGTTTCGCTGGGGGCGGCCGTCTGGGCGGGGCTCGCCTGCGCGGCTGGCGCGCTCGTGGTGGCGGCGCTGGCGATGGCGCTGTCGCTGCGCCTCACGCGGGTCGCGACTGCGATCAGCGTGCTGATCTTCGTCGGTGCGATCACCTTCGCCAACGTCTTCACACTGTTCGGCGCGTCACTCGGAAGAGTTGGATATATCGTGCAGTACTTCACCCCGCCGCTGTGCACGTCGATCGTGGTGGCCCTCAAACCCTGGATTGCACCCATCGCCCCGACCGTCGACCCGATGATCATGGCCCTGAAGCTCGCCTTCTGGGTCATCGCAAGCCTGCTGATCCTGCTAGCCGCCTTCCGAAGCCAGGAAATAGGCACCTGAAGCCCGACCGCGTCGTTTCGATCGAAGGAGTTCGAATCCATCACCGAGGCGTGTGGGGTCGGGGGAGGTCGCGCAGCGAAATAGAGCGCAGCCCGCCTCGGATCCCCGCAATCCCAAAGCGCGGCTGTCGTCGACCGAGCCGTCAAACCACCGACCCTCTTGGCGGGCGAGCCATTCGCGGAGCGACCTCCCCCGACCCCACACGCCGGGCGACTCAATCGCAAAGCGATTTCCCCGATCCCACTCGCCGGCGCCCAACCGCGACTCCCAGATCGAGCGCGAAGACCCCAATGCGCAACCGGAGCAGCGAGTTCAGTCCGCAGCCAATTGCAGTATCCTCGC
>JAFDBP010000021.1 GCA_019313245.1 Deltaproteobacteria bacterium
AGATCTTGCGCGCAGCCGGCACGATTGACGACGAGCAGTACCGCAAGCTCAGCGAGCGCGCGCGCGAAGAGGAAGCGCAGCGGATCGAAACCGCCGTCGAGGCGGCCGTGGCCGGCGCCAACGAAGCCGTCGACAAGGCGGTCGAAACGGCAGCGCTCCCCGCGGTCAGTGCGGCGCCGAGCTCCGAGCCCGATCCCGAGGATTGGAAGTTCAAGTGGAGCAACGGCTTCAAACTCGAGCGCAACGACGGCGCCTTCAAGCTCAAATTCGGCGGGCGCATCCAGAGCGACTGGGCGATGGTCGACCTCAACGAACCCCTCGAAAGCGCGATTGGCGGCGAAGGGCACGGCACGGAGTTTCGCCGCGCGCGGCTCTTCTTCTCGGGAACCGTCTACGATCGCGTCGTCTTCAAGGCCCAATACGATTTCGCGGACACGGGCGACGACAAGGGCGACATCAAGGACGCGTACATCGGACTCACGAAGCTCGGACCGATCGACAAGGTACTGGTCGGACACATGAAGGAGTCGTTCTCGCTCGACTCGCTGACGAGTAGCAAATACATCACCTTCATGGAGCGCCCGCTCACGGAGGCGTTCGTGCCGGGCCGCAACACGGGCTTCGCGATCCACGACAGGGTGTTCGACGACCGCGTGCTCTGGCAGACGGGAGTCTTCAAGGACTCGGACGATTCCGGATTCAGTTTCGAAGACGACGGCAACTGGAACACGACGACGCGAATCGTCGGCGTCCCGCTCTACGAAAACGACGGTGAGCAGGTGGTGCACCTGGGCGTCGCCTACAGCCACCAGTTCCGCGGCGGCAGCGACTACACGCTCCGCTACCGGCAGCGGCCCGAGTCGCACCTCGCGCCGTATCTCACCAATACGGGGAACATGCCGACCAACAGCGTCAACCTCATCAACCCGGAGATCGCGGTGGTCTGGGGGCCCGCTTCGTTCCAGGCCGAGTACACGCGATCCTGGGTGGCGGGTGACGACGGGATGAGAGACACGACGTTCTGGGGCGCCTACGCACAGCTCAGTTACTTCCTCACGGGCGAGCACCGCAATTACGAATTGGGCTCGGGCGCCTTCGGCCGCGTGAAGCCCAACGCGAATTTCAACCCCGCGAAAGGCGATTGGGGCGCCTTCGAGGTCGGCGCCCGCTACTCCTACCTCGACCTCAACGACGAATTCGTGCGCGGCGGCAAAATGTGGGACATCACGGCGGGCATCAACTGGTACCTGTTTCCGAACACCCGCGTTTCGCTCAACTACGTGCACTCGGAACTCGACAACCGGCTGATCAGCCCGAACCCCGACAACCTGGACGGCAACGCGGACATCGTCCAGGCGAGATTCCAGTTCGATTTCTGAGTTCCACCAACCCGAATCGGGCCCTTGGCGGCTCCTACCCCGCCAAGGGCCCGGCCTCGAAAACCGTCACCAAATCGTAACCGTAATGACGAATCGAAGTCACCCAATAGACCTAGTCTTTCGGGCGATGGAATTGATGGAGATGACGACAATGACACGTTTTCGACAAACAACCGCCATGTTGGCCATCGCGGCCACCGCGCTGCTCGCGAGCACCGCATCGGCGCGCGACCAGATCCGGATCGTCGGATCCTCGACCGTCTACCCCTTCTCGACCGTCGTCGCGGAGGAGTTCGGCCGCTCGACCTCGTTCAAGACTCCGATCGTGGAGAGCACGGGAACGGGCGGCGGCCTCAAGCTCTTCTGCGCGGGCCCGGGGATCGAGACACCCGACATCGCCAACGCGTCGCGACGGATCAAGAGTTCGGAGATCGAACTCTGCGAGAAGAACGGCGTTTCCAAGATCACCGAGGTCAAACTCGGCTACGACGGCATCGCGATCGCCCGCTCGAAGGAGTCGGATTCGATCAATCTCTCGCTGAAGCAAATCTTCCTCGGCCTGGCCCGCGAAGTTCCCACCCCGAGCGGCGATTTCGTCGCCAACCCGAACATCACCTGGAAGGACGTGGATCCCTCGCTGCCCGATGTGAAGATCGAAGTCCTCGGCCCGCCCCCGACTTCGGGAACCCGAGACGCCTTCAACGAGCTCGCCCTCGAAGGCGGGTGCAAGACCTTCCCCGCGATCGCGGCGCTCAAGAATACCGACAAAACCGCCTACAAGCGCATCTGCCATTCGATTCGCGAGGACGGCGGTTACGTCGAGGCCGGCGAAAACGACAACCTGATCGTTCAGAAGCTCGTCGCCAATCCGTCTGCACTCGGAATCTTCGGCTACAGCTTCCTGGATCAGAACCGCGATCGCATTCGCGGCAGTCTCGTAAACGGTGTCGAGCCGGATTTCGACAACATCGCTTCGGGCAAGTATCCGGTGTCGAGGCCGCTCTTCTTCTACGTGAAGGGCGAGCACATCGGAAAGGTTCCGGGAATCTCGGAGTACGTGAGAGAATTCGTGGGCGAGAAGGCCGTCGGCGACTACGGCTACCTCGCAGATCGAGGGCTGATTCCGGCTCCGAGTGACGAGCGAAAGCAGATCCGCGCAGACGTTGAGACCGGCAAGGTCGTCACACTGGCAGCCGAGAATTGATCGACTCGTCACCCGCAACACTGCCCGCCGCCGACCCCCCGGCGGCGGGCAATCCTCTTTCCCGGCGCGGGAACCGCGCGCGCAGAAAGCTGCAGCGATCGGTCGAGGCTGCGATACGACTCGCGCTACTCGCGGCGTCAACCGTCGCGGTGCTCGTAACGATCGGCATTCTCGGATCGCTGATCGTCGAAACCGCGCGCTTCTTCGAGCTCGTCTCTCCGGGGGAATTCTTCTTCGGTCTCCGCTGGAGCCCGCAGATCGCGTTGCGCGCGGACCAGGTGGGCAGCTCGGGGGCGTTCGGTGCGGTACCTCTCTTCGCCGGCACCCTGCTGATCACCGCGATTTCGATCCTGGTCGCCGGTCCGATCGGCCTGCTCGCTGCGATCTATACCGCCTTCTACGCGGATCGGCGCACGCGAGCGGTCGTCAAGCCGGCGCTGGAGATTCTGGCGGGCGTTCCGACGGTGGTCTACGGCTTCTTCGCTGCGCTCATCGTCGCTCCGGTGATTCGCGATCTCGGCACCCGCATCGGCCTCGACGTCGCATCGGAAAGCGCACTCGCGGCCGGGCTCGTGATGGGCATCATGATCATTCCGATCATTTCATCGCTGTCTGACGACGCAATCACCACAATTCCGAAAGCGCTGCGCGACTCCTCCTACGCGTTGGGAGCCACGCGCTCGGAAACCATCATCCGAGCAATTCTCCCCGCGGCGCTCCCCGGGCTCGTCGCCGCCTTCCTGCTCGCCATATCGAGAGCAATCGGCGAAACGATGATCGTCGTGATGGCCGCCGGGCTCGCCGCGAATCTCACCGCCAACCCACTGGAGGCCGTTACGACGGTGACGGTCCAGATCGTCACGCTCTTGACCGGCGATCAGGAGTTCGACAGCGCGAAGACCCTCGCCGCCTTCGCGTTGGGCCTGACGCTGTTCATCGTCACGCTCGGCCTGAACGTGATCGCGCTCCAGGTGAGCCGGAATGCGAAATTGCGCCATGGTTGATCCCAAATCACATTGGCAGAGCCAGCGCTTCAAGAGCCGCTTGCGACGGCGCAACAGGTTCGAGCGGCAATTTCGGTATCTCGGAATCGCGGCGATCGCGCTCGCAGGGCTCTCGCTATCGGTACTGCTCGTCAGCGTGCTCGCGAACGGACTCGGCGCCACCTACCGAACCGAGATCGCACTCGATATCGAATTCGATCCCGAGATTCTGGGAATCGAGGTGCCCGGAGCGGGAGAAACCGCCGAGATCACGGCATCCGCCGATTTCCGGGCCGTCTTGCGCACGTCCCTCATGCAGCGCTTCCCCGACGCCGAAGGGCGGAGCGAGGTTCGCGAACTCGTCGCCCTGCTGAGCCGCGGCGCCGCGGCAGAACTGGCAGACCGGCTGGTCGAAGATCCCGCGTTGCTGGGGCAGCGCATCGAAGCCTGGATCCCCGCATCCGACGACGTGAACTTCTGGCTCAAATCCGAAGCCGGCGACTCCGGATCGAATTCGCGGCTATCCGAGCGTCAGGTCGCATGGATCGAAGCCCTCGCAGCCGACGACCGCGTGGCGAGGCGCTTCAACGGCCGCTTCTTCAGCTCCGGAGATTCGCGCGAACCCGAACTCGCGGGCATCGGCGGCGCACTGATCGGCTCTGCGCTCACCCTGCTCGTGACGCTCGCCGTATCCTTTCCGCTCGGCGTTGCGGCAGCCGTATACCTCGAGGAATTCGCGCCCGACAACCGCTGGACGCGCCAACTCGAAATCAACATCAACAATCTCGCGGCCGTTCCATCGATCGTATTCGGCCTGCTCGGACTCGCGGTGTTCCTGGGATTGTTCGGCATGCCGCGATCCGCTCCCGTAGTCGGAGGATTGACGCTCGCGTTGATGACTCTCCCCGTGATCATCATCGCGAGTCGGGCATCGATTGCAGCGGTCCCGTTCTGGATTCGAGAGTCGGCTCGCGGGCTCGGAGCGTCGCCCGTTCAGGTCGTCGCCCACCAGGTGCTCCCGATCGCAATGCCGGGGATCGTCACCGGCACCCTGCTCGGACTCGCGCGGGCAATGGGAGAAACGGCTCCGCTCTTGATGATCGGCATGGTCGCGTTCATCGTCGACGTGCCGACCAATTTCACGGATGCGGCCAGCGCGCTGCCGGTCCAGATCTTCCTCTGGGCGGACAGCCCCGAGCGCGGCTTCGTGGAGAAGGTCTCCGGCGCAATCCTCGTGCTCCTGGCGCTGCTCGGAATCCTCAACGGGGCGGCGATCCTGCTGCGGCAGAAATTCGAGCAGCACTGGTAGACTGGAGCCAGAGGACGATCGATGACCCAGCTCATCTCCGAACGCGAATTGCCCAGCGCAGCCGCCGAACCTCGAACGGACGCGGGTGGGGACATCGTAAAGATGTCCGCGCGGGGCGTAAACGTCTACTACGGCGACGTCCACGCGATCCAGGATGTGTCGCTCGAGATCTCCAAGGACGAAGTCACCGCACTGATCGGCCCTTCGGGCTGCGGCAAGTCGACCCTGCTGCGCTGTTTCAATCGGATGAATGACGACATCGTGGGCTGCCGGGTCACCGGCGACATTCGACTCGATGGCGAGCCGATCGCCGATTCTGAAATGGACGTCGTCGAGCTGCGCGCTCGCGTGGGCATGGTCTTCCAGAAGCCATATCCGTTCCCGAAATCGATCGTGGAAAACGTCGCCTACGGCCAGCGTATCCACGGGCTCGCGAAGAAGGGCGCTGAACTCGATGCGGTTGTCGAAAACAGCCTGCGGGGTGCGGGGCTCTGGGACGAGGTGCGCGACCGGCTCGACAGCCCGGCGAATTCTCTATCGGGTGGTCAGCAGCAGCGCCTGTGCATTGCGCGCGCACTCGCCGTCAACCCGGAAGTGATCCTGATGGACGAGCCCTGCTCTGCGCTCGACCCGATCGCCACCGCGAAGGTGGAGGAACTCATCGACGAGCTTCGCGGTGAATACGCGATCGCGATCGTGACCCACAACCTGCAGCAGGCCGCGCGGGTATCACAGAAGACGGCTTTTTTTCACATGGGTGAACTGATCGAATTCGGATCCACTTCCGAGATCTTCACCAATCCGAAGATCCAGAAGACGAACGACTACATCACCGGCCGCTACGGCTGATCGGACGAGCGGATATGACCAGAACATTCGACCCCGTAATTCGCGAACTCAGGGACATGCTGCTTCAAATGGGAAGCCGGTCGGAGGCGATCATCGAGAAGTCCTTCCGCGCGCTCGAAAAACGAGATCGGAAGTTGGCCGACGAAGTCATCACCGATGATCTCGAGATCGACCGACTCGATGTCGAGATCGACAGCGCAATCCTGCAAGCGCTCGCCCTCAATGCGCCCGTGGCCGGTGATCTCCGCGAGGTATTCGGGATCAAGATGATCGCCACGGATCTGGAGCGGGTGGGCGACCTCGCGCGCAACATCGCCAAGAGTGCACGGCGTTCGGCCGAGCGAACCCCACTGGCGACACCTCCGACGCTCGAGGAGATGGCGCGCTCGGCAATCGATCAGCTGCGTCGCGCGCTGGACGCCTACGCGCGGAGTGATGTCGAGGCAGCGCGCGCCGTGCTCGACGATGACGATCGCGTCGACGCGCAGGAAGACGAGATCATCGTCCAGGAACTGACGGAAATCGCGAACGACTCCGAAGTCGCTCCGCAGGCCGTCGATCTGATTCTCGTCGCCAAGAACCTCGAGCGCGTGGCCGACCACGCGACGAACATCGCGGAAGACGTCATCCTGATCGCCGAGGCCCGAAACATCAAGCACGCCTCGAAGCTCGGTGCCGTCAGCTAGCTGACATTCAGCAAGACGAATCTCGAACGATCAGGAGTTCGAGTGCGGCACCCGCAGCGTGAACGTCGAGCCGCGGCCCATTCGGCTCTCGACGGTGATTTCGCCCTTCATGCTCTGGACGAGATGCTTCACGATCGACAGGCCGAGACCCGTTCCGCCCGCCGCGCGAGAGCGCGCCTTGTCGACCCGATAGAAGCGCTCGAAGATTCGCCCGAGATCGCGCTCGGGTATTCCGATGCCCGTATCCTCGACGCAGATGCGCGCCCACCTCGCTTCGCGTTTCGCGCTCACCTTCACCCGACCACCCGGCTCCGTGTATTGGCACGCATTGTCGAGGAGGTTGCGGACCACCTGCTCGAATGCGTGCACGTCCACCCACGCGCTGACGTCTTCCTCGACTTCGCAAACGACTTCGATCTGCTTCTCGCGAAAGCTCGAATCCAGATCTCGGATGATGCGCCCGATCAGCGCATTCACGTCGACTTCGCTGCACTCCAGCACAACCTCTCGACCCTCGGTTTCCGAGAGCTGGAGCAGGTCGCCGACCAATCGACCCAGCCGCCGGGCATGGCGATCGATGATCTCCACCTGCGAGCGACTGCTGTCGGCGAGGTCGCCTGAGTGAAGCAGGGTCTCCGAGAAGCCCTGAATGGCGGTCAGCGGCGTGCGAAGCTCGTGAGAAGCGTTGGCTACGAACTCTCGCCGCACCTGTTCGAGCTGGGCGACCTCGGTCATATCGTGAAGGACCGCAACCGTTCCGAGTCGCTTGCCGGAGCCGGTGGGAAATCGAATCGCGTGTACCTGAAGCTGACGCTCGACCGGATAGGTCATCGAAATCATCCGAGACACCGGCTCGTCCTTCCCTGCCGCTTCTCGCAGGGCGGCATCGAGTTCCGCGTGGCGAGCGAACTCCATCAAGGTGAGCCCCTCGGAAACACCCGACAGCCCGAACATGTTCCTCAAGCGCTCGTTCGCGAGTACGACGTTCATCTGGGCATTGACGACGAGAACCCCCTCGACCATCGAATTCAAGACCGCCTGGAGTTGCTCCTTTTCGCGCGTCGCCTCTTCGATCTGCGCGCGCATCTGGTCAGCCATTCGGTGGATCGAATTGGAGATCTCACCGAGCTCGTCACGACTGCGGCGCGGCAATCGATAATCGAGATCACCGTCGGCAACGGCAGATGTCAATCGCTGAATATCTCGGATGGGGCGAAGGGCCAGCCAGGCGAGTCCGTACGAAAGGCCGATCGCGGCAATTAGACCGACGCCACCCGAGAGAAGCAAGACGTTTCGCAGGCCCGCTAGCGCATTCTCCAAATCGGAGAGTTCCATCGCGACGCGTACCACACCGCCGCGACCCTGTTCCATTGGGATCGCGAGATAGAGGAAGTCCCGACCCACGCTCTCGCTGCGGCGTGCATTCTGACCGACCTGTCCCGCGAGCGCAGAACGGACCTCGGGGCGATCTCGATGATTGGCGAGAGCGGATAGTCGATCGAGCGGAACCGCGGAATCGGCGACCACCAACCCCGTCGAGTCGATCAGCGTGACCCTCGCACCCGCTGCGTAGCCCGCGCGATCGGCAATCGCGTCCAGGATCGCGGGATCTTCAGACGCGAGATCATGCTGGTGAATCATCTCGCGAACCAGGGCCGCCCGAGCTTCGAGGGATCGAGCCATCCGGTCGACCTCTCGCTCTCTCAGTTCGCGCTGCGCGATGAAACCGCAGACGACAACGACCAGCACGACCAGGCCCGACAGGGCCGCCATGAGTTTTAATTGGCTCTTCGACACAGCAACGCCCGATGCCTCACGAGAAGAATCCGCGGCCGTTCGGCGACGATCGATCAAACATCGGCGAAACGGTAGCCAACTCCACGCACCGTCTCGATGAGATCACCCGATTGGCCCAGCTTCTCGCGCAGGCGCTTGAGGTGGGTATCGATCGTTCGTGACGTCACGGTCACGTCGCTTCCCCAGACACACTCGAGCAGTGCCTCGCGGGTAACGACCCGCCCCGGGCGCGCCATGAGCTCGCGAAGCAGATTGAATTCCTTTGCGGTGAGAGCCGCTTCGGCTCCATCGACCAGACACCGATGGCGCGCGGCGTCGAGGCAGATGGGGCCGCGTTCGAGCACCTCTTCGACCGCCGTCTCAGCGGAGCGTCGCCGCAGCACCGCCGCCACGCGCAGCGTGAGTTCGCGCGGACTGAAGGGTTTGGTGACATAATCATCCGCGCCGAGCTCGAATCCCACGACGCGGTCGACCTCGGCAGCTTTTGCGGTGAGCATGATGATTGGCAGGTCTGACAGCGCCGAGTCGGAGCGAATCTTTCGGCACAATTCGGTACCGGAAATATCCGGCAGCATCAGATCGAGAACGGCCAGATCTGGCTTGGAGTGTCTCAGCGCTTGTAATGCATCACGACCAGAAGTTGCCGTCTCGACTCGGTAACCCGCCTGATCGAGGTTGACACGGACGAGTTCGCAGAGGTCCGGTTCGTCGTCTATGACGAGAATCTTCTTCACGACGTCAAGATAATACACCCCATTAAGCGCCCCGGAACTCACCGTGGCTCGAAATCATCGAATCGAAACCGCTCTGTAACCAGAACGCCACATCGCTGGCGGTGCCCGCAGAAGCCGAGTACCGCCTGCGTGTGCGATCGCACTGCAGCTACTGCAGGTATCCCAACGCGCGCAGCTTGTCGGCGATCTGGGGGTCGATGCGAATGTCCGAGCGCGCCACGCCGGGAAGCGGCGCGCGCCGCTGCTGGGCGTCTAGCAGCGGGCGCATGCGATCGGCCGCGTCGGGCTCGATCTCGATCAGATTCACTTCCTCGTCGGGATCCACGCGCAGGTCGTAGAGATGCTCGCTCTGCGGTTCGGCGAGGTCTCTCGCGAAACTCCAGTCTCCGGTACTCACGGATTCCTGAAGTGTCGCGTCGAGAAAGAGCAGCGCGGGCAACGACGCGTAGCTGGTGCGATCGCGCGCCACCTCGCGCGGCCCGGCGTCCAGCAGCGGCAGCAGGGATTTGCCCTGGAAGGATTGTGGAATCGGGATCCCGGCCAGATCGAGCAGGGTCGGGGCCAGGTCGAGGTTGCGCACCTGGTCTGGGATCCGCATTGGCTTCGTCGCTTCGGGCAGGCGCATCACGAGCGGCACCCGCAGCGCTGGCGTTCGCGCGTTGCGCGCGTGCCCCCAGCGCCGGTCTTCGCCGAACGTCTCGCCGTGATCGCTCGCAAAGATAATCGCGGTATTTTCGAGTTGCCCCATCGCCTCGAGCTTCGCGCGCAGACGCTCGAGCACGTGGTCGATCCAGCGAATCGCCGCGCGATATGCCCCCGGGCTGTCGGTCCCGAACTGCTGAAACTCGGCTGGCGCCGCGTACTCGTGGACGTCCATGAAATGCAGATAGAGGAAGAACGGCGCGGCTTCGGCGTGCGCGTCGAGCAGGCGCTCCGCCTCGAGGTAGACGTTGTCGGCGTGGGGCCACACCATGCTCTTCATCCACGGCACGTTTGCACCGCGCGGGAACACGTAACGATCGAATCCCTGCTGAAAGCCGAAGGTCGCCGCGAGCCAGCCGTTGCTCTGCACCCCATAGGTCGCGTATCCCGCGCCCTGGAATTGCTCGGCGAGCGTGTCGGCGCCTTCCCCGAGCGCATCGCGAACCTCGCGCACGCCGTGGTCGCTGGGCCAGAGTGAAGTCATCATCGAGGCGACGGAGACCTTCGTCCAGGACGACTGCGCTCTCACCGCTTCGAAGACCACTCCGCGCGCGGCCCAACGCGCGAGCTCGGGCGTGGTTCCGCGCGTGTCGCCGTAGGGTGTGGTCCAATCCGGCCGCAGGGTGTCGACGACGACGAGTACGATATTGGGCCTGCCCGATGCCGGCTCGCCCCGTTTCACCGCCGCGCTGCGGGAAGCCCCGCCGGTGAGGTTCGCATCGGGAGCGGGTGCATCGCCGGCGGCCTCGAGTTCGCGATAGGCGAGTCCGAGGTGGCGCCGCGCGTTGATGGAATCCGGCTTCAGCGCGAGCGCGCGTTCGAGCAATTTGACCGAGCGCGCCACCAGACCCCGCTTCAGGTAGACCCAACCCAGCGTCTCGACGACCTGCGGATTCGCGCTCGCCCTCGCGTAGGCCCGATTCGCCATGCGCACGGCTTCATCGATCTCTCCATTTTCCACCAGCAGCACCGCGAGGTTGTTGTACGGCTCGAAGGCCGCCTCGTCGAGCTCGATCGAACGGCGATAGGCGGACACTGCCTCTGAATGACGCCCCTCCTGTTCGAAGACGACGCCGCGCATGAAGTGCATCGCCGCGTCGTAGGGCCGCGCCGCGAGATAGAGACCAATGTCGGCACGCGCTCCCTCCAGATCTCGCGTCGCCGCTCGAAATGTGGCGCGGAGCTTCAGCGGCTCGAGAAAGGTCGGATCGATTGCGAGCGCCGAGTCGACCGCGGCATCTCCCGTTGCCAGATCTCCCGCAGAAAACGCCAGTGCCGCGAGCGTCGAGTAATAGCGCGGCTCTTCGGGGCGCTCGTCGATGGCGTCGCGCACCGCCTCGATCGCAACCTCGGCATTTCCCCGACTTGCGAAGATCAGCGCCCGCTCGTGCGCGTATTCGGGAACGGGACCGTGCGCGGACTCGGCGGCGTCGAGCACCTCGACGGCTTCCGCCAACTTCCCCTGCACGCGCAAACTCATCGCGAGAAGCGCGGGCGCATCTTCGCGATCGGGAAAGCGCTGCTGGTAGACGCGAGCCGCCGCTTCTGCTCTGGCGCCCTCCCCCGCCCGCGCGAGAAAAGTCGCGAGATTCGAGTACCCGTCCGACCCAGCCGGAAAGCGCGCAATGAGTTGCGCCGCTCGGTCGGCAGCTTCCCTCCAGTCGCCGCGCTCTTCAGCCAGGCGCATCAGCGCAATCGCCGGAGCGGGGTGACTCCGGTCGCGAAGCATCGCCAAGCCGTAACGCCGCCGGGCGCCGATCGGGTCACCCGCCTCCTCGAGCGCGCGAGCGAGCCAGTATTGCGTGTAGGCGCGATCGAGATGCGAAACTGCGCGACTCAATTCGGCAGCGGCTCGCCTCGCATCTCCGTCTGCGAGTGCCAGGCGCGCCTCGAGGTAGGCGACATGCGGATCGTCTGCCGCGAGGCGCTCGAATTCTTCGAGTGCGATGCGCGCTCGCTCGATGTCGCCGAGATCGATCCAGGTCTCGGCCTCGTGCACGCGCAGCATCGGAACCCCCGGGTGAAGCTCGGCGGCTTCGTGCAGAGTCGCGGCGCCCGCTTCGGTCTGGCCCGTAAAGAGCAGCAATCGCGCGAGGAGCAGATACGCGCTCGGCGAACCGGTCTGCTCGAGCATTGTGCGCAGCACTTGCTCCGCTTCTTCCTGTCGGCCGAGCAGCGCATACGCCCAGGCGACCAGCGCCTGCAGTGTGGGGTGCTCGGGGCTCCGCGAAAGCCCGTCGCGGGCGACTTCGAGGGCCTCCTCGAGTTGCCCCGCGGCCTGGAGGCTGCGGCTGAGCACCTGCCGCAGCTGGATCTCGTCGGGCGACTCCTCGACGAGCGCGCGCATGCGCTCGAGGCCCGCGTCGCGCTCTCCCCGTGCAAAATCGGTCCGAGCGACCAACAGATCCAGCTCTCGAATCCGCTCGGGCGTCTGCGCCAGGTTCCTGGCCTGCTCGATTGCGATGCGCGCATCTTCGACGCGCCCCTCGCGCAACAGCGCCAGAGCGCGGGCGTGACTCGCGTGCGGAGAATCGGAGTAGCGCTGCTGCGCAGTTTCGAAATACCCGAGCGCGGCATCGAGATCGCCGAGTTCGAGCTGTGCGCGCGCGCGCAGCAGCAACGAGTTGAGATGCTGATCGGATTCGACGTCAATGGGGTCGAGAACGGCGAGCGCGCGGACCGGATCGCCGACCACGAGAGAGGCTCGCGCGATCAAGACCCGAAGCTCGTCGCGATCCGGGTAGTCGGAAATTCCCGCTTCGAGTAGCCACAGCGCATGAGCGGTCTCGCCCGCGCGCATCATCAACGTGGCGAGTTCGGAGAGCTCGGCGGGAGATTGCGGATTCACGGCGCGCAGTTTTGCGAGTGCGCCACTCAGCGCGGTGATATCGTGACGCGAAAACGCATCGTCCAGCGACTCGCGCGCGGCCTCGAGTGGGCCGGGAGGGTCGTCGCGGCACGCGACGGCGCCGAGGAAGAGCGCGAGCGACAATGCGAACGAAAGCGCTGCGAGAAATCGCCTCGGCTCGGTTTCCGTATGATCGCCTACTGGGAGATCCCCCTGCTCTGCCTGCGGCGGCGCGAGAGACCCGCGAGCGCGATCGCACCCGGAACCAGCTGTGCGAGAGCGCCGGGTTCCGGAACGTAGGTGCGAGACACTTCGGTTCCCATCAGGAAGATCGCGCCGGTCGTCGGTGTACCCAGGGATGTCGCAGGAGGCAGCGAGATCGGCATCGTGCCGTCGACACTCGCGGCTCCGGGAGTGTTGAGGCCCGCCAGGAAGATGGTAAACGGCTGGGCGGCCGAAGCCGGATTGGTCCCGTAGATGTCGATGGGAAAATTACCGACCGAGCTACAGAAGAGACCGGTGCAATCCAGATAAGCGTCGACGAACAAGCTGACCCCCCCGGTGGTTCCCGTTCCCGTACCCAGTTGACCGAACATGACCGACTGCGTGTTGGTAAACGGCCCGGTCGCCGTTCCCACCTGCGAAACGATCACGGGACCAAAGATGTGCGCGACGAACGCCGTTCCAGCGTCGACCGTCATGTCGAGCGTGAAGCTCTTCAACTGGGCGCTGCCGGTCTGAACCGAAGTCGCGCCTCCGCCGGTCTTGATCGCGGGCAGGATCGTGGAAGCGCCCATGCTGTGGATCGTCCCGTCGGGCGGGATATTGACTCCGCCGAGCGAGATCGTCGTCGAATTGCCGAGGTCGAAATCGATTCCAACCGTATCGGCCTGGGCGCCCGCCGCTAATAGGGTCGAGCTCACTAGAACCAGAAACCGCATGCAGTGCATCAGGTGACCTCTCCATTGGCTCCGCGACCCCGCACATCGAGAGAATCCCGTTTTGCGAAGATCGCGCTGGTTCGGGGGGGCTGCGGACGCATTCTCGCCCAGTCGGGCGGGAAATCGCAACATCAAATCCATTGCGGAGCGGATCGCTCCAGGAGGGAAATTTCTGCAGCGGCGTCAGCCCGGCGGAAGCTCCGGATCACCGACGACCGCTTTCAGCGATCGGTCGTGCGCGCGCGACAGCGCGAACAGCGCCGCAATCGCACCGATCAGTGCGAGGAACATGTCCCACTGCGTGTCCCAGACGTCGCCCTGGGTGCCCAGAAACGACTCCGACGCCGCACCGTCGATCAACGCCGCCCACCACTCGATCAACTCGTAGAAGGCGCTGAACGCCAGGCAGATACAGACCACGAGAAATCCCAACCAGCGCCCTCGGGGCAGCGGCGACCAGCGGATCAGGATTTCTCGCGCGAGGATCGCCGGAATGAAGCCCTGGGCGAGGTGACCGAGGCGATCGTAATGGTTTCGGGAGAAATCGAACCACTCCTGCACCCAGAAACCAGCGGGTACACGCGCATAGGTGTAATGGCCGCCCACCATCAAGATCACCGCGTGCAGGAACAAGAGCCGGTAGAGCAGCGGCGAGAGCCGATAGCGCGAAAACGTCGCGATCAGGATCGGCGCGCCGATCAGGACGGGCGCCACCTCCAACCACCAGGTCAGACGATCGAATGGCCCGATGCCCGAGACGACCAACACCAGGCCCGTCAGCGCGAGCAGAACCAGCGGCTCTCGCGAGGAGAGGGTTCGTCCAGCCATTTGGAAGTATGCTAACCGAAGCTCAACGGAAAAGATCCCCGAAATTTCGGGACCCGATCCGCAACGCGCGCGCCCGCTGAAACGCCTCCACTCGAGAGGAACGAACCATGAGCGTGTCGATCCACCCGGTTGTCGACAGCGGCATCGCGCCCGGGCGCAGTGATTTCTCGGGCGGGAAACTTCACTGTCGTTGTCGGAACCAGCGGGTCGAAGTCGGCGTGAACGCGCCGCCTGCCCACAATCATCTATGCGGCTGTACTCGATGTTGGAAGCCCGAGGGTGCACTGTTTTCGCAAGTCGCCGCGGTACCGCGCGGCGACCTGGTCGTGAGCGCAAACGGCGTCAAGCTCAAGGTGCTCGATGTGTCGGCGGCAATCCAACGCCACATCTGCACGGCGTGCGGCGTCCACATGTACGCTCGAGTCGAAGACGAACAGCATCCATTTTTCGGATTCGACTTCATCCACCCGGAGTTGTCCGACGCGGAGGGCTGGCCCGAGCCGACCTTTGCGACCTTCGTCGCTTCGATCGTCGAGTCGGGTGCAAGCCCGGCCGAGGTGGCGAAGTTGCGCAAACGGCTGGAAGAACTCGGACTGGAAATCTACGACGGCCCTCCGCCCGCGTTGACGGAGCTCCACTCGCAGCGACGCGAAACGCTCTAGAACGCCACCTTCGCGCCCAATCGAAAATCACGGCCCGGCAGCGGCGCGACATCCTTGAGGAACGAGGTGGAGATCCGCGCCTGCTCGTCGGTGAGATTTCGCGCGCGAGCGAAGAAGCTGATCTCCGGGTGATTCTCGAAGGGGCGCACGTCTAGATCGAGGTTGAGCAGCAGATAGCTGTCGGTGGGCAACTCGAACGCCGCAATCTCGTCCTGCTTTGCCGCCCAGCGAACGTCGATCCCAAAATCGAAGAACGGGCTCTGCAGCTCCAATCGGTTCTTCACGGTCACGGGCGGCATCCGGGGCAAGTCGCCGCCCGACTGGAAGCGACCGCGAACGGCATCGACCACCGTTCGCGCTCCCAGCGAGTAGCCGGCCCGCTCCCACAACGTGATGTGGAGCTCGCCCTCTATGCCGTAGAACTCCGCGTCGCGCTGCCCATAACGAAAGACGGTCAGACCGTCCATTTCCGCACCGGTCGGCGCCAGGAAGATGAAATCGTCGTATGCGGTGTAGTAGACGTTCACACCGACGGCGACCCGGTCGCCCTGGCGTCGAATCGAGAACTCGGCTCCGAGAGCGGTCTCCGCATCGAGATCCGCATCACCGATCTGGAAACCCCCGATCGCCAGGTGGGGCCCATCCGAATAGAGCTCCGTCGCGACCGGGTGTCGCTGATTTCGGTAGCCGAGCGCTCCAACCTGCCAACCTTCGGCGAACGCCCAGCGCACGCCGCCGGAAGTGCTGAAGGTGTCTCCCGAGTAATCGGAAGAACCGCGCGCGTCGACTCCCTGATGCTCGTAGCGCCCCCCGATTTCGACGAGCCAGCCCTCGCATCCCCAATCCGCGAGATCGAGCTCCTCGACGGCGAAAACCCCTATGTTGTAGGTCGTCGATCGCGGAACGAACGCCTCTTCGCCGATCGCGTCGAAGGTATTCCGCGTCACCTGAAGCCCCATCGCACCGTCGAGCGCTTTCCAGCTCTTCTGGCCGAATTCCAGGCGCCCCTCCCAGCCGTCGGTTTCGAATCGGGTTCCGACGACGCCTCCCTCCAACTCCTTGTGCTCGTAATCCCCCCAGCTCCAGGTCAATTCGCTCCGATCGAAAATCAAGAGATCCCGATCGAGTTCCGCGCGAAGGTCGACGCGCACCTGCTCGAGATCGATACGCGTGTCTCCATGCGCCTCTTCCTCACCCACTTCGTGAGCGTGTCCCCCCGGAACGCCGTAGTTCGAGTCGAAGAATGTCCCCGATGCGCCCAGGTTCCAGGATTCACCGAGATAGGCCGCGCCCACACTCGCGCCGTGAGAATCGAGATCGCTGTTGCGCACCTTTCCGCTGGTGGATTCGTGCGCATCGCCACTCGCGGCTTCGAGGGTTCGCAACTGTTTCGACTCGGCGTGCCCCGGAATCTCGTAGTCATCTGCGGCTCGCGCGAAACCGTCGGCGTGAAATGCGAAGCTGCCGGTGCCGAGATCGATCGATCCCCGGCCCGCGCGGTCGTCGGCATTGCTTCCCCAATAGGCCATCGCGTCGAAGTCGTAGCCCCGATCCGGAACGGAGCGCGGAATCCGCTCGGTGATCATGTTCACCACACCGCCGACCGCCGAACTGCCGTAGAGCAGGGTCGCGGGCCCGCGGATCACCTCGACCCGATGCAGCGTGAGCGGCTCCGCCGCGACCGCGTGGTCGGGGCTTTCGGAGGAGGCGTCGAACGAGGCGATTCCGTCCACCATCGTCCGCACGCGACTCCCGCCGAGGCCGCGGATGACCGGCCGACTCGAAGCGCGGCCGAAGAACGTCGAACTCACGCCGGGTTCGAAGGCCAGGGTTTCGCCGATCGTCGGCTCGATGCGCCGCTCCAACTCTTCACCGGTGAGGATCGAACTTCCCTGGAGCAGGTCGAAACGCGAGCGCTCCGTCGCGGAACCGCTCACGATGATCTCCTCGTAGTCGCCGTGGTGATGATGGCGCTCCCGATCGTGCTCCGTGTCGGTCTCGTCGGCGGTGGGCTTCGGCTCGGGAACATTGGGCTCCGCCCAAGCCGTGCAGACGACGAGCGCAGAGAGGAGCGCCGCGGCGGCGATCTGCCGCGGAATCGTCATCGTCCATCTCTTTAGAATCACCATTTTGTGTATGTTTTTCCAGTCCGATACCGCTAGCAGATCCGGAAACCGTCGACCGAGAGGAGATCGCCGCGCGTCGCCCCGAGGGCGGAATCCGATTCGAAAACGCGCCGCAGAATTCAGGAATGAACGGGAGGCGCGCGCTCGCGCAGGGTGTCGCAAATGACGGACTCGACGCCGGGCTGAGCTTGCACGAACACCGGATCTGTCGGCTCGGCCGGAACCGCCACACGCGCCGCGCTCAGCGCGACGATCAACTGCTCGTGGGGCTTCGAAACGCGACATACCATGCAATCGCTCGGCTCGGAATCGTGATCGACCGAATGGGAGAGCGCAACAAACTGCCCCAGCAGCAGAAATGCGACGAAGAGCATCGCGGGCAACGATGCGCAGCCGATCCAGCTCACTGACCGCTTCGCCCAGTTCATTCAGGCTCCCTTTCGTCCAGAAAACTCTTCCGCGATCGCGTTCATCTTCGTCGCGAGGTCGAAATCAAGTTTCGTGATGCCGTCCGCGCTATGCGTGACCAGATCCACGATAACCGTCGCGTAGACGTTCGACCACTCGGGATGATGATTCATCGTCTCCGCGCACAAAGCCGCGCGAGTCATGAAACCGAATGCCTGGTTGAAATTTCGGAAGCGAAATTCGCGGCGCAGTTTTCCGTCCTGAATCGCCCAGCCCGGAACCCCCTCCAACGCCCGTTCGATTTCAGCGTCGGCGAGTCTCTCGGGCCGGCTCGCATTCGCCATCTCAGAGTTTTCCCGATGCCGGGTCGCCGAGTTCGACGGGCCGAACGGCGCCGCTCGCCTCCTCCCAGGCGCGCCGGATTGCGAAATCCCGATCGAATTTATACAAGAAGGGGACCGACAATTCCTCGAAAGCCGCATCGTGTTCGAGGCTGGCCGCAGCCAGGGTCTCTTCGAGGGACATTCCGGCCGCAGCGGACTCGCGCGCGAACGCCGCGAGTTCGGCGATGAAGCGCTGAAATTCGAGCAGACCGGAGCGATCCGTCACGGGACCGTGTCCCGGGATGACGCGATCGAAATCGAGCGCGAGCACGCTTTCGAGGGTCTGCGCCCACTGCTGTACCGAGCCGCCCGCCTCGAGGTCGATGTTCGGATAGCGGCGGTTGAAGAAGAGATCGCCCGTGTGAAGGACGCGATCCTCGACGAAGAGAACGACGAGATCGCCTCCCGTGTGGCCGCGTCCCAGGTGGAAGGAGCGGACGGTCTTGTCGCCGATCCTCAGTTCGTGCCGATCCTCGAACAGATCGTTGGGTGCAGATCCCGCGACTGGCCCCTCCCAGAAGGCCGAGTCGAATTGATCGAGATAGGCGCGAGTGCGCTCCGTCGAAACGATGCGCGTCCCTGCGGGCCACGCCGGATTTCCGTGGGTGTGATCCGCGTGGTAGTGGGTATTGATGACGGCCTGGGTGGGCCCGCCACCGAGCCTCTCGGCGAGTGCCAGGATGCGTCGACCCTGAATCGGAAACGTCATCGTGTCGACGACGACGGCCCCCCTCTGGGTTCGAAGCACTGCGACGTTGCCGCCGGCACCGTAGATGACGGAGACCGAATCCGTCACGGCCTCGTGGTCGAGGACGGTGATCCGGTTGTAGAGGTAGACCGCCAGCACCCCCACCAGTGCAACCAGAACCGCCGCGATCACGCCGACTTTGCGACCCACGCTCTCCCCAATGAATGGGGCAAGTATAGGCCGCGGTCGGTTCACCGCACTGCGGCGGGGCTCTCATTTCAAAAACGGTGAATGTCTCGCTGCGGCTTCAGGTATCGCTGCGCAAGGGATGGGGCTTGCCGAAGAGCCAGCCCTGACCGAAGGGAATCCCGAGGCGTCCGAGCGTTTCGAGTTCTTCCAGCGTGTCGAGCCCCTCGCCGATGATGCGCGCGCCGATCTTCTCCGACACCGTGTGCAGCGCCTTCAGCAGCTCCTGGCGGTTCAGATCCTCGTCGATCCCAGCCACGAACGCCCGATCGACCTTGACGAATTCCGGACTCAATTCGATCACCGATTCGAGACTCGCATAGCCCGAGCCGACATCGTCCATCGCGATCTGGAAACCGAGGTTTCCGTAGTAGTCCCGGATTTCGCGGAAGATGTCGAAATTCGAGATCGATTCCTGCTCGGATATTTCGAGCACGAGATCCGACGGGGTGAGTCCGCAACCGTCCAGCGTACGGCGCAGTGCCTCGGAACGAAAATTTGGATCGTAGATCGTAGTCGGGCGAATGTTGAGAAAGAGCTTTGCGCCGCCCGGAAAATCCCTCGCGCCGTCGAGTCCGCTCGTCCGACAGAGGCGATCGAGCTGGAAGATGAAATCCTCCTCGCTCGCGCTCCTGAACAACGCCGCCGGCGAGTGGAACTCCGAGCCCTCCGGTCCGCGCGCGAGTGCCTCGTAACCGAACACCGTACGAGTCGCGACCTCCACGATCGGCTCGTAGACGGAGCGAACCCTGCCCTTGAGAACCAACTCGAACAGCTTCTGTCTGCGTCGGCGGGAGGCGATCTTCTCGTTGAGTACGGCGTCGCTGCGCGCCTGGTCGATCGCGTCTCGTATCTGTGTCTCCGCGCCGATCGTCGGGTTGCAGAGGGCTGCCGCAGCGCCGATCGGAAGACTCGGAGGCGTCTTCAGGTGTGGATATCCGATGCCGGTTCCGCGCGCCTTGAGCCCCTGCGCGAGAGCGCCGTGAAGATCGGGCAGCTCCCGGCTGGCGAAGCCCGTCTCCGTGAGCTCCCGAAACAGCAGGACCATGATCTCGTTGCGGCCGGTCTCGCCCGCGAGAATCCGGTCGCCGATCCCGAGCCGATCGCCGATCAGCTGCTCGACGGCTTCCCGCAGCGACAACATCGCTCCGAGTCGAGCCGAACCGCCAAAGCTGCGCTCGATTTCGGCAAATGCGGAGGCATCGATCGCCAGCACGCCCAACGCCCCGTGGCTGTTGAACTGCTGGACGATTTCGGCAAGCGAGTCCCCGATCGAAGGCAGTGCCGTCTCCGACTTGGGCAGTGCCTCGAAGGGCAGGATGTCATCAGGCTCCGACATGCCTCCCGCATCGGCACTCTGGGCCAGCTCGTTGAGTGCGTGCGGTCACAGCCGCGTCCGAGCCGACGTCGGCCGCGGGCCTCGAACGTCAGAGGATCAACGGAATCAATAGAAAAAACCGACTCTTTTGCGATCCGGTGGGGCGCCGCGGGTGACTCTAGTGGACACCCTGCGTCGCGACGAGACTCGACGGCTCGATCCCGAGACTGCGGACGACGTGCTCCCACATCTCGGATGGCGCGACCTCGAAGACGGTTTCTTCGCAGACGGGGGCGGTGATCCAGGCGCCCTGCGCGAGTTCGCTCTCGAGCTGCCCGGGCCCCCAACCCGCGTAACCGAGCAATACGCGAATCCGGCCGGGCGGATCGCTCGCAATGCCCCGGAGCACTTCGAGAGAACCCGCGAACCACAAGCCCGGATGGATCTGGGTGGCCTCCTCGGCCCGCCCGCGGTGTTCTTTCGAGCCGAACAGCACCCATCCCGTCTGGGGCTGAACGGGGCCGCCCCAGTTGATCTCCCAGTTCGGGTCGCCCCGCCATTCGATTTCGAGGGTCGAGCAGAGTACGGGAGCCGTGAGGTCGGTCGAGCGGTTCAGTACCACCCCGAAGCTGCCGGTCTCGTCGTGGTGGATCACCAGGATGACCGCCCGTTGGAAATTCGGGTCCATCAACTGGGGCATCGCCACCAGGAACCCCGGAGCGAGATCGGATACCGGCACGAGCGAGAGAATAGCAGTCGACCTCGCTCCCAACCCGCTCGCGGACGCTGTACGTTGCCCGCGTGAGCACTCGACGCAACGCCCTCGCCCTCGCATTCGCGTCGCTGGCCGTCGGAGCGTTGCTGGCGGTCGGCCCCCTGGCGAACAGCGGCGTCCCATTCGGCGACACGCTCGGATTCGAGATCTTCCTCGGCATGCTCGCGCTCGCGTTCGCGGCGCGCTCGCCGCTCGGAGTCGCAGCGAGGCTGGGGCTCGGCCCGAGCGGACTTTCCCGGGGCAAACTGGCGCTGCTCGCGCTCGGAACCCTCGCCCTGAGCTATGCGCTCGATGGCGTCTACCGACTGATCGAACAGCCGGACAGCGGTGTGCTGTTTCAATTCGAATCACAACTCGCCGGGGCCCGCGGCAGCGCGCTCGCCCTCGCGCTGCTGAGCATCGCACTGGTGCCGGGCATCGCCGAAGAACTGCTGTGCCGCGGCGTGCTGCAGCGCGGCCTCCAGGCGCGCTGTGGACCGATCGCGGCGATAGCGCTGGCCTCGGCCTTCTTCGGCGCACTCCACGTGGACCCGATCCACTCGGTTTTCGCGGGGATTCTCGGCTTCTATCTGGGCGCCATCGCCTACCTGGCGGGAAGCGTGCGGGCCTCGATCGGCTGCCATATCGCAAACAACGCCGCGGCCGTCCTCGGCGCAGCGATCCACCCCGGAGTCGCTCCGATGCCGGCGGCCTCGCTGGCCGCAGCCGTCTTTTCCCTCGGGGTACTCGGCTGGATCTGGCGCCATCACCGACCCAGCGCCTCCCCCAGCTGAACCGAAAAAGAAGGCCCGCGGGGGCTACAGAAGAGACGCGGATCGGACGACTCGTAGGGTGCTGTTCTGGATTCGACGTCGAGGTACATCGCGTGGCAAACATTCCGTCTGTTCTCATACTGGATGATGGCGAACTGGACGACGTCCAGAGGATCCTCGAAGATCTCGAGGTCGAGTTTGGCCGCGTGCAGGGTGGCGCCATCGCACCCAACACACCTCATCCCAAATCGCTGCTGATGGCGACTCCCCGACGGATATCTGCGGTTTCGGCGATCGACGCGGCCTCGGCCGGTGAGGATCCGCCCGTTCGCGTCGTGGTCGTCGACCAGGACTCGAAGACGCTGCGCGATCAGCTTCGCAAGGTCGGATTCGACTTTCTGGTACGGCGCCCGGTGCACCCCGAGGCGCTTCGACTGCTGGTCATGCACAGCCTCTACCGCGGAGAGGAGAAGCGGCGCGAGCCGCGCGTTGCAGTCGGCCTCGAAATTTCCTTTCAGACCGGAGAAATTCCGCGACGCGCGACGCTGGTCGACCTCTCCTCGGGGGGCTGCCGGCTGATCTCCAGTTTCGAAATCGAAGCGGGCAGGGAAATTCTCGTCACGCTGCCGGAATCCCTCGGCGCCGCGGAGGCGATCACGCTGGACGGCCGGGTTCTGCGCAGCAGCTACGACAAACGCATCGGCGAAGAGGGCATGTACAGCGCGGCGGTGCAGTTCGAAAACCTGTCGAGCGACATCCGGAACGAACTCGAGTGGATCATCGAGGACAAAGTCGGCGGACCGCCGGCGCTGAGCAGCGCGCTCGAATCCGCTCGGGGAGAGGCGGGAGCCGATCCGTCGACGCCGAATGCGAAGCCGACCTACACCGTCAAACGCAGCGCGCCGCCGCGGAAGACGCTGCGGAAGACACTCCTCGAAAAAGAATCGCCCGTGTTGAGATCGGACCCGCGTTCGGAGGGTGCAACTCCCGCGGCGACCAGCAGCCCGCCGGCAGCCGCGGCGGGCGAGCAAGAACAATACCGGCTCTCCGTTCCGGTCGACGTAAAGATGGCTCGCCCGGAAAGGCCCGCACAAGAACCCGTCAAGGAGGTCGCGCAACAGCCGGTGGAGGAAGGCGCCGCGCAACCGCCCGTGCAGCCCGTCGAACAACCCGCCGCACCCGTTGCGCCCATAGAACAGCCCGCCGCACCCGTCGAGCAAGCGCAATCGGCATCGACCGACGATCGGCGCGCGTCCCCGCGACACCCCTACGCGGCAAAGGTCCCGGCCTTCGGAACCCGCGCGTTGCGGGTGCTCGTCGGGCGGGATCTCAGCGTGGGCGGTATGCGGATCGAGTCGAATCCGGATCTCGAAGTTGGTGACCGCCTGCACCTGGCGATCTACGGCAACGCGAGCGAAGAACCCTTCCTGGTCTGGGGCACGATCTTGCGCAGCGACGGAAGGGGTGGAACCGCCGTGGCCTTCGACCCGGTTCACCCGAGCATCGCGAAGCAACTCGAAGCCCTGGTGGCGAGCCTTCCCGCAGTCGAGTCGCTCAGGGACACCGAAGCCCAGGCGATGGGAACCGTCCTCACCGAAATCATCAACGAATAACGGGCCGAGCCGCAGGGCGCACTCGGCGGCGATGAGCGCAGCGATTCCGCGCACTCACTCCAGCTGCGCGAGCCCCCGCGGCAGCGCAGCGCCCCGCTTTCCACTAATCTCTTCGATCACTCGATTCGGAGGGAACTGATGGCGAGAAGCAAGAGCAAGCAGAAGATCAAGCAGCACCGCAACAAACTTCGGCGCAAACGCGCCATTGCGCGCAAGAAGGCCGCCAAAGCGGCCAAGAGCTGAACCGCTCGACGGCCCGCCATGACCCGGATGCTCTGCACAGCGCGAACTGCATCGGGACGCGAACCCGCGATCCGAACCGCCGCGAAGACGGCGTTCGTCGCGCTCGCATTCTCCCTGTTGGCCTGCGGTCCGGTTACAGAGGTTCCGGCCTGGGGGACGCTCCCGGATTTCAGCCTGACCAACCAGGACGACCAACCCTACGGCACCGCGCAGCTCGCGGGTCGGCCCTGGATCGCAGACTTCATCTTCACCAAATGCCCCGGCCGCTGTCCGAAGTTGACCCGCGAGATGTCGGGGATCCAGACCGAGCTGCGCGGGCGCGGCTGGGACGACGTGATGCTCGTGAGCATCAGTGTCGATCCCGCAAACGACACACCCGAAGTACTGACCGAATACGCGGCCAGACACGGTGCGAAGCTGGACGGCTGGCAGTTCTTGACCGGAACCCGCGACGGCATCTGGTCGCTCAGCGTCGAGGGATTCAAACTCCCGGTCGAGGAAGTCGAGGACACCGGCGAGGGCCCGATCCTGCACAGCAACCGCTTCGTGCTCGCGGATGGTCGGCAGCAAATTCGCGGTTACTACGACGCTCTCGATGCCGAAGATCGCGCCCGACTGCTGCGCGACCTCGAAATCGTCCGCGCGGAGTCCGCTCCGGTCGCCGATTGATCGGTTTCGCATCGATTCCAGCGGATCTGCGGATACCCGAATCCGCTTTGCGGCAGCTGGAATCGCGCGGCCCGCGCATTCGGGTTTCGAGAAGAACGGGTATCTGATATGAGCGAATCACTGCATTACCTGACGGCGACCGAGGCCTTGAAGATGTTTCGCAGCCGCGAAATTTCGCCGCTCGAACTGATGCGGGCGGTCATCGCCCGCAGCGAAGCCTGCGAGCCCAAGATCAACGCCTTCAGCCACACCTACTTCGAACAGGCGCTCGATGCAGCCCGCGCATCCGAAGCCCGCTACGCGCGTGGCGAACCCTGTGGCGTGCTCGACGGCTTGCCGCTCGGAATGAAGGATGAAATCGAAGTGGCCGGTCAGCCAGTGACGGAAGGGTCGCTGTTGTACGAACACCGCATCGCGGAAAAAGACGCGGTGCTCGTGGAACGCCTGCGGAGCGCGGGCGCCATCTTCCACGCTCGCACCACCTGCCCGGAGTTCTGTTCACTCTGGAATACGCAATCGCGTCTATTTGGTGTCACCCGAAACCCCTGGAATCTGGACATCACCCCCGGAGGCTCGTCTGGCGGCTCCGGCGCCGCGCTGGCGGCCGGCACTGCGATGCTGGCGACCGGCTCCGACATCGGCGGTTCCATCCGCTTTCCGGCATCCATGTCGGGCGTCGTCGGGTTCAAGCCTCCCTACGGCCGGGTGCCGGAAACCATGGAACCCTTCAATCTGGAATCGTACTGCGCCAACGGACCCATGGCGCGCACTGTGGCCGACACGGCCCTGATGCAAAATGTAATCAGCGGCGCACACCCGGCGGACGCGGCATCCCGCCTGCCGAAGGTCGATATCCCCCTGAGCTTTCCGGATCAGCTCGACGGCACACGGATCGCCTACACGCTGAACTTCGATTACATGGACATCGAAGACGATGTTGCGCGAAACACGCTGGACGCGATCGAGCGGCTCCGGGGTCTGGGGGCAGAGCTGGTCGAGGTGCAGCTCGATTTTCCGGCCGGCATCGAGCGGGCCTATTACGGCCACATGGATCCGATGTTCTTCGCCTCGATCGCCGGCAAGTTGGAACAGCACAGCGAAATGCTCTGCGACTACAACATCCAGATGGCGAAAGACGCCATGCGACGGCTCGAGGACAAGGCCGCTTTCTACGAAGCGGCGCTCGTCGAATCGCAGATGTATGCCCGCTTCGGGACGCTGATGGAAGAATTCGACGTTCTGGTCTGTCCGACCGTGCTGACCAACCGGATGGCCGCCGATTTCAATCCGGCCAAAGATGATTACATCGTCAAGGGCGAGGTGAAGGAGTTCGATCTCTCCGTGTCCACCTGTCACCTGTTCAACATGATGGGACGCTGCCCGGCCATTTCGGTGCCCTCAGGCATCGGTGACAACGGCGTCCCCACGGGACTGCAGATCGCGTCGAAGGCGTACGACGACGTCGCGGTGTTTCGGGTTGCGGCGGCTTTCGAAAGCACCTGGGAACGGCCCTTCAGGCCCGAATAGAACCGGGGTCGATACGCGCCTTCAGCGGCGTCGCATCATTGCGTAGATATCCGTGCGGCGAACGATTCCCAGAAGCTTGCGATCTTTGACGACGGGCCAGCTCTGGACGCGATGGCGGTCGAGGACTTCGAGGGCCCTGGCGAGCGACTCATCGGGATCCAGTGCATCTTCGACGCTGCTCGTCAGATCCTCGGCGATGACGAGGCCGCGAAGGAACGGGTCGTACAGGGTGTTCTTGACTTCCTCGTAGGAGATGACGCCCTTGAAGTGGGCGTCGTGATCGAGCACCGGGAGCAGGTCGGCGCCGGTCTCTCCGAGAGCCTTGAGCACCCGCTCGAAGGAAAGGGTTTCGGGCACGAAGCGGGGTCGCCGTCGCATCGCGTGCTCGACGGTCGTCTTGTTTTCGCTGTCGGAATCGTCCTTCAACAAGCCGAGATTGCGTCGAAACTCCAGGTACACCCAGCGCAATGCCTCCGCGCCCTTGGCCTCTGCGTGAGGCAGGAGATTCGCGAGCGTGACCTCGCCCGCGCGCACGACCACGTGACGCACGAGAAACGGGCCGATCAGTTCGAAGATCACCACCGACGCCACCACGACATGGCGCAGATGGGCGGTTTCCGCGGGCGCGACCTGCTCGAGACTCGCCACCAACCCCAGCGCGATGCCGGCCTGACACAGCAGCCCCGCACCCAGCGATTTGGGCAGCGAGTCCCTCAAGCCCGTCAGTCGCATGCCGATGCGCGCGCCGTAGAGCTTGCCGGCGCTCCGCGCTGCGATGAAGAAGACCGCGAGCAGGCCGCCCTGCGCGATCGCATCGAGGTGGAGATCGCGACCCGCGGCGATGAAGAAGAGCACGTAGATGGGATAGACGGTGTTCTCGAGGTAGCGGAACAACTCGTCGGAGTGCGGGGATCCGTTCGCAATCGCGAGGCCCGCCGCGAAGCAGGCCAGCATCCCCAGACCGGTTCCGCCGATCTCGCCCCAGTGCGCGATGCCCAGCGTTGCGAGAACCACGAGGATGCCGAGCAGCACCAGTTCGCGCCGCCCCGTGATCGATTCCAGCCAGACCGCCGCGGCGAAGCCGATCACACCGCCACCCACCAACGCGACCAGCGCCGAAAGCGTGGCGCCTCCCGCACCGCCGACGCCAAAAGCCAGACTCGCCAGCACCGGGTAGGTGATCAGCGCGATCAGGTTGTTATGCCCGACGCAGAGCATCAAGCAGCGGGTGGTGGGGCCCTCGGCTTCGACTTCGCGCAGCGTCACGAGGGTCGCACTGGGCGCGCTCGCAACCGCGAGTGCCGGAGCGATCACACCCAATCTCCAGTCGCCGGTTGCGAGATAGACGGCGGCGCCCACCAACAGGCTGGTGAGCCCGACCTCGGACGCGGAAATGCCCAGCACCCGGGGGCCGACCTCCCGGAAGATCGGGAAGCGAAAAGCCGCGCCGATGCTGAAGAGGATGAAGCCGACGCCGAGTTCCTGCAGCACGCGCAGCGGAACCTCGGTATCCGGCCCCAGCATGAACTGCGCCAGGATCCCGCCGGGCTCCGCCCACGCCAGACCGATGTGGGGACCGAGAAACAAACCCACCAGCAGATAGACGGTGACCCGGGGGATCCCGTAACCCGAGGCGAACCGCCCGACCGCCAGGCTCAGCAGCAGCGCCACGGCGAGCGGCACGAAAGTGGAAAAGAAGGAAGCCAGTGCCCGACCCGTCCCCTACCGTCTCGATCGATTCGCTTTGCGCCCGAAGCCTCCGCACGCGCGATCGCGGGGCGGAGACCCTTCAGCGCACTGTAGTACACCAGGCGAGCGCGACAGAAACTCGGAGATGGCGGTGAAGGTACTGGTCACAGGGGGCACGGGGTTCGTGGGATCCCACGCGGTCGCCGCGCTCCTGCGCGGCGGCCACCGGGTGCGGCTGCTGGTTCGGAATCCCGGCAAGATCCAACGGGTGTTCGAAGGCCACGGAATCCAGATCGACGACTACGCGGTCGGGGACATGGTTGACGCCCAGGCCGTGCGCAGCGCACTCACGGGTTGCGACGCCGTCGTGCACGCGGCTGCGACAATCTTTGGTGACGACGGCATCTGCGCCGCCAACGTGCAGGGCGCTCGCAATGTCCTCGGCAGCGCCTGCGAACTCGGCCTCGACCCCATCCTCTACGTCTCGACCGTCGCGGCGATATTCCCACCCACGGGCGAGCACTTCGCGGCCGACGATCCGGTTCGCGGCCTCGAGACCAGCTACGGGCGCTCGAAAACCGAGTGCGAACGCTTTGCGCGCGAGCTGCAGGCGCAGGGCGCGCCGGTCGTCCCCATCTACCCCTCAGCCGTCTTCGGGCCCGACGATCCGGGCCCCGGAGAGCCCACCCTGGGCCTGCGCGACGGCATCCGCTTCGGCTGGCCGCTGACCACCAGCGGCATCGCGATCGTCGACGTGCGGGACCTCGCGGAAATCATCGCCGCTGCCACCGAGCCCGGGCGTGGGCCGCGGCGCTTCATGGCCGGTGGCCACTTCGCGAGCTGGCCGGAATTCGCAAAGCTCTGCGATGCGCTGACCGACCGGCGCACGCTGCATATCTCGGTACCCGGCCCGCTGATACGCGGCATCGGGCGGCTGCTCGACGCCGCCAAGAAGATCGCCCCGATCAACTATCCGCTCAGCCGCGAAACGGCGGAGTTCATGACCCGCTTCGCCCCGTGCGACAACCGCGCGACCATCGACCAACTCGGCGTCGAGTTCCGCCCAATGGAAGAGACACTCGAAGACACCATCCGCTGGCTCTACGAAAGTGGCGAAATCAGCGCAAAGACCGCGGGCCGGATCGCGAACAATCCGATCGGTCAATAGCGCGACTGCCCCGCTCCACATCACAAGTCGGGATTTCGATCGAACGATTCTGCGGATGTTAGTTGAGCGATGCGGACTTCGTGTCTGCAAATGCCGCCGTCTTGGTCGGTTTCGAGACCCAGCGCGCCACGGATTCGGGGCGGCATTTGCGCCCCTCGCAGAAGACGCCCTGGAGCACCTCGGCGGCGATCTGCGAGGCGCTGCGCCACCACTGGTCGCTTTGCACCAGCAGCACGGCCACGGCAATTTCGGGATTGTCGGCGGGTGCGACGCCCACGAACCACTCGTAGCGGCCCTTGGGATCCTTGCCCGTCAAGCTCCCCGTCTTGCCCGCGACCTCGACGGGGCCGAGCAGCGGCTGGCCGTTGCGCTTGCGAAACGCGCGCCGCGCCGTCCCCTTGCGGGTGGTGTCGATCAGCATCGCGCGGAGTTCGTCGGCGAGCTCCGGCGTCATGACCTGGCGCGGGGCGGGGCTCGCGGGAATCAGCATCTCGCGGCCACTCGCGTCGTGCACACCCTCGACCCAATGCGGCGCGACCAATTCGCCGCGCGCGAGTGTGGCCGCGAGCTGAACCGCGTGCATCGGCGTGATGCGAGAACCCGCGAGTCCGCAGCCGAGCTTCCCGACGTCGTAGCGATCGTCACCGGGATCCACCGTACCCGCGGGATGAGCGGGGGCGGGTTCCGACAGCCAACCGAAGCGCGAGATTGCGTCGACGAGCGGCTCTTCGCCCACCGCGTGAACCGCCAGCTGCGCGAAGCATTGATTGTTGGAACTCGCGAGGGCCTTGCGGAGCGAGACCTCGTGGCCCGAACGAGGCGGATCGATCGATTTGCGCGTCAACTTGTAGGGGCTGCCGCTGTAGCGGCAGGGCAGCTTCGCGAGACTCGGGTCGCGATCCAACGCGGCCGCCGCGGTGATGACCTTCACGAGCGAGGCAGCCGGATAGATTTTGGTCGGCGGAAATTGGCCGACGTCGGTAGACGCATACGAGAGCACCCGGCCGCTATCGGGATCGAGCAGGATGACGTGACCGAGGGCCACCTTCCCCTTGCGCAGGATCTTGAAGACATTGCGGGAGAGTTCGGGATCGAACGTGTAGCGCACCTCGATTGACCCGATCTTGCCCGCGTTGCCGCGCAGGATGGGCATCGTCTCGACGAAGCGCTCCGCGCCGAGTTCGTTGGTGGCGGTGTCGAGACTCAAGACCCGCTCTGTAACCGGCGGATGTTCGAAGACGTGGCGCGGTGGCTTCGCGATCGGATCACTGGCCACCGGCCCCCGCGCCGCAACCGCGGGCGCTTCTTTCGGTTCAGCCGGAGCTTTTGGCTCCCAGAAGGCGCCGAACGCGACGGCCACGACGACCGCGAAACAACCCGCCAACGTCACCAGACCGCGACGCGACCAGTGACGCCGCCTCTTCTGCTGGGCTTTGCGCCAGCGGCAATCCGCACCGCCGCGCCCTCTATTGCCGTGGTCTTCTATCAAATCGCCGCCGTCCTCTCCCTCGACACCCAATCCAACTCAGCCAATACGGCGGGACCGACGGGCCCCCTTCGCCACACAGCTGCTTCTGCTCCGCCTCACCCTCTATACGGCCACCACCTCGCGAACTTCCGGTATCTCTTCGCAGAGCCGCGATTCGACGGCCAGCTTCAAGGTCTCGGTCGCACTCGGGCAACCGCTGCAGGCGCCGCGCATCTGGAGTTCGACGACTCCCTCGCGAAAGCCCACGAACAGAATGTCTCCGCCATCCCTGGCGACGGCGGGCCGAATCTCCTCATCGAGGATTCGGCAGATCCGCTGCACGAGCGCGCCGCCGGTTTCGGCGGCCGCCGGTCGATAGTCCGGACCGAGCGCGGGCTCACCCGAACCTAGATGCCTCTTCAGCGCGTCGGCGATCGGCTGCGCGAGGTCATCCCAGTCGACTTCTTCACGCTTGGAGACAGTTGCAAAATTCGCCGCGAAGTAGACGCCCACCACGCCGTCGATCGAGAAGAGCTGTTCGGCGAGCGGAGAGACGTCCTTGCCGGGCGGCGCATCGAAGTTCGCACTCGCCGTGCCCTCGACGATGCGCTTGCCGACGACCCATTTGATGCTGTTGGGGTTGGGGGTGCGCTCCGCGTGCATTCGGAAGCCGAGATCCATCGGCGAACCTCACTTCACTGGGGGTCTCGGTCCGACCAGACCGAGCCACAAACGTAGCCAAGATCCCACGCAAGCGTCTAGAGGGAAGAAACCCTAGTTGGAATCCCGGGCCCCGTATCGAGGCGCGCAACCGGCTACGAGCCGAAGAGTTGCTCTTCGGCGTTTTCGAGGGTGCAGACGCGGTAACCGCGCCGCCTGGCCAGCTCGATCTCGCGCTCGCCGTTGTAGCCCCAGGCCGCGAGCGCGCAGCCGACACCCAGCCCCGCCGCGCGATCGAGATGGTTGACCTTGTCGTCGACGAAGATCATCTCTGCGTAGGCCACGCCGAGCGTCCCGTGTAGCCGGCGCAGGTGGGCGTCCTTGTGGACGCCCGTATCCTTGTCGAGCACGAGGTCTGCCGGAAAGAGTGCGTCGATGCCGTAATCGCGCATCAGCGCATCGACGGTCCCCGCGTCCTTCGCGGTGGCGATCGCGAGGATCGCGTCGCCCGATCGGCGGTGCAGGATCTCGAGGAAGGGCGAATACGGCCCCATCATGCGCCTCCAGCCCACGGGATCCCGGCGCGAAAGCGCGGCCCGGTTCTGGTAGAAGCGGCGGTGAAACTCCTGCAACCAACCCTCGTCGAGTTCGGATCGGAATGCGTCGTAGTCGGCTTGTTCGGCGATCTGCCTGCGGGCTTCCAGCGCGCAGAGGCTGATCGCGAAGTCCTCCGCGCGATTGCCGAGCGGCATCAGCTCGATGAAGGCGGCGTAGAGGGGATCTTCGTTCAGCGGGAGCGGAGCGGGCAGAGGCCCGCTCTCGAGCGCCGCGCCGCGGCTGCCGAACCGCGAGCCATCTTTCATTTGTGTGTAGGTCAGGAGCGCGACGGCGAACGACTCGGGGGCACTGTCCGAGATCACTCCGTCGAAGTCGAGCGCGAGTAGGCGAGGCAAGACGCGGCGAGCCTAGCCGGTGAATCCTTCGGATTCACTAGCGGCGCTGAGACCTCACGGTCTCAGCTGGCCGGTGAATCCTTCGGATTCACTAGCGGCG
>JAFDBP010000022.1 GCA_019313245.1 Deltaproteobacteria bacterium
CGCGCAGCGCGGTCGCGCGCGACTCGCCCAACTCACGGGCCGCCTCGACTCGCTCTCCCCGCTCGGCGTGCTCGATCGCGGCTACGCGCTGGTGCGTCGTGCGCGCGACGGCGCGATTCCGCGCAGCGCCGACCAGCTCGAGCCCGGCGAGCAGCTCTCGATCCGCCTCGCCGAGGCCCAGCTCCAGGCCGTCGTCGAGTCGATCGCGGCGCTGCCCAAGCCCGCAAAGCCGCTTTGAAGTCGCGGGGTTCGGGGCGCGCGCCGTTGACGCTGAAGGGGCCCGCCGATAGCATCCGCCCCGAATGACGAAACGTCGCCAATCTCGCGGCGCTCCCCAAAAAACCCCCGACGCTGAAGCTTCTGACGGGACTACCTTTGAGGAGGCACTGCAACGCCTGGAGGCGATCGTGGATCGCCTCGAAGAGGGCGACCTCGAACTCGAGGCGGCACTCGCCGCGTTCGAGGAAGGCGTGAATCTGACGCGGCGTTGCGCGGGCCAACTCGAGGACGCGGAGAGGCGGATCGAGGTGCTCGTGCGCGAGGGCGAAAAGTGGATTGCGCGGCCGTTCGCGGAATCCGAGGAGTCGGAATAGTGGACGTCTATTCGTACTTCGAAGAGCAGATTCCGCAGGTCAACCGCGTGCTCGACGAGGTGATCCCGGCCGCCGACGCCGAGCCCGCGCAGCTGCACGCCGCGATGCGCCACATCCTGTTTCCGGGCGGCAAGCGCTTGCGCCCGGTGCTCGCGATCGCCGCCGCGGAAGCGGTCGGATCGCCGGGCGAATGCGCACTGCCGCTCGCGGCCGCAGTCGAACTCGTCCACACCTATTCGCTGGTTCACGACGACCTGCCGTGCATGGACGACGACGACGAACGCCGCGGCGTGCCGTCCGTGCACGTGGCGTTTGGCGAAGCCGTCGCGGTGCTCGCGGGCGACGCGCTGCTCGCGTCGGCCTTCGAGGTGCTCGCGAAGGGCGCGCCCGGCCTGGAGCCCGATCGCGTGGTCGCCGCTTCGCTGGAGCTCTCCCGCGCGGCGGGCTCGCTCGCGCTGGTCGGAGGGCAGGTCGAGGATCTCGTGTTCGACGCCTCGGACACGAACGTCGAGCGGATCGAGCGGGTGCACGCGCGCAAGTCCGCGGCGCTGATTGCGGCTTCGATCGTGGGCGGTGCGCTGCTGGGCGGCGCCGATGCCGAGACCGCCGCGCGCTTGAAGCGCTGCGGAGTGGCTGCGGGGATCGCATTCCAGATCGCCGACGATGTGCTCGACGAGGGCGAGGACGATCCGTGCTCGCTGGTTCGCGCCATCGGCGTCGATGCGGCGCGCGAGCGCGCCGAGAAACTGCTGACGTCGGCGCTCGCCGAACTCGAAGAGCTGGGCGAGAAGGCCGAGCCGCTGCGCGAGCTGGTGCGCTTCTCGGTGCGGAGGAAGGTATGAGCGACGCGAAGCTGCTGGCGGGCATTCAGGAGCCGGCGGACCTCCGAAAGTTAGCCAGAGAACAGGTGGAGCAAGTCGCGAGCGAGATTCGCAAGGAAATCGTCGAGCGCGTTTCGCGCACCGGCGGACATCTGGCTTCGAGCCTCGGCGCCGTCGAGCTGCTGACCGCGATCCACTACGTGTTCGACACACCCAGCGACCGCCTCGTGCTCGACGTGGGCCACCAGGGCTATCCGCACAAGATGTTGACCGGCCGCCGCGAGGAGTTCGACCGCATCGGCAAGGCCGACGGGATCGCCAAGTTTCTGCGCCGCTCGGAGTCCGAGTGCGACGCGTTCGGCGCGGGCCACGCGGGCACATCGATCTCGGCCGCACTCGGGATGGCGCGCGCGATGGAACACCAGGGGCGCGACGGCTGCGCGATCGCGTTCATCGGCGACGGCGGGATGACGGCCGGGATGGCGTTCGAGGCGCTCAACCACTCCGGCCATCTCCAGCAGAAGAACCTCGTGGTCGTGCTCAACGACAACGAGATGTCGATCTCGCCAAACGTGGGCGCGATGTCCTCGTATCTGTCGCGGAAACTCTCGAACCCGCTCGCGCGCCGCATGAAGGGTTTTGCGAAGGAATTTCTGACCGCACTGCCCGGCGACATGCTCCACTGGGCGCAAAAGGCCGAGGAGTCGCTGAAGGTCTTCTTCTCGCCGGGTCTGCTCTTCGAGGCGCTGAATTTCAAGTACGTCGGGCCGATCCAGGGCCATCGCATGGAGGTCGTGCTCGAAACCTTCGAGAACGTGAAGCAGATGCTCGCCAACGGCGAGGGGCCCGTGCTCGTGCACGCGATCACCTCCAAGGGCTACGGCTACGAGCCCGCGCAACAGGACCCCTTCAAGTACCACGGCGTCGGCGCCTTCGAAGTCGAGTCGGGTCGCTTCCATCCGAGCAAGCCCGGGCCGCCCAAGTACCAGAACGTGTTTGCGGACGCGCTCATCTCGCTGGCCGAAGACGACGAGCGCATCATCGGGATCACCGCGGCGATGGCGGACGGAACCGGGCTCGATCGCTTCGCCCAGGTGTATCCGGATCGCTTCTACGACGTGGGCATCGCCGAGCAGCACGCCGTGACGTTTGCGGCGGGTCTCGCCACCGAGGGGATGAAGCCCGTGGCGGCGATCTATTCGACGTTCCTGCAGCGCGCCTACGACCAGGTGGTGCACGACGTCTGCCTGCAGAACCTCGACGTGACGCTCGTGCTCGATCGCGCGGGCATCGTCGGAGCCGACGGGGCGACGCATCAGGGCTTCTACGACATCGCCTACCTGCGCTCGCTGCCCAACATCGCGATCATGGCTCCGAAGGACGAAAACGAGCTGCGACACCTGCTGCGCACGGCGGTCGAGTTCCCCGGCCCGTCTGCGATCCGCTTTCCGCGGGGATCGGGTCTCGGTGTCGCGCTCGATCCCGACATCAAGGCGATCCCGCTCGGCGAAGCCGAGCTGCTGCGCGACGGTGACGACGTCGCCGTATTGGTGTTCGGGACGCTCGCCAACGAGGCGCTCGAGGCCGCTGCAGAACTCGCCTCCGACGGCATCTCGGTCGCGGTGCTCAACGCGCGCTACGCCAAGCCGTTGGATCGCGAGCGCATCGTGCGCCTGGCGCGGCAGTGTCGCGCCCTGGTGACGGTCGAAGAGGCGATCCTGGCGGGCGGATTCGGCGCAGCCGTGCTCGAAGCCCTGGCCGAAGAGGGCGTGAGCGCGCCGATGCGCTGCCTCGGCATTCCGGACCGGCTGATCGAACACGGCGATCCGGCGGAAATCCGCCGCGAACTCGGCCTCGATCGAGAGGGCATCGTCAAGGCGGTGAAATCCCTGCTGGCCGCCGGCGGGGGCCAGACTCCGTCCCCGGAATGACCCGGGGCGGTCGCCAGCGGCTCGACGAGCGCGTGCTGGCCGACGGCCTGACGCAGACCCGCAGCCGCGCGCAATCGCTGATCCGGGCCGGCCGGGTGCTGGTCGACGACACACCCGTCGACAAACCCGGGACGGCCGTTCGCCCCGACGCGGTGGTTCGCGTGCGCGGCGAAGACCGGCGCTTCGTCTCGCGCGGCGGCGAGAAGCTCGCCGGAGCGCTCGAGGATCTCGGCATCGACCCGGCCGGCCGCGTCTGCCTCGACATCGGAGCGTCCACGGGCGGGTTTACCGACTGCCTGCTCCAGCGCGGCGCCGAGCGCGTCTACGCGCTCGACGTCGGTTACGGGCAGCTCGACGCGCGCCTGCGCGAGCATCCGCGCGTGACCGTCATGGAGCGCACGAACGCGCGGCAGCTCGAGGCGACGGCCTTCGATCCGCTGCCCGACTTCGTCTCGATCGACGTTTCGTTCATCTCCGTGCGCCTGCTGTTGCCGACCCTCGCCGAGCAGCTTCCGATCGCCGAGTTACTCATCATGGTGAAACCGCAGTTCGAGGTCGGTCGCGAGCAGGTCGGAAAGGGCGGCGTGGTGCGAGATCCCGAGCTGCGCGCGGCGGCCGTGGCCGGGGTGAAGCAATGCGCAGCCGAGCTGGGCTGGACGGCCGCGGGCGAAGCGGAGAGCCGACTCGCGGGCCCCAAGGGGAATCGCGAAGTCTTCGTCCGGTTCGTGCCGCGTCGGGCCGATACCCCATAAGGTGTGCGGCGCCGCGTTGACTTTCGGAAGGGCGTACTTATCCTTGCGAACTCGCGGGCTCAACTTTTCCATGCAAACACCTGAGCAGCAGGAGCGACATCAATGGCCGTAATCGAAGTAACCGACGCCGCCGCGGCGCGGGTTCGGGAGCTGCTCGAAAAAGAGGACAAACTCGCGACCCACAGCCTTCGGATGAAGGTGGTCGGCGGTGGCTGCTCGGGCTTGCGCTACGAGCTGGCCTTCGACGACCGCGTGAACGAGACCGACAGCGTGATCGAAGCGCACGGCGTGAAGTTCGTGGTCGACGAGAAGAGCGCGCTCTACCTGATGGGAACCACGCTCGACTTCGTCGATACCCTCAACGAAACGGGATTCAAGATGGGCAATCCCAACGCTTCGACGACCTGCGGCTGCGGAGAGTCGTTCGCGGCCTGACGAGGGCCGCCCCTCTTGGCCTTGAAACTCCCGATCTACCTCGACCACCACGCGACGACGCCCGTCGATCCGCGCGTCGTCGACGCGATGGCGCCCTACTGGAGCGACGATTTCGGCAACCCTTCGAGCGCGGGCCACGTCTACGGCTGGCGCGCCGAGGAGGCCGTGGCGATCGCCCGCGAGCGCCTGGCGGCGGCGATCGGCGCCTCGGACGCGTCGGAGATCGTCTTCACCAGCGGCACCACCGAGAGTGACAATCTCGCGCTGATCGGCCTCGCACGCGCCCAGCGCGGGCGCCGGGATCACCTGATTGCGAGCGCCATCGAGCACCCCGCGGTGCTCGACACCTGCCGCTTCCTAGCCGGGGAGGGGTTTTCGCTCACGATCCTGCCCGTCGACGGCGCGGGGCTCGTCGATCCCGCTGCGGTCGAAGCCGCGATCACCGATCGGACGTTTGCGGTTTCGGTGATGGCCGCGAACGGCGAGATCGGCACCCTCCAGCCGATTGCGGAGATCGGTCGCATCTGTCGCGAGCGCGAGGTGTTGTTTCACACCGACGCCGCACAGGCGGTCGGCAAGATTCCCGTCGACGTGCAGCGTTGCCAGGTCGATCTGCTCTCGATGTGCGCCCACAAGCTCTACGGCCCCAAGGGGATCGGCGCGCTCTACATTCGCAAGCGACGGCCGCGGATCGCGCTGCAGCCGCTCTTGCACGGGGGCGGTCACGAGGGGGGCGTCCGCTCGGGCACGCTGCCGGTTCCGCTCGTCGTCGGCTTCGCGCGCGCGCTGGAGCTGTGCCTCGCCGACCTCGAAGCCGAGGCCGCGCGGCTGACGGCGCTGCGCGAGACGCTCTGGGAGCGGCTGTCGAGTGGCCTCGAGGGAGCCGCGTGCAACGGCTCGCGCGAGCGCCGGCTGCCCGGCAACCTGAACGTCTCGTTTGCGGGCGTCGACGCCGATCAGCTGCTCGTCGCGCTGTCCGACGTGGCGCTTTCGACCGGTTCGGCGTGTGCGTCCGGCAGCGGCGAGCCGAGCCACGTGCTCGAGGCCCTCGGCCTCTCCGAAACGCTGGCCCGCTCGTCGCTGCGCTTCGGGATCGGGCGCTCGAACGACGCCGAACAGATCGAGTGGGTGGCGGGGCGGCTCGTGGAGGCGGTCGATGCGCTTCGCGGCTAGCGGCGCTCCGCGGCAGCCTCAGCGACCCGCAACTCCGATCCCCGCAGGCTCGGCAGCCGCGCTACCCTCGCGTGGGCCGAGTCGACAGCCGATTTGGCGGATTCAATGCCCAAAAACGGCCCCAATCGCCGATAATGGAGCGCACTTGAAGGAGAGTTCGGTTGGCTGAACGCAAGAGCGACAACATCACCTGGCACGAAGGTCAGGTGACGCGCGCCGATCGCGAGGCGATCTGCGGCCAGCGCGGCGTGACGATCTGGTTGACGGGGCTGTCGGGATCCGGCAAGTCCACGATCGCGGTCGCCGCGGAGCGCGAATTGATCCGTCGAGGGCGCCTGGCCTACGTGCTCGACGGCGACAACATCCGCCACGGCCTGAACAACAACCTGGGTTTTTCGCCCGAGGACCGCACCGAGAACATCCGCAGGATCGGAGAAGTCTCGAAGTTGTTTACCGAGTCGGGCGTGATCGTCTTCACCTCGTTCATCTCCCCCTATCGATCCGATCGCGACGCCGTGCGCGCGCTGATGGGGCCGGGCGATTTCGTCGAGGTGTACGTGGACGCGAGCCTCGAGACCTGCGAGAGCCGAGACGTGAAGGGGCTCTACAAGAAGGCGCGGGCGGGCGAGATCCCCGAGTTCACGGGAATTTCGGCGCCCTACGAGGCGCCCGAGAGCCCCGAGCTGGTGCTCGACACCAACCGCCAATCGGTCGAAGAGAGCGTGGAAAGGCTCGTCGAGTACCTGGATGCCAAGGGCTACCTGTCGGTCCCCTCGGGTGCGTAGCCCGAGGCGAAGCAGCGAGGAGTTGCGGTGAAATTGCGGACCCATCGATTGATCCAGATCGCATCGCTTGCGACGGCGGCGGCGCTGCTGTTGAGCGGTTGCGCGCTACTGCCCAGCGGCAAACTCGCGCGCGTGCGAGACCCGGAACCGGGGCCCGAGATCCGGCCGCACGCGCCGCCCGAGTACGACATCCTCGTCGCCCACGATCACCAGGCGCGCGGCAATCTCGACGACGCGTTGGCCGCCTTCGAGCGCGCGCTCGAAAAGGATCCGGACTCCGCCTACATCCACCGCAAGCTCGCGATGAGCCTGATTCGCGCGGGCCGTCCCGCAGAATCGCTCGAGCACGCGGAGCGGGCGCTGGAGATCGACCCGGACGATCCGCGCACGCGCGTCTTCGTGGGTCAGCTGTATCGAATGCAGCGCAACGTCGCGGCCGCCGAGCTGGCGCTGCTCGACGAAGCGTCGGGCGAGCCGATCAACCGGGAGGCCGGCGCTCTGCTCTACCAGGTGTACATGGAGGCCGACCGGGCCGATCGGGCCATCGAACTCGCGCATTGGTTGGTCGATGTGGTCGACGACCCGGTCTACGGCTACGCGGCGCTCGCCAAGGCCTACGAGCTGGCGGGCCAGTTCGACGAGGCCGACGCCTCGCTGCGTCAGGCGCTCGAGATCGATCCCGACAACCTGCAGGTCTATTCCCAGCTCGCGCGGTCCGCGCGGGAGCGCGGGGGAGTGGGCGCCGAGAAGGCGATCTACGCCGAAATCCTCGAACTGCACCCCCATCACCACGAAACCATGATCAGGCTCGCGGACGTGCAGTTGGGCGAGAACGATACCGAGGGCGCGCTCCAGACCCTCAGGGAGATCGAGGCGAACTATCCCAACGACATGCGCTCGGTGGTGCGCCTGGGATTCCTCTATTACGAGACCGAGAATTTTCCCGAATCGGCCAGTCGCTTCGAGACCTTCCTCGCGGCCGAGCCCGGAGACGATGAAGTCCGCTTCTTCCTCGGGATCGTGCGCCGCCGGATGGGAGAGGATGCCGCGGCGATCGAAGTCTTTTCCTCGATCCCCGAAGGCAGCGAGCACTCCGCCGAAGCGCACACGCAGCTGGCGGTTCTCTTCGAGCGGAAGGAGGATTTCGCGCGCGCGTTGGAGGAGATCGAGAAGGCCGTCGCCGCGAAGCCGACCCGGCCCCGCGAACTCTACTACGCGACGCTGCGCGCCAAGGCCGGGGATTTCGACGGTGCCGTCGCTTATCTCGAGGGCCTGCTGCTCAAGAATCCGGACGACGACGAGCTCCTGTTCAACCTGGGCGTCGTCTTCAGCGAGGCGAAGCGCACGCAGGAAGCGCTCGAATACATGGAGCGCGCGATCGAGCAGAACCCGAACAACGCGAGCGCGCTCAACTACGTCGGTTACACCTGGGCGGAGCGGGGGGACAATCTCGACCAGGCCGAGGACTACATCGTGCGGGCGCTCGATCTCAGGCCCGACGACGGATTCATCATCGATAGTCTGGGTTGGGTGTACTACATGCGCGCGCGCCCGCTGTTCGAAACGGGACGCAAGGAAGAGGCGAAGAAATACCTCGACCGGGCGCTGAAGGAACTCTTGCGCGCTCAGGAACTCACCGGCGGCGACCCGGTCGTTTCGGAGCACCTCGGCGATACCTACCTGCTGCTCGACCAGAAAGACCGCGCTCTGGAGAATTACCGGGAAGCCGTCGAACTGACGCCTCGAGAGGGCGAGCAGCCCGATCTTCTCGACAAACTCGAGGCCCTCCAACGCGAGATCGAGTAGACGTGAAACGCATCGCGCTTGCTGCGGCGTTGCTCGGCTGGGCGACCGCCTGCGCGACGCCCACTGCCTTTCGGCCCCTGCCAGCCGATGACCCTCGACCGGACCAGCTGCTCGAAGACTGGGCTGCGCGCGCCGATCAGCTGCAGCGGTTGCGCGGACTCGCGCGGCTCGCGGTCGACGGATACGGAGGGTCGGTCCAGCTGCGCGGCAAGCAGCTCGTGATCCTGGAACGGCCGTCGCGACTGCGGGTGGAAGTTCTCGGCTTCCTGAATCAATCGCTCGCGGTGATCGCCACCGACGGCGAGGCTTTCGAGGTGTACCGCGCAGACAGCCAGAGCTACGAAAGCGGCGAGGTCGACGAGCAGCTGCTGTGGCGCGAAGCCGGGATCGACCTGAGTCCCGACGAGGCGGTCGCGGTCTTGCTGGGGAGTCCGGTCTCGGACGCGCAGCTCGCTCCCGCGAACGCGGCTCGCGACGTCGACGGTTGGATTCGGATCGATCTGGCCGATGCCCGGGGAACCGTCGTTCAGCGGGTGACCTTCGATCCGGCCGGCCAGCTGCGCGGGCTCGAAGTTTTCGACGCCTCGGGCGGCGTCGCCTGGGCCGCGCGATTCGACGCCTACCGCGATGTCGGCGGCTCGGCCTTCGCGCACTCGATCGAGGTCGACGTGCGCTCGGGAATGACGCACGCGGAGATCTCGTTTCGCGACGTCGAACTGAATCCCGACCTGCCGGCCGAGATGTTTCGCCTGTCTCCGCCCGGCGGCGCTCCGCTGGGCGCGGATGGCCGATGAACGCAATCGCCCGATCGCCCGTCGGACCCCGAGCGCCTGAGCGGGGGGCTCGCGCTTGATCGACGTCCGAACGGAAGAGCTGCTGCAGCGCGCCCTCGATCGGTTGGTGGCAGCACCCGGTGGTCTCGGGGCGGCGGCGGCCGTCCGCTGCGAGGGGCTCGGATCCTGGTCGGGCGCGAGCGGCTGGCTCGATCTGGAGCGAAGCACCGCGATGCCGGCCGACGCGCGCTTTCCGATCTACAGCATCACCAAGAGCGTGATTGCGGTCTGCGTGCTCCGGCTCGCGGAGTTGCGCGCGCTCGCGCTCGACGAGCCGATTTCGCGTTGGCTGACGGGGCTGCCCTTCGGCGATGACGTCACGCTGCGCCAGCTGCTCAATCACACGGCCGGTGTTCCCAACTACAGCGCTCTGCCCGAGCAGATCGCCGCATTGCGGGTCTCCCCGGGCGAGGCCTGGACGTTCGAGCAATTCGTCGAGCGCAGCTGCCGCCGCGGTCTCGATTTCTCGCCCGGCGAGGGCTGGTGTTATTCGAACACCGGCTATGCGCTGCTCAAGCGCGTCGTCGAACTCGCCAATGCCACGAGCTTTGCGGAAGCCGTGCAACAACACGTCGCGGGCCCGCTCGGTCACACCGCCACCGCGGTCGTGGAGGGCCGGGCGGCTTTCGAGGCACTCGCGCCGGGCTTCGGGCGCGAGTTCAATCGCAACGCCGAGTTGGAGGACGTTCGCCGCGTCTACGACCCGGGTTGGGTCGCTCACGGCCTGGTCGCGTCGACCGCGGCCGAGATCGTCGAGTTCTATCAGGCGCTCTTCGGCGGAAAACTCGTGCAGCGCGCGTCGCTCGCGGAAATGACGCGGCTGCTGCGCGTGCCGGGCGACCACCCGCCCGCGGTTTCGCCGAGTTACGGGCTCGGGCTGATGAGCGATCCCGATGGACCTCACGGACCCGATTTCAGCCACGGCGGTGATGGCCCGGGCTACAGCCTGCACGCGGGGTGTCATCCCGATTTCGGCGGTCGTCGGGTTTCGGCCGCGGTCTTCTGCAACAGCGACGAGATGAACGCCGGGGCGCTGTGGTACGGCGTGCTCGCGGCCCTCCGGCCGGAACTCGGAGAGACCCTGTCGCTGATCTGATTGGGTCGAATTGCCCACGCAGCCAAAGAGTCAGGTGCGGGCTCCGTTGCGCCGATTGGGTCGGTGTGTCGGAGTCCAAGGGCAAACGGATCAAACTGGGCCAGATGCTGGTCGCCGCGGGCGCCATCGAACCCGTCCAGCTCAGCAAGGCGCTCGAAGAGCAGAAGCGCAACGGCGGCCTGCTCGGGGTGGCCCTGGTGCGGCTCGGATTCGTCGACGAGCGCGCCATCGTGCGCGCGCTCGCGAGCCAATTGAATCTCCCGGTCGTACAGCTCAAGGGCAAACAGATCAGTCCCGAGGTGCTCGAGTTGGTGCCCGTCGATCTCGTCGAGAAGCACCGCTGCCTTCCGCTGCTCGTCAACGGCGATGGCGACTCGCGGGTGCTGTACCTCGGCATGGAGGATCCATCCGATCCCGACGTCGTCGCCGAAATCTGCACGCTCGTCGGCATGAACGTCCAGGCGGTGTTGGTCGCTCCCGCGGATCTCGACGATGGAATCTTCCGCCACTACGAATGCGCGGGTTTCGGAACGCAGCCGCTGCCGGAGTCGGCGCCGTTGCCCGCGGCGCCACCGCTCCGGAGTTCTGGATTTTCTGCGCAAATGAATTCGATCGATCCGAATACGGACGACATGGAACCGACCTGCCTAGACGACTTTGGTCCCGAACCCTCTTTCGTGGGGCTGGACGAGCTGGGCTCCGAGGAGCCGGAGGGTCCGCTCGAGTTCGAGGATTCGCCCGCTCTCGCGCCCGATGACGAGCCGCCCGGGGAATCCAGTGGCGCCAGCGCTTCGAGCGACGCGCTGCTCAGAGCCATCGCGCAGCTGCTCGTCGAGAAGGGGGTCTTTACCCGCGAAGAACTCGTCAAACAGTTGATGGCGATGTCCAAATCGATTGGCGGTGCTTGACACCCCAGCACGCCAGCGGCACCCTGCGGCGCCTACTGGAGTTTAGGGAGCGAAAGAATGCGTCTCGAATATGGCTTCGAGCTCTCCAAGGTCGAAGTTCCCCGCTTCTCGGTCGAAGCGGTGGAGGGCATTGGCAAGCTCTTCACGCTCGCGGCCCTGATCCTCAACGTCCTCGAGACCAAGGAAAGGGTCGAGATCGTCTTCCACGGACTCAATCCGGAAGATCCCGAGACGAAGATCGCCGCCTTCAAGGAGATCGTCAGCGGCTCCGCTTCCGGCGGCAACCTGAGCTACCGGCCCGGTTCGGGCGGGCGGGTTCCCGGCTCGTCCAGCTCTTTTCGCTGGATCGAGGTGAGTCGCTGAATTCGCGCCCGCGCGCGACCCCAGCGCATCGAAATCGACGGCGTTGCATTCGGCGCGCCCACCCAAGACCAGTGCCAGCCGTGCACTGCCGCGCCCAGCTGCGGCGTTGACGCTCATTGCGGAGTTCTTATAGTCACCCCCCGGTCCGTTGTCTGCGAACCGATCGCTGGGCGGCGGTGACTACTGCGAGCGCGCGTTGCGGCGGGTGGGACCGTCGGATCTGATCTCGAAGATGACTGCGATGGGGCGAGCTACGTGATCGAGGCCAAGGGACTCACCAAGCGCTACGGCGATCTCGTGGCGGTCGAGGACATCGATTTCTCGATCGCGAGAGGTGAGGTGGTCGGGTTTCTGGGCCCCAACGGGGCCGGCAAGACGACCACGATGCGAATGCTCACGGGGTTTCTGCCGCCCACGGACGGAACCGCGCTGATCGCGGGTCACGACATCTTCAGCGATCCGATCGCCGCGCGCCGCGCGATCGGTTATCTGCCCGAAACGCCGCCGCTGTACCCGGAAATGAGGGTCGAGTCCTTTCTCGCGTACGTCGCGAAAATCAAGGACGTGCCGCGCGCCGAGCGGCGCGCGGCCGTCGATCGCGCGCTCGCGCGCACGGCGCTGCTGGACGTCCGGCGTCAGGTGATCGGAACGCTGTCCAAGGGGTTTCGGCAGCGCGTGGGGCTCGCGCAGGCCATCGTCCACAATCCGCCGGTGTTGATCCTCGACGAGCCGACCGCGGGGCTCGACCCGCTGCAGATTCGCGAGATTCGCAGCCTGATCGCCGAACTGACGGCGCCGTCCCAGGGCGACACCCAACAGACCGTGATCCTCTCGACCCACATCCTCGCCGAGGTGGATGCGATCTGCCGCCGCGTGATCTTGATCAATCAGGGGCGGAAGGTGGTCGACGCGCCGTTGTCCGAACTCACGGCCGACGGGCGCACGCTGGATCAGATCTTCACCGAGCACACGGCCCGCGACGCCGCGCTGCCGTTGGAGGCCGCCGTCGCGCCCGGGCTGGGAGGCGCGTCGTGAGGCACGTCGCTTCGGTTGCGGGGCGCGAGTTGCGCTCGCTGTTCGTGTCGCCGGTCGCCTACGGGGTGCTCAGCCTGTTCTCCGTGCTCGCCGGGATGTTCTTCATTCTCGATCTGAGTTGGTTCGAACAGGCTCTTTTTCAGCTTCAGCAGTATCCCGAGCAGCTCGCCGAGTTCAATCTCAACGACATGCTGCTCCACGAATTCTACGGCTCGATTTCGGTGGTGCTGCTCTTCTTGATTCCCGGCATCACGATGGGCTTGTACACCGCCGAGAAGTCGAACGGAACCGAGGAGCTGCTGCTCACGAGCCCCCTCACGATCTGGGACATCGTGCTCGGCAAGTTCGTAGCGGGTGCGATCTTCATCGCGGCACTGGTCGGGATCGTGGGCCTGTTCGCGGGCGTGCTGTTCGTCTACGGCGATCCCGAAATCGGCAAGACCGCGTCGGGACTGCTCGGGCTGCTGCTCACCGGTTGGACCTATGTGGCCATCGGCGGGCTCGCCTCCGCGATCACGCGCAGCCAGATCGTCGCGTTCCTGATTGCGCTCGTGGCGTTGGTCACGCTCCTGTTGCTGCCCGGCATCGCGGAATTCGGCATCGCGGGCAGCGGCACCGGCGTCGCTGCGACACTCCGCTGGCTCTCGGTGCAACTGCATTTCGATCCGCTGCTCAAAGGCCTCGTCGATACAGCGGATCTCGCCTACTTCGCCGTCGTGATCGGGAGCTTCCTGGTCGTCACGAAGGCGGCCGTGGAGTCGGTTCGATGGCGATGATGAGAGGCGCGCGCTGATGTCTGCGCTGCTCGGAGCGCTCGGTCTGATCTCGATCCTGTTCGCCCTGGCGGGTTTTTTCATGGCCCTGACGGGGGCGGCTCCGCTCGGCTGGAGCGTTCTGCACGGGGTGATCGGTTTTACGTTGTTGGGCGCCGCCGCGTTGATCAACCTCGACGGCTTGCGCGAGCGGATGACGTCGGGAGAGGCCCGCCGCGCGAGCAAATACGGTTCGAGTGCGCTGGTTTCGGCGCTGCTGGTGATCGCAATTCTCGGCATGGGGGGTTACCTCGCCAACCGCTATCCCCAGCGCTTCGACTGGAGCGAGCAGGGCATCCACTCGCTGTCGGACCAGACTGCGAAGGTCTTGTCGGGTCTCGAGCAGGATGTCGAAGCCCTCGCGCTGTATCGCCGGATGAACTGGGAGCCGGTTCGCGCGCAGCTCGACCGCTACGCGTACGCGAGCGATCGGTTCGTGATCATCGAAATCGCCGACCCCAACGAGAAGCCGGACCTGCTCGACCGCTACGGCCTCGCGCCCGAGCAGCTCGGCCAGGGCATCGTCCATCTCCGCTACGGGGGCGAGTCGGTCAACGTCGAAGAGCCGACGGAGGAGGCGCTGACCAACGCGATCGTGAAGCTCACCCGCACGGGCGACAAGACCGTCTACTTCCTGGAAGGCCACGGCGAGAATCCGATCGACGGCGAGAACGGCGCGGCCGAAGAGGGCTATCAGCAGGCCGCCGAAGCGCTGCGCAACGAAAACTACCAGGTCGAGAAGTTGTTGCTCGCGGCCAGGAGCGACGTTCCCGACGACGCGGACGTGGTCATCATCGCGGGCGCATCGCGTCTGATGCTCGCCGAAGAGCGGGACGCCCTCGATCGCTACATCGCGCGCGGGGGCGCGGTGATGGTCCTGGTCGATCCGCGGGTTCGCACGGATCTGGTAGCGACCGTCGCCGAGTGGGGCGTGGAACGCGGGGACGACATCGTGGTCGATCGGGAGTTGGCGCTCTTCGGTCGGGCGACGACGCCATTTGCGGGACAATACGCGCCCGATCACCCGATCACGCGGGATCTGCGCGAGTACACCATGTTTCACGTGGTGCGCAGTGTGAAGCCGAGTGCAGGTGCGGAAGACCGGTTGACCGAAATCGTGCTCACCGGGCGCGAATCGTGGGCGGAGCGCGACCTCGAGCAATTCTTCGCCGAGGGCCGAGCGGAATTCGACGGTGACGACCTGATGGGGCCCGTGCCGATCGCGGTGGCCGGAACCGTGAGCCGGGAAGGCGAGGGCGATGCGCCGCAGCAGGCGCGCATCGCGGTGTTTGGCGATGCGGACTTCGCGAGCAACCAGATGCTCGGCACCTACCAGAACCGCGACCTCTTCGTGAACAGCGTCAACTGGCTGCTCGGCGACGTCGAGGCGATCTCGGTTCGCCCGAACCGCTCGCGCGCCTCACAGTTGCAGATGAGCGCCTCGCAGAAGCGGGTGATCCAGATTCTCGCCCTGTTTGCGATCCCCGAGGCCCTCGCCGTGTTGGGTGTTTACATCTGGTGGACGCGCCGCCAGACTGCCAGGCGATGAACCCGAAGACGACCGCGGTGCTCTTCGCGATCGCGGCCGCGCTCGCGGCCTTCGTCTACTTCTACGAGATCCGGGGCGAGCAGGCGCGCGTGGAGGCGAAGGCCGCCGAAAAGCGGCTCTTTCCCGACGTGGAGCAGGCCGAGATCACATCGATTTCGCTGCGCACCTCGGATGCGCCCGAGATTCGACTCGAGCGCCGCGACGGCCGTTGGCGGATCGTCGCGCCGCTCGATTTCGCGGCCGACACATTTGCGGCCGACGGCATTGCGAGTGCGATCACGCAGTTGATGCGCGAATCGGTCATCGAAGATCCCCAACCCCTCGACGTCTACGGTTTTCGCGAAGACGGCGCGGAGGTTCGCTTCGCGGTCGGTGGCGTCGAGAAGACCCTGCGCATCGGGAGCGCGACGCCCGTCGGATCGAACTCCTACGCGTTGGTGGGCGGCGACGATCGCGTCTACACCGTGGCCTCGTATCAGTTCTCGCCGTTCAAGAAGCGGGCTGCGGATTTTCGCGACAAGCGAATTCTCGAGTTCGACATGGCTGCCGTCCGGCGGGCCGCGATCAGCTGGCCCGGAGCCGAGGTCGTCATCGAGCGAGGTGAGGAGGGTTGGCGGATGGTTGCGCCCACCGAGGCCCGCGCAGATGCGGAGGCGGTCGACGGCCTGCTGATGAGCTTGTCGCTGCTGCGCGCGTCGGGGTTCGTCGACGAACCCGGCTCCGACGAGGAGATGGGCTTCGCGCCGCCACAATTCGCGGTCGAACTCGAGCTGTCTCGTGAAGCCGGAGATTCGGATGCCGAGATCGCGCGCCTCGCGGTCGGAGGCGTGGACGAAAGCGGAGCCCAGCGATTCGTTCGGGGTGCGGCGCAGTCCCTCTACCTGATCTCGCAGGAGAGCCTCGACGGCTTCCCGCGCAGGGTGGTCGAGTATCGGGATCGCCGGCTCGCGAAGTTCGCCGCCGAAGACGCTCGGCGCATCGAGCTGGGGTTTCACACGGAAAGCGGCGAGACGGTCGCGGTCAGTCTCCACCTCGAAGGCGGAGACTGGGTGTCGAGTGCGGATCCGGTTCGATCCGAGAAGTTGGACGCCCTGGTGGATGTGCTCTCGGATCTGCGCGCCCACGACATCGTCGCCGAAGGGTTCGGGCCCGCGGAACTTCGGGCGATGGGCTTTGATCCCGCGCGGGCGGTGATCCAGGTTTACGGCGAGGGGGAGGCCGCCGAGCGCCTCGCCGAGATCCAGCTCGGTGTCGCTTTCGGTGAGGGCGTCACCGCGCGCGTCGCCGAGCGCGAAACCGTCTTCCTGATCGCTACGGCGCTCGCCGAAGCGATTCCCGCGAATCTCGACGACTATCGCGCGCACTTCGTCGCACAGCCGGAACCGGCGACCGACGAGTAGCAGGCGGGGACGTTGGTGAATATTCACCAACGTCCCCGCTACTAGACGCCTTCGGTGACGATCATGCGCGATTTTGCTGCGCGCAGCCGGATGGCTTTCGCTTCGCTGTATTCCGGCGAGTTCCACCACTGCCTGGCGCGTTCGAGGCTCGGAAATTCGAGCACGACGATCCTCTCCGGCTCCCAGCCGCCTTCGAGGCTCTCGGTCGCGCCGCCGCGCGCGACGAACCTGCCGCCGTACGCCTCGAGGGATGCCGGAACGAGGCGTTTGTAGCCCTCGTAGGCCTCCGAGTCGCGCACTTCGATTTCGACGATCACGAACGCGGGCATCTCGACCTCCCTCCAGACTCGCCGCATCAGGATAGGCGCGGGCGCTCGGGGCTGCCGCCCGGTGCGTCGAATCGATCGCAGCGCGCGGATTCCGGACTGTTATAGTCGGCCTGCCGTTCACTTCGTTCGGGGGCCGGGTGGTCGAAACGGATCTGCTGCTCACGATCGCCGAGGTTTCCGTCGGGCTCGCGGGTTTCTCCGCGATCGTCGGCCTGCTCGGCAATCGCTCCGGTCGATCGGGTATCCAGATCGACGCGCTTCGGCTGCAGGTGATGCTCGAAGTGGCACTCCTGGTGGCGGCCGGCGCGTTCGTGCCCGTGGTGATTTCACTTTTCGAGTTCGATGTCTGGACCAGCTGGCGGATTGCGGCCGTCGCGTGGCTGGTCGTCGCCGTTCCATACGAGATCATTGCCTGGCTCCGCACGCGAGACATGCCGGACATGAAGTTGGACGGATTGAACGTCAATACCATCAACTGGGTGTTGTGCCTGCTGACCGATTTCATCATGTTCATCTTGATGATCGGCTTGTTCGAAGCTCGAGCCGGTGCGCTGTATGTGCTCGCGCTCTTCGCGTATCTCTCCGTAGCGGCCATTCTCTTCATTCAGTTTGCATCGTCGACCTTCATGCCGAGAGAGCAATAACATGGGGACATTCGGATCGATTCATCACATCGACATCACCGTGCGCGATCCGCAGCGAGCGCTCGAGTTCTACGATTTCGTGCTGCCGCTGATGGGGTTTCGCCGGATCGAGGACGCCGACGAGGGGCCGCTCTGGGCCGGCGCGCAGGTGGAAGTCGGCTTGCAGACCGCTCGAGCCGACTCGACGGCCGCGCACGATCGGCGCTCTCCGGGTCTCCACCACCTCGCCTTCACCGCCCCGAGCCGAGAGGCCGTCGACGAGCTCTACGCCAAACTTCTCGACGCCAAGGTGCCGATCTTCGATCCGCCGGCCGACTATCCCGAGTACGCCCCGGGCTACTACGCGGTCTTCTTCGCAGATCCCGACGACATCAAACTCGAATATGTGTTTACGCCCGAATGGCCGGTGTGATGCGTTGGTCGGCCGGCAAGCGCACCGCTGCGCGGCGTTTCGAAACCCGGAGGAATGAAATGCGCCATCTCTCCGTCGCTTGTGGCCTGCTGCTCGCGGCGATCCTCCTCGCGTCCTGCCGCTCGGGAGATCCGGGTGTGATCACCGTCTACAAGACCCCCACCTGCAGTTGCTGCGGGAAGTGGATCGAGCACCTCGAAGCCGGCGGTTTCGCGGTCGAGGCGATCGACGTGGAGAACGTGGGCCAGATCAAGCAGAGGCACGGCGTGCCGGCCGAGCTCGCCTCGTGTCACACGGCACTCGTCGGCGGCTACGTGATCGAAGGGCACGTCCCCGCCGAGGACCTGAAGCGCCTGCTCGAAGAGCGCCCGCAGATCGCGGGTCTTGCGGTTCCGGCGATGCCGATCGGCTCACCGGGGATGGAGGGCCCGAACCCGGAGCCCTACGAGGTGATCGCCTTCACCAAACGGGGAAGCTCCTACACCTACGCGTCTCACGGGCCCTGAGGTCTTCGAGGCGCCTCAGCGCTGCAACATCTCGACCATGGCGTCGTGCAGCAGGGCGTTGCTCGCGATGGTCTCGCGGCCGCTCGTGCAGGGCCCGCGGCCCGAGAAGTCGCTCGTGCGCCCACCGGCTTCTTCCACGATCAAGCATCCGGCGGCGACATCCCAGGGGTCGAGCTTCAGCTCCCAGAAGCCGTCGAAGCGACCGGCTGCGACATAACACAGGTTGAGGGCGGCGCTGCCGTCGCGCCGTATCGCCTGGGCGGTCTTCGCAAAAGCCGCAAAGTGGTCGAGGTTGTCGTCGTCCGAGCTGTGTACGTCGTACGCGAAGCCGGTCGAGAGCATCGCGTGGTCGAGCCGGGCTTCGGCACTCACCCGCAGCGGCCGGCCGTTCAGCGCGGCGCCGCGGCCGCGCAGCGCCGAGAAGAGCTCGTCGAGCAGCGGGTCGTAGACGACGCCCAGCGTCGCGATACCCCGGTGTTCGACGCCGATCGAAACGCAGAAGCGCGGATAGCCGTGGGCGTAGTTGGTGGTGCCGTCGAGCGGGTCGATCACCCAGCGCCAGTCCGCGTCGGGGGTGTCGCTTCCACCCCCTTCCTCGGAGAGGATCGCGTCGCCTGGGCGCTGCGCGCGGATTCCGTCGACAATCAGCCGCTCGCAGGCTCGATCGACGTCCGTGACGAGGTCGATGACCGCGCTCTTGGTCTTGATCTCGAAATCGCCCTCGTAGTTTTCGCGCTGGATCTGGCCGGCCTCGCGCGCGAGGCGCTCGGCGAGTTCGAGAATCGCGGTGGCTTCGTCACTCATCGCTCAGGCCTCACCGAGTCGAAAGAGCTTCCGCGCATTTTCGCTGGTCGCGCGCGCGACCTCCTCGGCGGGTAGCTCGTGGAGTTCCGCGATCACCTCTCCCACCAGCGCGACGTGGGCGGGCTCGTTGCGCTTGCCGCGAAAACCCTGCGGGGCGAGCAGCGGCGCGTCGGTTTCGACCATCAGTCGTTCGAGCGGCAGCGCCTTCGCGACCTCTCGGAGACCGCGGTCGTTCTTGAAGGTGAGGATGCCCGAAAAAGAGATGTAGAAGCCGACCTCGATGGCGCGCCGGGCGAATTCGAGGGTCCCCGTGTAGCAGTGCAGCACGCCCTCGACTTCGCCGCGCGTTTCCGTCCGCCAGATGTCCAGCAGTTCTTCGAACGCGTTCGGTTCGTCGCCGCGCACGTGGATGGTGGCGGGCATGCGCCTGGACCGCGCGCTGGCGGCCTGCTCGGCGAAGACCGCGCGCTGCACTTCGCGTTCGGAGTTCATGTAGTGGTAGTCGAGCCCGCACTCGCCGACGGCGACCACGCGCGGTCGTCCGAGCAGTTCTTCCAGCAGGGCGCGCGCCTCGTCGTCGAACTCCTTGGCCTCGTGGGGGTGCACGCCCACCGTCGCAAATACGCGCGGATCCGCGGCCGCGAGTTCCACCGCGCGCGCGTTGCCCGCGATCCCGTAGCCCGAACCGATCGCGACGAAGGTGTCGACGCCGGCTGCGGACGCGCGATCGAGTGTCGCGGCGCGGTCGGCGTCGAATTCGCGAGCCACCAGATGGCAGTGGCTGTCGAGCCACACGGCTAGTCGGCCTCGTCGGGGACTTCGATCCGGGGGAACAGCGCGGCGCCCTTGGTGGTCGCAGTTCCGGGTTCGAGCACCCCCCAGCGACCGGCGTCGTCGGGCAGCCGGGCCGTCTTCAGCGCATCGGCGATGCCGAGTCGGGCGAGGATCTCCTGCGCGGTATCTGGCACGAAGGACGCGAGCAGCAGCGCGATCACGCGAAGCGACTCGCAGCTGGTGTAGAGCGTCGTCGCGACCCGATCGGCGTTTGCGGGATCTTTGGCGGCCTTCCAGGGTGCGCGGGTTTCCAGGTAGCGGTTGACGCGATCGAGGAACTCGAAGATCGCCTCGAGCGCGCGGTGAAACTCGTAGCGCCGCACGAACTCGTCGACGCGCGCCGCCGTCTCGGGCGCGGCCGCCTGGATTTCGCGCTCGAGATCGCCCGGCTCGCCCGCCTTGGGAACCGCGCCGTCCGCGAAGCGGGCCGTCATGTTGAGCGTGCGGCTGACGAGGTTTCCGAGGTTGTTGGCGAGGTCGGCGTTGATTCGGCGGATCAGCGCGGCTTCGCTGAAGTCCGAGTCGAGCCCGAAGACCATTTCGCGCAGCAGGAAGTAGCGAAATGCGTCGAAGCCGTAGCGCTCCTTCATATCGATCGGCGAAACCATGTTGCCGAGAGATTTGGAGATCTTGCGACCGTTGACGGTCCAGTACCCGTGCGCGTTCAGGTGCCGGTAGACGGGCAATCCCATGGTCTTGAGCATGATCGGCCAGAAGATCGCGTGCGGTTTGAGGATGTCCTTGGCGACGAAGTGTTCGGCCGAGCCCCAATAGTGCTCGAACTTCGGCCCGTCCGGGTAGCCGATCCCGGTCAGGTAATTGATCAGCGCGTCGAACCAGACGTAACACACGTAGTTGGAATCGAAGGGGAGTTCGATGCCCCACTCGAGCCGCTCCTTGGGCCGCGAGATGCAGAGATCTCCGAGCCCGCTCTCTTCGCGGAGCATTGAGAGCGCCTCGTTCTTGTAGCGCTCGGGCCGAATGAAATCCGGATGCTGCTGGATGTGGTCGGCCAACCAATCGAAGTGGGCGGTGATGCGCAGGAAGTAGTTCGACTCGTTGCGCTTCTCGGGTGCGCGCTCGTGGTCGCGACACAGCCCGTCTTCGAGGTCGCGGTCCGTCAGGAATCGCTCGCAACCCACACAGTACAAGCCCTCGTATTCCTGGAAATAGATCTCGCCCGCGTCGTAGACTTTCTGCAGGATCGCCTGGACGACGCTCTTGTGATCCGGATCGGTGGTGCGGATGAAGCGGTCGAACGAGAATCCGAGTTCCTTCCAGGTGGAGCTGAAAGCCGCCGAATACTCGTCGGCGATCTCCTGCGGCGACACCCCGCGCTCGGCGGCGATCTCCGCGATCTTGTCGCCGTGCTCGTCGGTGCCCGTGAGAAAGAAGGTGTCCTCACCCGCCAACCGGTGGTAGCGGGCGACGGTGTCGAGCACGACGGTCGTGTAGGTGTGGCCGATGTGCGGCTCCGCATTCACGTAATAGATCGGCGTCGTGACGTAGTAGGGAACGCTCATCGAAGTGCGGACTCGCGCAGCGCGAGCAGCGCGCGCTCCACCACCATCTGGGGATTCGCGTTGCGCTGCGAAAGTGTCTTGCGGCAATCGTTGAGGGTGTTGAATGCGTCGAGGTCGCGCGTGACGTCGGCCTCGCTCTCGCGCACCGCGGTCGTGACGCGATCGCGCATCCAGAGCGACGCGGTCTCGAGGAACACCTCCACGCCGTCGACGACTGCGGCGCGCGCGCCGCGATATTCCGCCGCCCAATCGAGCAGTTCCGGAATGGCCGCCGTTGCGATCCCGTCGAGGCGTGCGCGCGTTGCGGCGCACTCGGGGGTCTGCTGCGCGGCGGTGGGATCGGCTTCGAAGCGGACGCGCTGGCAGCGCGAGCGCACGGTCGGGAGCAGCCCCGTGGCGGTGGTGGTCGCGAGCACTAGCGTGGTCTGCGGCGGCGGCTCTTCGAGGATCCGAAGCAGCGCGTTCTGGGCCTCTTGATTCAAGTGTTCCGCATCGGCGATGACCGCGGCCCGTCGGCCGCCCTCGGTAGAGCGCAGGTGCAGCGCATTTTGCAGCGCGCGCACCTGGCCAATTGTCACCCGCGTGCCCCCTTCGCCGCGCTCGATCCAGAAGAGATCCGCGTGGTCGCCCACGTGGCGCAGCAGCGGCCCCTTGCGGCCGGTTCCGTCGAGCGCAATCGGCTCCCCGGGTCTCGATCGCCGGCAGTCGAGGCATTCGCCGCAGGGGCCGCCCGGCCGCTGACACACGAGAGCTCGAACGAAATCGAGGGCCGCGTCCTGTGGCGCCGACCCGGGTCCGGAGAGCAGGTACGCCGAATGGATGCGGCCGCTTTCGAGGCTGCGTTGCAGGAGAATCGGCGAGTCGCCCGAGGCGGTAGACATGGGGCGAGCAGTCTAGCATCACCCCCGGGCGCGGGGGTACGCTCGGATTCGATGATTCACCAACTCGAGGTCGCTCGGTCGCGGCGGCGCCCGGTCGCCGTCGGCAGCCTGATTGCCGTCAATGCCATCGTCTTCGGCTATGAGATGATCTTGTCGGGTGGACCCGCCGCGACGGACTCCGCCGTGGGCGAATTCGTCGCAACCTGGGGATTGGTTCCCCGCGAATTCCTGCGCGAGATCACCGATCCGGGCGCCACGAGCCAGATCGTCTGGCTGACGCCGATCAGTTCGCTGTTTCTCCACGGCGGGCTGCTGCACCTCGCGTGCAACCTGCTCTATCTCTGGGTGTTCGGTGCGGAGATCGAGGATTGGCTCGGCTGGGGCCGCTTCCTGGGCTTCTATCTCGCCTGCGGTCTGGCCGCATCCGCGTTCCAGATCGCGAGCGATCCCAACTCGTACGTGGCGACGATCGGCGCGAGCGGCGCGATCTCGGGTGTGCTCGGCGCCTACGTCGCATCGTATCCGCACCGACGGCTGCGGCTGCGCTGGCCCTCCATCCCGATCCCGGCGATTTTCTTCCTGCTGGTCTGGATTGTGATCCAGGTCCTATCTGGGATCGACTTCCAGTCCGCAGAGGAGGGGGGATCAGCCTGGTGGGCGCACACCGGCGGATTCCTGGCCGGAATCGCGCTCACGCGGGTGATGAGGGTGCCTTTTTCCCACGCTCACGATTGCGCATCGGATCCCCAAAACCCCAGTAACCGCTAGCAGACTTTGCGCTCAAGTCTTTCGGCACGCGCGCCGATCCAGCCGACACGCATGCACGCGTACGGATCGCGGGTGCGCGGTGTGGTGGGCGTCGACACTCGGCGTATTGAACCTAAACGGTTGTATCGGGAGGGAGTTCGCAGATGGCAATCAACGCATTTGGTCGCGGCCGGGAGTCAGATTACGAGGGGCAGCCCAGTTCCAGTTCGCCCTCGAGCAGCAGCGGTTCAGCCGCTTCGGGTGGCCTCACCGCGTTCATCGACCAGGGGTCGGAGTTCGAGGGGAAGCTCTCGTTTCGCGACACCGTCCGGATCGACGGCTGCTTTCGCGGTGAGATCACCAGCGAGAACACCCTCATCGTCGGAGAGAGCGGCGAGATCGACGCCGAGATTCGCTCGAAGACCGTCGTCGTGAGCGGCACCGTCCACGGCAACGTCATCGCAGAGGCGAAGGTCGTGCTTCACAAGAGCGCGCACGTCGAGGGTGACATCCAGACGCCTTCGATCGTGGTCGAAGAGGGCGCGATGATCACCGGCAAGATCAGCATGGGTGGCTCGAAATCCGGGAGCGCTTCGCTCAAGGCCGTCACCTCGACCTCGAAGAGCGACGACGAGGACGCGACGAAAAGCACAAACGGGTAGGGGCTCTCGGATCCGGTGCGCCGCGGTGCGCTCCGGATCGCTCACGCAATGCGCTTGACGTGATCTCCCTCGCGAACGCGGTGGGAGACGTGCACGCCCACCTGCTGTCCGGGTTTCGCGACGTCGACGGGCTGGTGGTCGATCTCCAGCCGGTCGAGCGTCTGGTAGAAGTCGGTGGTGTGCCCCCGAAAATGAACCGTGTCTCCGGTGTGGAGCTCTCCCGGGCCCACCGCAACCACGGCCGCGTCGACCCGCGGAAAGTAGTGGGTGACCGTCCCGACTTCGCTCGATTTTGCTGCGGCCACCGTCGGCGGAGTCTGCGAGACCGCGGGCGCCGCACTGGCGACCCTTTGAGTCGAGCTCGCGGGCGCCTTTGCGCGCGGGGCTCTCTTCGGCGCCGACTTTCGGGTCGCTTTCTTTCGAGCCGGCTTCTTCGCCGCGGTCTTGCGCGCAGTCGTCTTCTTGCGCGCCGTCTTCTTTTTGCCGGTCTTCTTTCGCGCGACCTTCTTGCGCGCCGTCTTCTTCTTGCCGGTCTTCTTTCGAGCGACCTTCTTGCGAGCCGTCTTCTTCCGGGCGGGTTTCTTGCGAGCGGCCTTCTTGCGCGTCGCCTTCTTTCGGGTGGTCTTCTTGCGGGCGGTCTTCTTGCGCGTCGCCTTCTTTCGGGTGGTCTTCTTGCGGGCGGCCTTCTTGCGCGTCGCCTTCTTTCGGGCGGTCTTCTTGCGTGCGGGTTTCTTGCGTCTCGTCTTCTTTCCGGTGGTCTTCTTGCGAGTCGCCATGGCAAGCCCCTCCTGCTCGCATTTTAGATCGGTCCGGAATTCTGCGTCAACGAATCAAAGTTGCGGTTTGAGCTTTTATCCCGCGCAGAGTACGGTCTGGGAATGCAGGTGATCGCAAAACTATTCGGTGCAGTCCGGGAGGCGGCCGGCGCGAAGGAGCTGTCACTCACGCTCTCGGAGGGCGCCGTGGCGCGCGATGTCTGGGCGCTCTTGCTGGACGAGCACCCCTCGATCGCGCCGTTTGCCGACCGACTCGCGGTCTCGGTCAACCTCGAAATCCGCTCGCTCGACGCGGAACTTCACGACGGCGACGAGATTGCATTTCTCCCACCCGTGTCGGGCGGGGCGGGAAGCTGCTCGCTCTCGCAAGGCCCGATCGATGTCGGCGAGGTGATCGCGCGGGTATCCGGCCCCGGGATGGGGGGCATCGTGAGCTTCATCGGCGCAGTGCGAAACCGCGCCCGGGGGCGAGACATCCGCCACCTCGAGTACGAATCCTACCCCGAGATGGCCGAGCGCGAGATGGACCGCATCGCGCGCGAAGCGGCCGAGCGCTGGCCCGGCACGCGCGTCGCGATCGCCCACCGCGCGGGTCACCTCGAAATCGGCGACATCGCGGTCGTGGTCGTCGCCGCCGCACCCCACCGCGGCGAAGCCTTCGAGGCCTGCCGCTACGCGATCGACACGCTCAAAGAGTGCGTCCCCATCTGGAAGAAAGAAGTCGCAACCGATGGCGAGTACTGGGTCGACGATCGACCCTAGTTCGTCGGACGGGGTGCCGAAGCGATCTTGCGATCTCGTAGTTGGAGCCCCGACTGCGGCGCCACTGCGGTTCTCTCTGCTCGGGTGACGCGGGAGCCTCACTCGAGCTTCTCTGCGGTCGACTGACGGATCCGTTCGATGGGCGAAGTGGCCCTTCGCTGGGCGCGATCCGCGCGCTTGCCGGCCCGCGCTCCGAGCCGTGGCGGCCCGGAATCCGCGGTCGAAGAGGGCTTTTC
>JAFDBP010000023.1 GCA_019313245.1 Deltaproteobacteria bacterium
ATTCGAGGAGGGCCGGACACAGCCGACCCTCCTCGATTCAGACTCGAACGGTTCTAGAAAACGCTCTGACCGTAAGAGCTTGCGCACGCCCCAACCGTCTCGGGCTGCAGCTGGCTGGTGTCGCAGTTGGTCCAACCATTGCCGTGGTCGCCACCAGCGACGCCACCCTTCTTGTAGCCCCAGGTCTGGCCCGTGCCATCGTTGTCGATGTCGGCCTGAGCGGTCGCCGTGAACTGCGAAGCACTAGCGCCCGTCGTAACCATGTAGTTGAAGAACACGTAGCCCTCGGGCGCCCAGCCCAGGCGATCGAAGCCAGCGTTGGCGCCGTCGACGTTCGTGAACACGACCTTGACGTTCTTGCCAGCGGCTGCCGGCGAAGCGCTCGACGACACGTAGACGCCGAATTCCGAGTAGTAGGACTCCTCAGCGGTCCGGACCGCGGCGAGATTCGTCTTGCCTTCGCTCGACTTCGCCTTGAGCTGGAATCGCAGGAAGTTCGGAATCGCGATCGCCGCCAGGATGCCGATGATGGCAACGACGATCATGAGCTCGATGAGCGTAAACCCACCCTTGCGGTTGTGAAACTTCTTCATCTTGTAATCGCTCCCTTTGTTCTCGAGTGTCGCTCCGGGCGGAACTTCTCTGCCCGCTGCGGTTCCGCCCCCGGGACACCCGGAGAGCTATGAGCACTCGAACCGTTCGATCCGGCGTCCATCGCAATGCGCATGCCAAACCGCGTGATGCGTACGGGTGGATCGGCAAGCGGCGCCCGGAACCTGAGGATTGCGGGCCGACTTTTACGAGAACGCCCGGGGCCCCTCAGGCCTCGGGAATGCCGCGGGTACACCCCCCCGGTGACGTTTTGCGGCGGCAAGAACGACGAAAATCGTCACCCCGGCCCGGACCTCGAACTGCGGCTTGGTTGACAGCGCGGCGGGTCCACGGCTACGTTGCGCCGCTTCTAGGGGCATTCGCTCCCATCGTCTAGCGGTCTAGGACGGGGCCCTCTCAAGGCTCAAACACGGGTTCGATTCCCGTTGGGAGCGCCACCCATTTCTCACTCCAACTCAAACCCGTCGAAGCGAAACCACCGGGCATCGAACCTCGTTCTCGCATTCATGGACTGCGAATTCGGGGGGCTCGACCCGGAACTGCACGACATCACCGAAATCGCCGCAATCGTCACCGACTACCGATTGGCGGAGTTGGCGCGCGCAGAGTGGAAGGTTCGCGCCCGCGCGGAACGCATCAGTGAAGAGGGCGCCGCAATCGGCGGCTATGACGAAGAAGCCTGGAAGGACGCACCCCCCTTGCGGCAGGTGCTGCAGGAATTGAGCGACCTGATGCCCGCAAATGCGCTGGTCGTTCCCGCGGGCCAGAACGTCCGCATGGACGTGGCGTTCCTGGAACGCGGCTATCGAAACTGCGAAATTCCGTTCCCATTCGACTACCACGTGATCGATCTCGCGACGCTCTTCTACAGCTGGTCGCTGATCTCGGGTGAACAGGTTTCCGCGCTCTCGCTGCGACAGGCTGCGCTCACCGCGGGGCTGATCGAAAACGCCATCCCCCACCGGGCGATGGCCGACGCGGAACTCACGCTCGAGACGTTCCGCCACTTCATCGGGCGCCTCGCGCTGCGCGAGCCCGCCGATTGGCTACCGGAAGCAAAGGACTGCACAGCCGAAACCTCCGGGGGTTGATTCGCACCCCCTCGCCTCGAAGCCGGGCCCCCAACGCAAGTCGGATCCCTATCCCTATCGAGGTCGGATCCCTATCAGTTAGGACGCGGAGTGCTTCAGCTGCCGTCGACGTCGGCGGCTTCGCGATCCGTTCGGCCCTGGACGAAATCCCAGAGCGTCCGCCGAAGCTCCTCTTTGAACTTCGGGTCGATCCTCGCACCAGACAGGTCCGCCTCCAGAAACTCTCGGAACTCGTCCATCGATATCTCCGCGGATCCCTCAGCGGTTCGCGGCTCGCGCGGTTTCTCTCTCACGATTCTCCTCCGCCCGCGGCTGCGCGAAGAGCGGGCCACCCGTCCGGGACCAGCCCGGGTTCCCGCGACGGATCACCGGCACCGACGGCGTCGATCAACAGGCACTTGACACGATACAGACTCGAGCGAACCGAACCACTCGACCGCGACACCCGACGCGCGATTTCCCCGATCGGTAGGTTCTCGAGATGGCGCAGCGCGAAGACCTCCAGCTGCCAGTCGCTCACCGACGCGAGACAATCCCTGGCCCGCTCCAGCGAGCGCTGGAGGTTCAGCTCGTCTTCGGGCGTGTGCGGCGACATCGAGGAGTTGCTGCGCAGCCACTCGTTTCGCGCGCGAGCCAGCTGCTGCCGCCGCGCCTCGGCGCGCCGGAGCTGGTTATTCACCGTGTTTCGCGCGATCCCGTAGATCCACGAAATGAGCGAAGACTCGCCGCGGTAGGCATCGATCGAGCGAAACACCGAGATGAATGTCTCCTGGACGGCTTCCTCGGCATCGGCGTGGTCGCGCAGCCTCAGCAAACTGAAGAGATAGACGCGTTGGGAGTAGCGCTCGTAGAGCGCGCCAAATGCGCGCTCTTCGGCGTTGCGAATCGCCGCGACCAGCGCCGCGTCAGCCGGGGCGTCCGCGACCCGCGCTGAATTTTTCGTCTGGGGCAACGCGAATCTCCTGCGTCGACCCTTCCCAGTATTCCCAGTAGGCGGCACTCGGCCCCCCGACCGGTATGTGGCTCGAACGACCGGTCGGTGGCAGGAACGCCGCCAGATTCACGGGGTGTTGCTTCGGCTGCGGCCCGCCGCGGCGCCGAACGAGCGCGCTCAAGCCCCGAGTACGACCTCCAGACCCGGCGTGCTCTCCGAAATCGAGATCCGCATCCGGTAGAGGTTGGCCTTGATGGCGTCCTCGGATTTGCCGAGCGCGCCCGCGATCGAGCGGATCGATTGTCGGCGGAGGTGCTTGAGGTGAAAAATCCGGCGCTGCAGCGGCGTCAGCTCCTCTTCGATGACCGTCATGCAGCGCTCGAGCGTGCGACGCGCATCGACTGACTGGTCGACGGCCGGCGCTTGCGCGGACAGGCGGCTCGCGGAGGGAGCGTCGATCGATTCGAGATAGGGGCGCGGCTTGCGAAAGCGGCGGTTGACGGTATTTCGCGTGATTCCGAAGATCCAGACGAGCAGAGCCGAATCTCCGCGGTAACTCTCGAGCACCTTGAACACCGTCATGAAGACTTCTTGCGTGACGTCTTCGGCCTCACCCGGATCCCTCAGGCGCTTCAGCGCAAAACGGTAGACGCGCGAAAAGTAGGCTTCGTAGAGCAGGTTGAAGTGATCGACGCTGCCCGCGAGGATCTTCTCCACGAGCTCGGAATCGCTCTTCCAGGGTTGCTGGCAATCTGCCACGCATGCCTCCAGCCGCTTTCTGTTTGGGAATCGCGCGCGAAGACGCCAGATCGTCGAGCGGGTGATTCAGAGGTGATCTCTGCGGCCGTCTCGAATCGGATCGGATCCAACCCTCCCAGGGGCGATCCGTCAGCTCCTCTGCGCTTGCTCCCCAAACAAGGGTTGACCTTCCAAGAGTGGGACCGATGTTCCGCCCCCCGGTAAGAGCAAACGCTGTGCCAGTGTGCAACCCATCTGCAAAACGGACCGACAAGCGATCCATTCCGCTCACAATCGCGCGTTGGCGCAAACGGGTGTCGAGGTGCCAAAAGCGCAAAACGTGGAGAAGCGCTTTTCCACTTGTGTGGCCCGCTGTACTCCCCGCGCGGAGGGCCTTCGCCACTTCGCGCGAGTTTTGGCGTAACTGGGATTCAATGCGCGCGATCGGCGCGATTCAGAGCTTGCCCGGCCTGATCCACCAGCGGCCGTCGATGCGCTCCCAGCGATCGAGCCGGATCAGCACGGCGCGCCCCGGGTTGAGGGGTCGGCTGTTCTTCCCGACGAAGCGAACCTGCACCTGTGCGATGAAGCGGTTCTCGAACAGAAACTCCTCGACCTGCACATCGGTGGGCCGGCTTCTCTCGAAGCGGGCCTCGTCGAGCGACTGCGCGAGATCCGCGTAATAGTCGAAGAACGCGTCGGGAGTCTGAAAATGATCGCGAAGAACGCGATCGTTGAAGGTTTCGAGCGTATTGAACCGGCGGCGGATCAGCGTGGTGTAGAAGGTCTCGGTGCGCTGGAGAAATTCGATCGCGTAGCCGCCGGCGACACCCACGCTACCCGAGGGCGGTTTCGGAATGTGTCCGGACGACGACGCGCATGCCGAGCAGAAGATCGAGCCCAGAATCGCGGCGGCGCAGAGCAATCGGACGCCGGTCAGCCCGCGCAATCCAACTGCTCCCTGAGGTACTCGGCGACGCCCTCGATCGCGATGCGCTCCTGCTTCATCGTATCCCGCTCTCGAACCGTAACCTGCTGGTCTTCTGGCGAATCGAAATCGTAGGTCACACAGAATGGCGTTCCGGCCTCGTCCTGTCTGCGGTAACGCCGCCCGATATTGCCCGCGTCGTCGTAGAAGACGTTGAAGCGGCGCCGAAGCCCGCTTTCGAGTGCATGAGCGGATTCCGCGAGCTTCTTCGAGAGCGGCAGGACGGCCACCTGGATCGGTGCGATCGACGCGTGGAGATGCAGCACGGTGCGCGACTCGCCGCCTTCCAACTCCTCTACCGCGTAGGCATTCGCGAGCAGCGCGAGGCAGAGCCGGTCGATGCCGACGGAGGTTTCGACGACCGTCGGCATGAACCGCTCTTTTTGATCTTCGCCCGTAACGGCGAGGGCCTTGCCCGAGTACTCGCTGTGCCGGGACAGATCCCAGTCACCCCGGTCGTGAATGCCCTCGATCTCCTGCCATCCGAACGGGAAGCGGAACTCGATGTCCACCGCGTTCTTGCAGTAGTGGGCGAGTTCATCTGCCGAGTGGGCCCGGGTGCGCAGCGAGTCGGGGCCGAAGCCGAGCTCCCGGTGAAAGCGCATCCGCTCCTCGCACCAGTGTTCGAACCACTTCTCGCGCTCGTCGGGATGACAGAAGAACTCCATCTCGGCCTGCTCGAACTCGCGAGAGCGGAAGGTGAAGTTGCGCGGGTTGATCTCGTTGCGAAACGCCTTGCCGATCTGGGCGATGCCGAAGGGAATCTTCTGACGCGCCGCCTCGCGAACCCGCTTGAAACCCGTGAAGATCGGCTGACAGGTCTCGGGGCGCAGATAGGCGATCGAGGCCGCGTCTTCCGAGGCGCCGATCCGCGTTTCGAGCATCAGGTTGAAGTTGCGCGGCGGCGTGAGGTCGTGCTCCGAACTCCCCTCTCGCGCCGAACACGGCCCGATCTCTTCCAGCTGGTCGGCGCGAAAGCGCTTCTTGCAGGCGCGGCAGTCGACCATCGGATCGCTGAAGTGCTCGGTGTGTCCAGACGCATCCCAGGTTCGCGGGTGGGAGATGATCGCGCTGTCCATCCCCACGACGTCCGCGCGCTCTCGCACCACGCGCTGCCACCAACGCGCCTTCACGTTGTTCTTGAGCTCGACTCCGAGGGGCCCGTAATCCCAGAACCCGTTGATTCCGCCGTAGATTTCGCTCGAGGGGGAGATGTAGCCCCGGCTCGCACACAGAGAGACCAGTTCGTCCAGATGGGTCAACTGCTGACCGCCCGCTTCCGCCATGAATGCTCCCACGCCCCAAAAGAGCGGCCAGTATATCGGTTATCCGGCTGCCGGGGATCGCAGGACGCGATCCAGATACGACTCGCTTCTCAACTCGACCCCCAGGTGAAAGCGCTGGAATCGCGTCAGCAGCTGGTGGGCCTCCGCGAGCGAGGAGCCGCTCAACGCGAGCCGATCGAGCCGCTCGAAATCGAGCCGCAAGCCCTGCTCGAGCGCGCGAAGGGTTCCGCGATGAATCCGCGGGATCGCGTCGGCCTGCGCGCCGCACAGATCGCAGAGCACGCCGCCCTCCCCCACGTGAAACCCGATCGGACCGCGGCCCTCCGGAGCCGATCCGCAGCGCACACAGCGCGAGAACTCCGGGCGCAAGCCGAGGGCGTCGAGCGCGCGCAGCTCGATCAGGGTGCGCAGCCGCAGATCCGGGGCGCGTTCTGCCACCATCCTCAACGCTCCGAGCGCAAACGAGAACAAGCGCTGCATGTCGCTGCGAACGCCGCGCTCGGGAGCCAGCCGATCGAAGAGTTCGAGCAGATAGCAGCCCAGCGCGAATCGCGCGGATTCGCTCCTCATCGCGATGAAGGGGTCGATCAGGCTCGCCTGGTCGAGGCGCGCCAGCGCGTTGGGCCGCCGGATGTCCACCTGGATCTTCACGTGGTTGAACAGATCCAGTGTTCCCGAGAAGCGGCGCACGCTCCGGCGCGCGCCCTTGGCGATTGCGGGCAGCCGTCCGATCTCTGGCACCAACAGGTGCAAGATCCGATCGGACTCACCGAAGTCCACCGAGCGAAGGATCAGCGCTTCAGTTCGGATGCTGGTCACCCGGAGATTCTACCGGCTCCGAACCGCGGGCGTCCGCCTGCGGCGCCCCGCCCGCACGAGTCTGCTCGTCGGCCAGCGCGCGCACGGCGTCGCGGCGATAGACGACCTTCGGCGTGTCTTCTTCGGGCGACGAGGTCGGCGCGCGGGAAGCCATGCTCCAGATCGCGAGGCCGAGGCCGAACCCGACCACCGCCAGCAACGCCGAGATGATGAGCAGCCGACGATCGCGCGGAAGGGCCCGAGCTTTCGCGGCCCCCGCGAGATCGGTCGGCTCGCCGAGCATCCGCATCACCGCTTCCTCGGGGTCCAATCCCAACGCCACCGCAATCGCGCGAACGAATCCCCGCACGAAGCCGTCGGGATTCCCGTCGAACGCGCCGGCCTCCATGCGCTCGATCGAGCGCGTCGGAATCTTGGTGAGCTGGGCGAGCTCGTCCACCGAAATGCCGCGCAGGCGGCGTTGGCGGGCGAGATAGGCCCCGATCGAGCTTTCGCGGCCTCGCGCCGGGCCCTCGGGTGCCGGGCCCGCTCCGCCGATCAGCGGAGGAGCTTCAGGTACTCCTCGGATCTCACGCCCCATGGACCACCCGGAGTCTGGGCGACGGCCGCCTGGAGGTGACCGATCGCCTTCTGGCGCTTACCCAATGCGATGTAGATCTCACCAATGCGATAGTTGGCCTGGGCCTGAATCGCGAGAGCGGGATCCAATTCCAGAACCTGCTGAAACAACCCGATCGCCTCGCGCTGCCGACCTTCCTCCATCTCGAGGATGCCGAGATACAGCAGCGTCGGCCAGTAGTCGCTGCGGTATTCCAGCGCGAGCCGGAGCGAATTGCGCGCTTCCTCGACCCTGCCGAGCTGATACTCGGCAAAGCCCTTGTTTGCGAGAGCCCGCCAGGGGCCGGAAAAGGTCGCGTCGTCCGCGAGCATCGAGGCGTAAACAAGGGATTCCTCGTAACGATCGAGCTGATTGTACAGAGACGAGAGATTCAGCCGCGCCTCGTGAATCGTCGGATCGATCTTCAGCGTCAGAAGGTAGTGCTGTTCGGCCTCTACCGGCTTGCCGCGCATCACGTAGGCGTCGGCCAGCGCCTGGTGAATCCGGGGGTTCTTGGGGTCGAGTTCCTCGGCGAACAAGAGTTCGCGAATGGCGAGCGCTATGCGGTCGTTGCGGATGTAGTCGAGACCGAGGTTGAAATGCGAGTTGGCCCGACGGAGACGCAGCTCGTCTTCGGCCTTGCGGCCCGAACTCGCACAGCCGAGCCCCAGGAGCAAGGCGAGAGTGCAGAGCCAGACAATCGGCACCCCGAACGACAAAGACTGCTTCGACATGTTAGATCCCTCCAAATGCGCGACCTCAGCCATCGCCCTGACGGGCGATCTGGGTATCGGGCGTCTCGAGCCACGCCTCAACAGCGCTTGCGACTCCGTGAGAAACGACTTCCGACGCGACGGCTGCCGCAGTTCCCGCCTCCGACCATGAAGTCGGGCGGCGAAACTTCGTTAGCAGCGGCGTCGAGCCCAGCTCGACTTTGGCGGCACTCGGCTCCGCCGTATCGACAAATTCCCGCCAGATCGCAGCAGCGTCCTCACCGGAGGTCGGCCGCGGATCCTCTTCGAACAGAAACCCCATTCCCTCTGCGAGAGACAGCGCCGCCTCGGCGACCAGGGACGGCTCCGAGCCGACGAGATCCTCCTCGCGAACCGCAAACAAGACGACCTCGCGGCTCCGCTCGCAGCGAACGGCCAGCGTATGGCGGAGACGGCCGTCGGCGGAGTCGACGTGAGCGGCGATCGCAGCCGACGCCGGACCGATCGGGAGCTGGGCGATCGAGAGCACCGGTGTGTTCAGAGACCGCCTTACGCTGCGCAATTCGGTCGCGAATCGGGTCGGAGCGGACTGGGCTAAAAATTTCATCAACTCAGTATCGGATCGGACCGCTATGTCCTTGAGACTCAGCGCGGTGCAGCGTGAGGCGGAAA
>JAFDBP010000024.1 GCA_019313245.1 Deltaproteobacteria bacterium
GACGCGCTCTTTCAACAGCGAGGATCTCTATGCACGACAATGAGATCGAATCCGCGATCACTGAAACCGATGCGCGCCTGGAGGTCAAGTTTCCGCTCGCCAATCGCACTTCGGCGGGCGTCGACGCCGCGATTCGCTCGCATCCGATGGGTTTCGAACGACTCTTCCCGACGCGTTGGATCCACAACATCTATTTCGACACGCCCGATCTCAGCTGTTTCTACACGAGCATGTCGGGAGCGAGCCAGCGCCTCAAGCTGCGGCTGCGCTGGTATGGGGATCCCGCCGGGCCCGGCGGCGGCGCACTCGAATGGAAGTGGCGGCGCAACACACTCGGCCGCAAATGGGTGGCGCCCGTCGACTGGGAGGGCAGCCTCGAAAAACAGCGCTGGTCCGCGCTGCGGATAGGTTTTCGCGCAGAACTCGGCGCCAGGCAACGCGCCAGCTTCGACGCGCTCGCGCTGCCCACCCTGCTCAACCGCTATCGCCGCGAGTACTGGATTTCGAGGGATGGATCCATACGCCTGACACTGGACGACCAGCTGAGTTTCGTCCCGCAGCGCAGCCCGCTGGCACCGCAAATGCGCGGCTCGATTCCCTGGGGTCGGATGCGCGTGCTCGAGATCAAGGCGCCCGCCACTTCGACCCAGGCCGTTCGCAATGCGGCGCGCGGATTCCCCTACCGACCCGCGCGCTTTTCGAAATACACCGCCGGGATGGAACTCTCGCTTCCGCACAGGGTCTCGGCCTGAACTTCATTCGGCGCAGCTGATTACGACGCGGGCCTGCAGAGCAGCGAGCAGTGGTAGGTCCAGATCGACCGCGCGAGCCCGGGGCTCACGCGCAGCGTCAACTGCTTGATCCAATATTTCAGGCTGCCGAGGCGATCGCCGTGGAACGTGTAGGTCGCGCGCGAGCGGTTGGTGACGAGTTCTTCGAGCACCTCGAGATCACAGCTCTGCAACAGCCAACGCACGGTCTTGAGCGAGTACGGGTTGATGTGTCCCAGATCGTCGGCGACGAAATTCTGCGGCAGGAGCAGCGTGTGCTCGAGTGGAACCTCGACGAAGACGTGGCGCGCCACCCGCTTCGCTTCGAAGAGCAGCTTCCTCGGGTTCTCGACGTGTTCCACCACGTGACTCAGGATCGCGAGATCGAACTGCCCGTCCGCATAGGGAATCCGCTCGCCGTCGAACAGCCGGCACTCGGCGAGTTTCGCGAGGTTGCGACCCCGAATGGCCTCGAGGCCCGATTCGGAAACTTCGATGGCGGTGTAGCGATCCCCGAAGTCGAGCTCGGATAACTGCCCCAAAATCGCGCCCTCGCCGGCTCCAACTTCGAGGACCGAGGCGTGCGGAATACCACTGCAGAGCCGGACTGCGTTTGCCGCCTTGTCGATTGCGCCCAGGCGACACCACTCGGATTCGCCCTCGTAGTGGTAGGCGCTTCGAATCTGGTATTCAGCCGTCAAGCGGATCCCCTCCCGCGGAGGTGGTCGAGCTGGCGGCGGTCAGAAGTGAGCTACACACGAGATTGCGCACAGCGTATCAAAGCGTCTTCTCGTCGCGGAAAGATGAGCTGCATTTCGCCAATGCCCGACATTTTTTCGCTCGCCGATTCACCCCCTGAGTTTGCTGCCGGAGGGATCGTACGGCACTTCGGAAAGGATCCGCGCCGTGCGCGCTTCTCCCACGATATAGATGTCGAATTCGTCTGCAGACTCGCTGAACTCCCGATCGAGATAGGCGAGCGCCAGACTCTTCTTCACGTGGTGGCCGTACGCGCCGGAGGTGACGAACCCCACCCGGCGCTCACCGATCCAGATCCCGTCGTCGGCGGACGCGTCCGCATCTCCGGCGTCCACTTCGAGCAGGACGAGCCGCTGGCTGACTCCCGCTTCGCGCTCGCGGAGCGCAGCTTCGCGCCCGATGAAATCGCCCTTGTCGAACGCCACGAATCGATCGAGCCCGCTCATGCCGGGCGTGTAGGCCTGGGTGAATTCCGCGTTCCAGATGCCGTACGCCTTCTCCAGGCGGAGGCTGTCGATCGCGCGGTCTCCGATCAGGCGAAGCCCGCTCGCCCGCCCCGCTTCCCGCAACTGCTGCAGGAGCGCCCGGTGCCGCTCGGCCGGAACCACGACCTCGTAACCGAGTTCGCCGGTCAGCGATATCCGGCCGACGACGGCACTCGCGCCGCCGACGTCCAGCGTCCGGATCGCCAGGAACGGGAACGCCGCGTCCGACACGTCTTCGCTCGCGAGCTGCTCGAGGATCGCGCGCGACGCCGGCCCCGACAGCGAGAAACCCATCCAGTCGTCGGTGATGTTGCGCAGCGTCACGCCGCTCTCGGGCAGATGCTGGCGGAACCAGCGCTGATGCCAGGCCTGGAGATAGTAAGAACCCGTGAGCCAGAAGCGCTGGTCTTCCAAGCGCGAAACCGACAGATCGCCCATCAAGCGTCCCGCTTCGCCTAGCATCGGCGCCAGCCGGATCCAGCCGGTTGCCGGAATGTGGCTCGCCACCAGGCGATCGAGCCACGCCTCGGCACCCGGGCCGCTGACTTCGTAGCGCGCGTACTGCGCAATCTCGTACGCACCCGCGGCACTGCGCACCGCAGCCGCCTCTTCGGCCACGAGCGACTCCGCGTTGGAGCGCCCGAGCGTCTCGTCTTCCTCGAACTCCGGGCTCGGCGCAAAGTACAGCGGGACCTCGAGCCCCCAGTTCACGCTGAATCGCGCACCCGCCGCCGCCAGGTCGTCGTAGCACGGCGTCGTCTTGAGCGGGCGGCCCGCCGGCAACTCTTCGTTCGGGTACGCCATCACGAAGCGCCGCGCGTAGAACTGCGCGGTGGTATCCCGCAGGTAGCGGTCCTCCGACGCGTACGGGCCGAAGCGCGCCACATCCATCCCGAACGCGTTCAGCCCCGGGTCGCCATCGACGATCCAGTTGGCGAGCACGAGCCCGATCCCCGCGCACTGCGAAAACCCCGACATGCAGCCGCACGCCGCCCAGTAATTCGGGATGCCCTCGACGGGGCCGACCAACGGATTGCCGTCGGGAGTGAAGGTGAACGCGCCGTTCACCCAGCGCTTGATGCCGACATCCTGCAGCACGGGGAAGCGCTCGAAACCGATCGAGAGCTCCGGCATGATGCGGTCGATCTCTTCCGGGAACAGCGTCATCCCGAAATCCCAGGGCGCCCCCTCGACCGCCCAGTGGCGCGGATTCTGCTCGTAGAGCCCGAGCAGCACGCCGTCGCCTTCTCGCTGCAGATAGGTGAAGCCCTCGAGATCGGTCACCGCCGCCATCAAACCGTCGATCGCCGCGACCTCGGGGATGGCTTCGGTGATCAGGTAGTGATGCGGCATCGGAACGAGCGGATGATCGACGCCCACCATATTGCCGACCCGCCGCGCCCACAGGCCCGCGGCGTTGACGATGTGCTCCGCGGTGATCGCGCCCTTCTCGGTCTCCACCTTCCATTCGCCGCTCGGAAGCCGGCTGAGCGAGGTCACGCGATTGCGCAGGATGACTTCGGCGCCGCGCTGCTTGGCCGCCCCCGCGTAGGCGTGGGTCGCGCCGTTCGGATCGAGGTTGCCCTCGTGCGGATCGAAGAGCGCACCCGTCAAGCCGGTGGGGTCGATGATCGGCACCATCTCGACCGCTTCACGCGGCGAGAGCAGTTGCGCATCGGTGCCCATCGCGCGCAGCCAGGCGAGTTCCGACTTCAGCCACTGCGCGCGCTCGGGCGTGCCCGCGAGTTCGAGACCGCCGCTCAGCTTCAGGCCGATGCTCTGCCCGCTCTCCTCTTCGACCTGCGGGTACAGCGAGATCGTGTATTTCTGCAGCGCCGCCACGTCGAAGTCGCTGTTGATCGCGTGGAATCCGCCCGCCGCGTGCCAGGTCGAGCCGGCGGTGAGTTCACTGCGTTCGATCACGGCGACGTCCGTCAAACCGCGCAGGGTCAAGTGATACGCGACGCTGCATCCGACGATGCCACCGCCAATGACGACGACCTGATACTGACTCTTCATGCGAAAACCACCGTTCAACGAGAATTGAAGTGCGCCGGAGTATATCCGGCGGGTTATTCGATTCCATCCCGGCGCTCGAGTCCTCCAGCTCGGACACAGCCCTATTCTGGTAGACTCAGCGGCCGTGTCGGGGGGCCAGGCTGGAGTGAGCGATCATGGAGCTGCTCCACCTCTCCGCCCTGCTCGCCGTCTCCCTTCTGCTGATTGGCGGCGCGATGCTGAGGCGATGCATTCGGCGTCGGCGTGCATTGGCCCAACCGTTTCCGGACGACTGGCTGGCGATCATCCAGCAGAACGTTCCTCCCTATTCCAACCTCTCTCCCGAGATGCAGCGGCAGGTACAGGGCTACACGCAGGAGTTCCTCTACGACAAGAACTTCGAAGGCTGCGGCGGCCTCGTGCTCGACGACGAGATCAGGGTGACCATCGCCGCCCAGGCCAGCTTGCTGCTGCTCAACCGAAAGGTGCGCTGCTATCCGAAGCTCTACTCGGTGCTCGTCTATCCCAGTGCCTATGTGGCCAAGAGTGAGACGGACGGGGAATCCGTACGCCTCGGCGAGTCGTGGCGGACAGGCGCGGTGGTGCTCGCGTGGGACAGCGCGCGGCACGGAGCCGCGAATTTCGCGGATGGCCGCAACCTGGTGATCCACGAGTTTGCCCATCAACTCGATCAGGAGGACGGTTCCAGTGACGGCGCGCCGATCCTGGACGGAAGCTCCTGCTATACGACCTGGGCGCGGGTGCTCTCGCGCGATTACGAGAGACTCCGCGAGCAAGTCGATAAAGGCAAGAAGAGTGTGATCGATGCCTATGGCGCCTCTCATCCTGCGGAGTTCTTCGCGGTGGCCTCTGAGGCGTTCTTCGAAAAGCCGCGACAGCTGGGTTCGAAGCATCCCGAGCTGTACGACGAGTTGCAAAAATTCTATCGGGTCGATCCGCGGGAATGGTTTTAGCGTTCGACGGGGTCACAGATCGGGCGGTTGTCCCAAGAGGACAACTTCGCTGGCGCTTCCGGAGGCAGTTTGTCAACGTAAGCAGCAGTTCCGCGCGTCGTTGGATTCGAGCGGTCCTCTCCCCGTGAGCGGCCGAGCGAAAAGTGCAGCGAAACGACGAAACCCTGAACGGGGACGAAGCCGGGAACGACTATGAAATGCAATAGCATCGTAATGGTGAAGCAGGTTCCAGACACATCGAACATTTCGGGTGACGTGATGCGGCCCGACGGAACCGTAAACCGCGCAAAATTACCGACCGTATTCAACCCAGATGACAAAGTGGCACTCGAGTTGGCGCTCGACCTGCGCGACCGCTTCGGTGGCAAGGTCACGGCCATCACGATGGGGCCCGCGAAGGCCGGTGAATTGTTGCGCGAGTGCCTCTACATGGGTGCCGACGAGGTGCACCTGATCACCGATCGAAATTTCGGCGGCGCGGACACGCTGGCGACGTCCTACACCCTGAGTGAGGCGATCAAGCAGCTCGGACCCTACGACCTGATCTTCGCCGGGCGCCAGGCGATCGACGGCGACACCGCGCAGGTGGGGCCGCAGACCGCCGAAAAACTCCGCATTCCGCAGATCACCTATGCGGAGAAGATCCTCGACCTCAAAGAGGATGGGATTCTCGTCAAGCGCAGGATCGACGACGGCTACGAGATCCTGGAATCCAGCCTGCCGCTGCTGATCACGGTTCTGAAGGAGGCCGCCACACCGAGGCCCTTCAAGGCGCGGCGCCTGATGGCGCTCAAGCGGGCCCGCACGCGCCTCGAGCTGGAAAAGGAGGCCGCCTCGCCCGGTGAACTCGAGAAGCTCATCGCCGACTACGCGAGCAAGGGCCTCTACATCCGCACCTGGAGCCGCGAAGACCTGGGCATCGAACTCGAGCGCTGTGGCATCGAGGGCTCGCCGACCAAGGTCCACAAGATCGAGTCGGTCGTGCTCTCGAGCGAGGGCCACCAGCAGGTCCCACCGACGAGCGAAGGCATTGGAAACCTTCTCGACTCCTTGATCGAGGAGCACTTTTTCGGATAGGGTGCAAAATGGACGACGGATCGCGAGAAGTCTGGGTCTTCATCGAACACCATTCGGGGCGCCCGGCTGACGTCAGCCTCGAGCTGCTCACCAAGGGGAGAAAGCTCGCGGAAAGACTTCGCGGTCCCCTCAAGGGAATCCTGATCGGCCACGAGGTCGATGCCGTGGCCAAGGAGGCCTTTCGCTTCGGGGCCGACGAACTGCTCGTGGTCGACCACCCCGCGCTGCGCGATTACCGAACCCTGCCCTACAGCCGCATCCTCTGTGAGTTGGTCGAAGAGCGGCAGCCGCGGGTCATCCTGTACGGCGCCACCTTCATCGGGCGCGACCTCGCGCCGCGGATCGCGTCGAACTCGGCGAGCGGCCTCACGGCCGACTGCACGGACCTGCAGATCGGCGACGCGACCTGGAAGAAGAAGGAGCACAAGGACCTTCTGCTCCAGATTCGCCCGGCCTTTGGCGGCAACATCGTCGCCACGATCATCACCCCGGATGCCAAGGTCCAGATGGCCACGGTTCGAGAGGGCGTGATGGAGATGGTGCCCGTCGAGGCACCGTGCGACGGAAAGATCACGAAGATTCACTACGAGCCCACGGCTGCGGATCAACTCGTCAAGATCGTCGAGCGCCACCGCGAAGAGAAGCGGAGCAACCTGAAGGGCGCATCGATCGTCGTGGCCGGCGGCTACGGCGTGGGATCCAAGAAGACCTTCGACAAGCTGCGCGAGCTAGCAGACGTCCTTGGCGCCGAGATCGCCGGAAGCCGCGCGGCCGTCGATGCGGGCTTCATTACCCGCGAACAACAGGTCGGCCAGACGGGGCTCACGGTGCGCCCGAAGCTCTACATCGCATGCGGCATTTCCGGCGCGATCCAGCACGTCGCGGGAATGCAGGACGCCAACCGCATCATCGCAATCAACAGCGACCCCGAAGCGCCCATCTTCGACGTCTGTCATTACGGCATCGTCGGCGATGTCGCGTCGGTCATCTCCACTTTCACCGAAAGCTACAAGAAGAAGTTGAAGTAGGGGCTCCCATGCCGAATTTCTTCACCGACAATGCAGACCTCTTGTTCCAATTCGAAAACCTCGACATCCAGGAACAGGTCGGGATCCTCGAGGACGACTACGAGCAGGCGGCACACTTCGACTACGCGCCGACATCGTACGAAGACGCGATCGACAATTATCGACGCGTGCTGACGATGGTCGGCGAACTGACTGCAGAACAGATCGCACCGCGCGCATCCGATGTCGACATCGAAGGCAACGCCCTCGTCGACGGAGAAGTTCGCTACGCGAAGGGGATGCGGCAGGCGCTCGACGAGCTGACCGCGGCCGAACTCATGGGGGCGACGCTTCCCCGCAAATACGGCGGACTGAACTTCCCCACCACGATTCACATGATGACCACCGAGATGATCTCTCGGGCCGACGCATCCCTGATGAACCTCTACCTGCTTCAGGACATCGCCGACACCATCTGCAAATACGGCTCCGAAGCGCAGCGCGCTGAATTCGTCACCAAGCTCGCGAGCGGAGAGTGCACGGGCGCCATGGTGCTCACTGAACCGGATGCCGGCTCGGATCTGCAGGCGATCAAACTGCACGCCTACCAGAACGAAGAGGGAAACTGGTTTCTGCGCGGCGTGAAGCGCTTCATCACGAACGGCTGCGCGGACATCCTGCTCGTGCTCGCGCGCTCCGAGACGGATACCAAGGGCGCGCGCGGCCTGAGCCTGTTCGTCTGCTACGGCGATACGGTGAAAGTCCGCCGGCTCGAGCACAAGCTCGGCATCAACGGCTCGCCGACCTGCGAACTCCAGTTCGA
>JAFDBP010000025.1 GCA_019313245.1 Deltaproteobacteria bacterium
CGCAGGGCATGCCGTGGTACCATCACAGCGGCAGCTCGCAGGGCTTCCACCTCTACCTTTCGCGCTACCTCAGCGGCGACCTCACGATCGTCGTGCTCACCAACCTCTACGACGACGAGCCCCGCCGACTCGTCGACGGCATCGCCGAAATCATCGACCCGAAGATCGCAAAGGTGATTTCCTCTGCGCCCGAAGCGGACTGACGACACCGCTGCACGTCTCTGCTCGCATGGGCGCTCGCGTCTCCGGCGTCCTTATCAACCCTATTGCGATTCGCTAGGCTCGGACGCAATTCGAATGCGCCACCCCGCCCACAATGATCGGGGCGGCGAGCAAGGGGGGCAGAGCGTGGATCACGAAAACGGCGGTGGCGCCACCCGACGCAAATTCATGCAGCTTCTCGGAGCGCTCGGGCTCGGTGGGCAGTTCCTGCTGCGACCCCGGGATTTGCTCGCAGCCGTGAGCGAGACCGCGGGCGCTCCCGGCCGCGATCCATCGTGGCCGGAGATGAGCTACCGCACGCTCGGGCGCACCGGTCATCGCGCCAGCCGCCTGATCTTCGGTTGCGGCGCGGCGCTCCGCAAAGGGCGCAGAGACGAGCTGCTGAATACCGCCCTCGCCGCGGGCGTCAACGTGTTCGACATAGGGACCCGCCGCTACTACCCGGATTCCGAGCGCAACCTCGCGCCGTTTCTGAAGCGAAACCGCGACCAGATCTTCCTGATCTCGAAGGGCATTCTCGAACTCGACGAAAAGCCCAAGAAGGTACTCTCGCTGCAGCAGCAAAAAGAAGCGGCCGCGTCGTGGCTCGAGATGCTGGACGAGAGCCTCGCCGATCTCGGCGTCGATCACGTCGATGCGTACTACATGATGGCGGTGAACAACCCGACCCTCGTGACCAGTGAGGAGATGTACCGGGCATTCCAGAGCGCGAAGGCCGCGGGAAAGGTCCGCTTCTTCGGGTTCAGTTCGCACCTGAACGCACAGAATGTGCTCGACGCCGCGATCGGCACGGGCTGGTACGACCTCGCGATGCTCGCCGTCACACCGGCCGGGTGGTACGACTGGAACGACGGCGGCGTGCTCGAGAACACGCCCGATCTGGTCGCGCTCCAACCGCTGCTGGCCAGGGCGCGCGCGGCCGGCATCGGGCTGATCGGCATGAAGGCGGGGCGCGTACTCGCGAGTCGCGAGTGGTACGGCAAGGGGAACTCGAAAGCGTTCGACGGCTTCTACGACGAGAAGCTGCTGAAGTCGGGCCTCAGCGACTTCCAGCGCAGCTACGCCTACGTGCTCGCGCACGGACTCGACGCGGTCAACGCGGACATTCAGAGCGAAGCGCACCTGAAGCAGAACTTCGTCGCCGCGGCGACCTCACACCAGCACTTCGCCTGACGGCTCGGTGCTGACCGCCGCGCGATCTACCGCTTCCGCTTCCGCTTCGCCCTGGGCTTGGACTTCGGCTTCGGCTTGTCCTGCTCCAACAAACCGGCCACCACCACCTCGAGGCCCTTGAGAAGTTCGGGCGAACCTTCCCGCACCAGAGCGGTGAAGCGCCGCATCAAGCGGATCTGGCGCGGCGAGTAGCGCTCCGCGCGGCCGCGCGTACCAAATCCCCAATGCGGGTCGATCAGGTCGATCAGGCAGGTGCCCTTCGCGCTCACCGGGCAACCCCTGTTCGCCTTCTGTGCGGGCATCGAGCGCAGCAGCTCACTCAGCGGGAGCCTCAGCGCCGTCGCAATCTTCTGCGCGGTCGGTACCGTGGGGAAGATCTTCCCGTTTTCGATCCGAGACAGATACGAAGCGGCGAGGCCCGCGCGCTCCGCGACGATGGTTTGCGAGAGTCCCAGCTGACTTCGGTGCGCCGCGATGCGCTGGCCGAGATCCGGTTGTTCCGACTGACGTGCCAAGAGCCCCCCCGATTGATAGATATGTAATACGGGACGATATCAGAAGTATCGCGTGTCAACACACCGAACGCGGCCGCGTCGCCCGGCCCGCTCAGCCGCCGAAGTCGCTCCATTTGCCGTGGACCGGCTTCCCGCCCAGGAGCGTCAACAGAACCTTCGCATCGGAGATCTGGTTCACATCGACCTCGAACAGGTTCCGGTCGAGCACCACCAGGTCGGCGAGCTTGCCCGGCTCGATCGAACCCGTGCGGTCCTCCTGGAAGCTGACGTAGGCCGCGTTGATCGTGAACGCGGCGATCGCGTCGCGAAGGTCGATGCGCTCGTCGGGGAGGAACGGCGCCTGCTCCGGCTTCTTCCAGTCGGCGCGCCGAATCGCCACCTCCATCTCTTCGAGCGGATTGGCGGACGAGACCGACCAGTCGCTGCCGAACGCGACCACCGCCCCCGAGCGCAACACGCTGCCGATCGGGTAGATCCAGCGGTGCGTTTCGGGCGGCAGCAGCGGCAGCGTCAGCTCCTCAATGTAGCTGTCGGCGATGGCCCAGAGGGGCTGAAAGTTCGCCACCGCCCCGAGTTCGCGAAAGCGCGGGATGTCATCGGGGTGAAACAGCTCGATGTGCGAGAGGTGGTGGCGGCTGTCGCGCACACCGTTTTTCTTGCGCGCGACTTCGAGCGCGTCGAAGACCTGGCGAATGGCCGCGTCGCCGATGGCGTGAAAGTGCAGCTGGAATCCCTCACTGTCGATCTTGGTCACGATCCGCTTGAGATCTTCCGGATCCACGAGCGCCATGCCGGTGTCGTTCTCGGTACCGACGTAGGGCTCGAGCACCGCCGCGGTTTTCGCCTCGATCACGCCATCCTGGAACACCTTCACCGTGTGGGCGCGCACTCGCCCCTGGCTGTACTCGCGGCGGGCGCGCACGAAGTCTTGGATCTGCTCGTCTCCCTTTTCGGGATCCCAGGTCAGCGAGAGCACGGTTCGCGCCGTCAGCTCGCCGCCGCGATCGACGTCGCGGTAGACGTCGAGCATGTCGAAGCCCTGTGCGTCACCCAGCGGAACGGACGCCTCCAGCATCGAGGTAACCCCCAGCGCGTTGAGCTGTTTGACCGCGATCTTCAGCCCGTGCCTGGCCTGTTCGGGCGACATCGGCGGGACCAGCTTCCCGACGAGTTCAATCGCCGACTCCTGCAGCGAGCCGATCGGCTCCCCGTCTTTGTCGCGGTCGATCCGGCCGCGAGGCGGATCGGGTGTCTCGCGCGTGATGCCCGCCACTTCGAGCGCCTTGCTGTTGACCCAGGCCGTGTGTCCGTCTTGGGAGGACAAGAACACCGGCCGATCCGAAACCACGGCATCCAGCGCGTGCCGGTTCGGAATCCCACCCGGAAAGACCGCCATGTCCCAGCCCGCACCGCGAATCCAAGACTCTTCGGGATGACTCGCGGCGTATTTGGCGACCTCGCGGACGTAGGCCTCTTCGGTCTCGAGGCCGTACAGCATGCAGTGCAGCTGCTCGATGCCGGCCCACAGCGGATGCAGGTGCGCGTCCTGGAAACCCGGCAGGAGCATCTTCCCGGCGAGCTTCACGACTCGCGTCTGCGGTCCCACGTAGCGCGCGGCTCCCGCGTTGGTGCCGACGTAGACGATCTCTTCGCCGCGGATGGCGACCGCCTCGGCCCAGGTTCGCGCCGCGTCCACGGTGTAGACCGCAGCGCCCTCGAGTACGACGTCCGCTGCGGCGGGTTTTGCGGCATCGGCGCCCCGCGCGGTTGCGGGCGCAGCGGAGAAAACCAGCGCGATCAGGATCACTGCGATCGAAAATTGGCTCGACGAGCGAGTGCACACGGTACGTCCCTCCGGTAGGTGCCGGCTCGGCATTGGGACCGGCTCCAGGGTTGATCCCAGATCCTATGCGATTTCGGGCCCGGGCGGGATGAGCCCGATCGCGCAATGCCCACGCCGATTGACCTGCAGCAGAGCCCCTTTCCGGCCGATGAGGCTCAGAGCGGGCCCCCTCGGCGGCGCGGGAGCAGTGGTGCAAAAATCCGTCTTCGTTGAAATCGTTCGGCTTCTCATTGTCCTGCTGTTCACCGCGGGCGGCTACGGGATCGGAGACCACTACGAAGCCACCCTGCTCGGCACCACCTTCGGCGCGGCGATCGGCTACGTCTGTGGCGGCATCTTCGGGCGCTTCATGCGGACGATGCTAGGAGTCGTAGAGGCGGAGACGACCCGATTTTCCGCAGGCGAAATCCTCGCCGGTTCGGTCGGGGCGCTCGTCATGGGTCTGCTCGGCGCACTCGTCGGCGTCACGGCAATCGGCCTGCTCCCCGATCCCTGGGGCTGGCCGGTATTCGGACTGATCGTCTGGATCAGCGTCCACCTCGGTTTCCGCATCGCGCGAAAGAAGAGTTCGGAGATGCTCTCGCTCGCGGGTCTCTCCGAGCGCTCTCTCAGCAGCCTCACCGCGCGCCCCACTCGCGATGCCGTCCTCCTCGACACCAGCGTCCTGATCGACGGCCGCCTGCTCCGGCTCGCACAGACGGGCTTTCTGCACCGCAACCTGCTCGTCCCCTGCTTCGTCCTCGACGAATTGCAGAGCCTCGCAGACTCGCGAGATCCGCAGGTGCGGAGGAAGGGGCACATCGGCCTCGAGTCTCTCGAGGCCATCCAACGCGACACCCGACTGCACGTTCACGTAACCGACGAGGAGATTCCCGAGATCGAAGCCGTCGACGCGAAACTCGTCGCCCTGGCGACGCGACTTTCCGTGAACCTATTGACGAACGACAAGGCTCTGAGTCGGGTTGCCGAAATCCGCGGCGTTCACTGCCTGAGCCTGGACAGACTCGCCAAGAGCCTCCGCGCGGTGCGCGCGCCCGGCGACATCGTTCACGTCACGATCGTCAAAGAGGGCCAGGAGAAGAGCGAGGGAGTCGGTTTCCTGGAAGACGGCTCGATGGTCGTGGTCCCCGACGCCGGAGAACTGCTCGAGCAGACGCTGGAGGTGCGCATCACGGGCTCTGCGGACACCGCTCGCGGGCGCATCTTCTTCGCATCCATGACCGATCTCTGATCAATCGGCCGCTCCGACCGACGGAATTCAGCCGAACACCAGTCGGCGAAAGCCCAAAAGGCGCACTGTCTCGTGCATGGCCCGGTCGCCGCGAACGCTCAATCTCCAAATTTTGCGATATAGGAGCGCAGCGCGTCGGCTTCGAGGAAAGTGACGTCGACCTGACCGAAGCGGATGTTGTCTCCCGAGGTGAGATTCGTCGGCGGCCCCGCCTCCTTCGTCGCTACCGAGATTCCGTTGACGGTCGTTCCGTTCGTCGAGCCCGCGTCGTGCAATTGAAAACCGACGTCCGGATTGCGCTTGAAGAACGCGTGAAAGCGCGACACGCTGATGTCCGAGATCGTCACGTCGTTCTTGGAAGTCCGCCCGATCGTAATCAGATGCGTCAGGGAGCTCTTGGCCGCTCGAATCGGCAGCACCCGAACCGACACCCCTGCGGTTCGCTCTGCGATGTCCTCATCCAGATCGAGCAGGAGCACCTCCGTCGAGGTGGCACCCCTCGATTGCTTGAAGCCGGCGGAACTGAGCAGCAGGAATGCGTTGCCGTGTTGATTTTCGAATTCTTCGGGCGAAAGCCGCTCGGCGTCCGAGCGGAGGTCCTCGATCTGGACGCCTGATTTGGCCGCATCCCCGGCCGGTTCGCGTTTCGTCTCCATCGCGTCTCCCCCGGTGTCACTCGATGAGTCGGCAGTCGAGCGGCGACCCTTGAGCGGCGGAACGCGACGCGCGGGGCCACGGCCCATCAGGCCGCATTCGGCGATGCGCAATCGGCCGGAAGATCGGTTGCGAATTCGCAATTGCCCCATCACAAAGCGCGACACCGGCAATATCCCGCTAGCAGCAGATGTGCAATTGTGTCGACCGAATCATTCGATGGTGCGCAACTCCGACCGCCCGATCTACACCTCGAACTGTAGATCCGAACGATTCCACCGCTTTGATGCAAATACGCTCGTCCAGAAGGCTTCTAGAGAGCGCTCGTTTCGAATGACGACCTGCAACACGCAGATGGGCACGACGTTTGCACCACTGAGCTGCGCACCAAAGCGCAGTCGAGGAGGCATCGAAGATGCGACGGGCCATGATCCGAGATGCATGTATGGCGCTCGCAATGGGCGGCGCGCTTTGCCTCGCCGGCGCGCCGGCATTGGCGGATGATCGACCCTGGGAACAAGAGCGCTGGAACAGCGTCTACGCCGGTTCCGATTCGAGTGACGGCGATCTCTTCGTCGATGGGCGATGGATCGAGATCCGACCACCCACCGAGACGCAACGCGAATCCGAATCCAGCCGGGGCCTGAGCTTGAGTCTCGAAGAGAACTTCAGCTTCAGCCTCCAGAGCCCCCCCGCTGGAGAATGGGCGCCCGGCCTGGCGTTCGAATTGCGCTTCTAGGTCCGCGCGCAAATTCCCTTCGCTATCGTCCGGGGCGATCGCGATGAGTTCGATCCGCTCTCGGCAAATCCAGACCGCATCCCGAAGCGACGTGGGTCGCGTCCGCTCCGCCAACCAGGATGTCTGCGGTGCATTCGAAAATGCTGAAGGCTATCGATTGCTCGTCGTTGCGGACGGCATGGGTGGACACAAGGGCGGCGAAACCGCCAGCCAACTCGCGCTCGAAACCATCGGCAATGTCTTCGACAGCGACTTCGGCGCCGCCGAGACGCTCCTCGGACGCGCCTTTCGGGCCGCGAACCGGGAGATTCACCGCGTCGGCGGCTCGGACCCGGCGCTACACGGGATGGGAACGACCGGCGTCGCGGTCCTGATCGGGCCTTCCGACCAGGGCTGGGTGGCCCACGTGGGCGACAGCCGCGCCTACCGGCTGCGCGATGATCACCTCGATCAACTCACCGAGGATCACTCCTGGGTTTACGAGCAGGTGCGGCGTGGTCTGATGACCGCCGAAGAAGCCGACGAACATCCGATGAAGAACGTGCTGCTGCGCTCGATCGGCGTGGGCTCCGACGTCGACGTCAGCACCTCGCCGATCGACCTGCGCCCCGGAGACCGTTACCTGCTGTGCTCCGACGGTCTCTGGGGAGAGCTCGAGGATCCCGTCATCGCCGAAGTGCTCGCGCGCGAGCCGCCGGCGAACGCGGTCGACGAGTTGATCGACCGGGCCAACGCTCGCGGCGGCCGCGACAACGTGACCGTCCTGGTTGCGGCGTTGATCGGCGCCGATGAAGCGCCCGCTCGGCGCTCCATCTGGACACCGCGCACTGTCGTCGCTGCGGGCCTCGTCACCGCGATGGCGATCTTCTGGCGACTCTGCGCTTGAACCCGGGCGAGCCGGCGTCCAGAGCTCCAAACGAATTCCGCCAGGTCACCGAGTTGGCGACCTGGCGGAAGAGATTGCAACCGTCGAAGAGTTGCGGGAACGCGCGAACGCCCCGCCACTCATCCCGTGACTGCTCTACTTGGAATCGGCGGCGGCTGCCTTTCGGTAACTCTCCTGCGCGGCGGCGACACCACTGCCGGGCTCGATCGGAATCCCCGCATCCTGCATCGCCATCTCGACACCCGAGATCGCGCCGAGGCACATGAGATCGTTGAGATCTCCGAGGTGTCCGATTCGGAACACCTTGCCCGTCAGCTGCATCAGGCCCGCTCCGAGCGCGAGGTTGTAGGTGTGGTAGGCGTTGTGAATGACCTTCCGCGCGTCGTGGCCCTCGGGAACGTAGATGGCGCTCACGGTATCGGACTCCCACTCGGGGCCCTTCGCGCACAGCGACAGTCCCCAACCGCGAACGGCGGCGCGGACGCCCTCGGCGAGCCGGTGATGGCGGGCAAAGACATTCTCCAGCCCTTCCTCGAAGAGCATGTCCAACGCTTCGCGCAGACCGTAGAGCAGGCCGAGCGCGGGCGTGTAGGGGAACCAGCCGTCGGGGTTCGTGTTGCACATGTCTTCGAAGTCGAAGTAGCAGCGGCTCAGTCCGGCCCGCTTGCGGGCCTCCATCGCCTTCTGGCTCACGCACACGATGCCCAGGCCCGCGGGCAGCATCAATCCCTTCTGCGAACCGGTCACCGCACAATCGACTCCCCACTCATCCATGCGGAAGTCGATGCTCCCGATCGAACTCACGCCGTCGACGAAGAGCAGCGCCGGGTGATTGAGATCGTCGAGCACCTTGCGCACACCGGCCAGATCGCTCGTGACACCGGTCGCCGTCTCGTTGTGGCAGGCCAGTACGGCGCGGATCTCGTGCTGCTCGTCGCGCTCGAGCACCTTGCGATACTGCTCCAGCGGAACACCCTCGCCCCACTCCACTTCGAGTGCATCGGTCTTCAGACCGAGGCGCTCGCACATGTCGATCCAGAGGTGGCTGAAGGTCCCGAAGCGGGAGCACAGCACCCGATCGCCGGGGGCGAGCGTGTTGAGCAGTGTGGCCTCCCACGCGCCGGTCCCGCTCGACGGGAAGATGAAGACCTCTGCATCCTGGGTCTTGAAGAGCTTCTTCAAGTCGGCGAAGAGCGGTCTGCTGAACTCGGGGAAGTTCGCTCCCCGGTGATCGACCATCGGTTGCGAGAGCGCTCTCAACACCCGATCGGGCACATTGGTGGGCCCCGGTATGAACAGGAAGTGTCTGCCTTGATCCATATTCTGACTCCGTTTTGCTTGCCCGCCTGATGTGCGCACTGCGCCCGAACGGGGTTGGTTTTGAGCTCTAGCCGTTCGAGCCGATGACTTCCGCCTTGCGAACGAGAACTTCTGCCTGTCGAATCGAAGCGAGGTCGATCAGTCGGCCGTCGAGCGTCACCGCGCCGCGACCCTCGCGCTTCGCTTCATCCATTGCGCTGAGCACCCTCTTGGCGCGCGTGACTTCTTCCTCACTCGGACTGAAGATCTGGTTGACGATGTCGACCTGCGAGGGGTGGATCGCCCACTTGCCCTCGCAGCCCAGCACCGCCGAGCGCCGCGCCTGAGCGGCGAACCCATCGGGGTCCGAGATGTCGCCGAACGGTCCATCGATCGCGCGAAGACCGTTGGCGCGCGCCGCGACGACCATGCGGGCCACCGCGTAGTGCCACATGTCTCCCCAGTGCAGATCCCGCTTGCCGTTCTCATCGGCGTGGGTGAGCACCGAGTAATCCGGGTTCGGCCCGCCGATGTTGATGGTGCGAGCCTGCGTCGAGGCCGCGTAGTCGGCCACACCGAAATGCAGGGATTCGTTGCGCGTGCTCGCGCTGGCGATCTCGTGCACGTTCTGCATGCCGAGTGCCGTCTCGATGATCATCTCGAAGCCGATGCGCTTCGTGTAACCCTTCGCGATCTCGATCTGGTTGACCAGCGCATCCACCATGTAGATGTCCGCCGCCGTACCGGCCTTCGGGATCATGAACAGGTCGAGCTTGTCGCCCGCCTGCTCCATCACATCGACCACGTCGCGATACATGTACTGGGTGTCGAGACCGTTGATCCGCACCGAGACGGTCTTTCCCGTCCAGTCGAGATCGTGAAGCGCCTCGATCACGTTCTTGCGCGCCTGTTCCTTCTCGTCCGGGGCGACGGCGTCTTCGAGGTCGAGGAAGACCACGTCTGCCGAACCCTTCGAGGCCTTCTCCATGAACGTGGGGTTGCTGCCAGGAACGGCCTGCTCGGAACGATTCAGGCGGGCCGTGCACTGGCTTACGATCTTGTGGCTCATTTGCGTTTCTCCTTCGGTTTGTCCGTCTATCTCAATCGGGCGCGCAGCCTAGCTTCGGGAAGCCAGGTCGGCAACGCTCAGTTCGTCCGCCTATCGCCGTGATAGACCACGATACGTGCCCCCTGTGTCTGACGTCCGTTGTCGTAACCGACGATTCGAACGTAATGCCCGGGGAATTCCTTACGACAAGCTGTGATCTCGGCGAAAATTGCATCCACGTTGCGCTCGCCGAACAACGGCAGCTTCCACATGTACCAGTAGTGCTCCGTCGCGCGATCCGTCTCGACGTGCTCGATCACGGGATGCCAGCCCCGCTCGATGATGTACTCGATCTGCTTGCGAACCCGCGCCGCATCCATCTCCGGCAAATACGAAAAGGTGCCGAGTTTTCGATTCGTCGGGCGGGTCATGCGCGAGGTGTAACTGCGAAGTTGGTTCATCTCCCCCTCCCCCCTTGCTGCTGCGCGACCGGTTCGCCGCTCGCCAGGTCGAGTTTGTCGACCGTGTCGTATTCGAAGCGAACTTCCTTCCACGTCTTCATCGCCTCAGCCAATTCCGGGCTGTCTTGCGCGGCGCTCTCGAGGATTTCCGCACCCTCCTTCATGAGGTCGCGGCCCTGGTTTCGGGCTTCCACACACGCCTCGAGAGCCACGCGGTTTGCGGACGCACCCGCAGAGTTTCCCCAGGGATGCCCGAGTGTCCCGCCGCCAAACTGGAAGATGGAGTCGTCGCCGAAAATACTGAGCAATTCGGGTATGTGCCAGACGTGGATCCCGCCCGATGCGACCGGAAACAGGCCCGGCATCGACCCCCAGTTCTGGTCGAAGAACAGGCCGCGAGAGCGATCTTCGTAGACGAAGTCCTCGCGCATCTGGTCGACCCAGCCGAGGATCCCGTGTCGATCGCCTTCCAGCTTTCCGACGACGGTACCGGAGTGCAGGTGGTCGCCCCCGGAAAGGCGCAGGCACTTGGCCAACACCCGGTAGTGGATGCCGTGGTGGCGGTCTCGATCGATCACCGCGTGCATCGCCCGGTGGATGTGAAGCAACATCCCGTTCCGGCGGCACCAGTTCGCGAGCGAGGTGTTGGCGGAAAATCCCGCCGTCAAGAAGTCGTGCATGATGATGGGCATGTCGAGGGACTTGGCGTGCTCTGCGCGCTCGAACATCTCCTCGACGGTCCCGGCCGTCACGTTCAGGTAGTGCCCCTTGCGCTCGCCCGTCTCGCGTTGCGCGGTGTGCACGGCTTCAGCGACGAACTCGAAGCGGTGGCGCCAGCGCATGAAGGGCTGGCTGTTGACGTTCTCGTCGTCCTTGGTGAAATCGAGCCCGCCGCGCAGGCATTCGTAAACCGCCCGGCCGTAATTCTTCGCCGAGAGCCCGAGTTTTGGCTTGATGGTCGCCCCGAGCAGCGGGCGCCCGTACTTGTTCAGCAGGTCGCGCTCGACCTGGATTCCGTTCGGCGGCCCGCCACAGGTCATCACGTAGTGCAGCGGGAAGCGCACGTCCTCGAGCCGGATTGCGCGCAGGGCCTTGAAGCCAAAGACGTTGCCGACGAGGGAAGTCAGCACGTTGACGACCGATCCCTCTTCGAAGAGCTCGATCGGATAGGCGACGAAGACGTAGAAGCAGCTGGGGTCGGCCGGAACCTCCTCGATCCGGTAGGCGCGAGCCTTGTAGTAATCGACATCCGTCAGGTGGTCGGTCCAGACGGTGGTCCACGTGCCCGTCGAGGATTCCGCGGCGACCGCGGCGGCGACCTCTTCGCGCTCGGTCCCCGGCTGAGGCGTGATCTTGAAGCACGCGAGCACGTCCGTATCGATGGGCTCGTAGTTCCCATCCCAATACGTGTCGCGGTAGCGGTGGACGCCCGCGTTGTATCCGGCCTGATTCACTTCGCGCTGCTCCTTCGGCTCACTGCCGTATTCAATTCGCTTTGATGCCGTGTGCGGCCTTGACCATGTGGTACGCGACCAGCAACTCGGTCAAGACGAGCGGGTGACTGATGCGCGATTTCCCGTCGACATCCGTAAATTCTCCGACGTGGTTGCTCCGCATGTGCGAGACCTCCGGGAGCATTTCCCAGAGAAGATTCTCGAGACCCTCGGCGGCTTGATCCGCGATCGCACCCGAGATTCCGAGCACGTCGACCGGCGCGCCATCGCGGTCCCGGCAGAGTTCGAGACTCAGCCCGTTGCGCGCCCCGGCCTCGATCAGCGGACTGAGGTCGGGGTGGGGAAGCGTCGGCCGCAACAGGTGGTGCACGTCCAGGTGCGCACCCGTTTCGGAATCGTCGCTCTTCGGCGGATAGAAATTGATCACGATGTCCGCAAACGTCCGTTGCGGTTGGATGAAACGCAGACTGTCCGGCTTGCGGCGCTCCAGCTCTTCGCGGGCTTCCTCGGGCGTATACCCGCGCAGGTGGCAGTCGCGCCAGAGCTTCCATTTGACCCGCAGGTCTTCGTCGGGCTCCATGAAGACCTTCACGTCGAAGCACTCGCGCATCGCGCGCGTGTGGTATCCGAGCAGCCCTTCGACGATGATGTAGGGTCGCGGCGCCAGATACCGGGCGGGTTCGAGGGTGCCGAGCTTGTGATTGTAGTTCGGCTTGAGGATCGGTTGATTGCGGCGCAGCAACTGCAGGTGCTGCTCCAGAATCTCGATCTGGTTGCCATCGGGGTGCAGTGCCGTGATGTTCTTCTCCGCGCGTTCGGCGCGCGAGTAGGTGTGGTAGTCATCCGAACAGAGGGTCAGGACCTGATGATCGCCGAGAATGCGCGCGACCCCGGTCGCGAGCGTCGTCTTGCCCGCCGCAGAATCTCCCATGATGCCGAGCAGGACCGGTCGATCGACCCGCTCCGAAGCGAATGCATCCACGGCTGTGCGGCCATCAGACATGGGAGGCGATCCTTCGCCAGGTGGTTTGAAGCTGACTCTCGCCGGTGGCACCCGAGATCTTCAGCGTCTGTACGCGATCGCGCCCCTCGACCCGCTCCACTCCTTCGAGCAGGAGACCAGTCGCAATCCCCGTCGCACAGAAATAGGTGTCCTCGGACGCGACGAACTCAGCGGCCGGCATCCAGCGCGTGAGATCGAGACCGGCCCGCTCGACGGCCGCCTGTTCGCTCTGGAGCTGCGGGTCGATCCGCCCCTGAAATTCGGCCCCGAGCGCGCGCGCCGCGCAGGCCGAGAGAATTCCCTCGCGAACGCCGCCGGAACCCATCAGTGCGTCGACGCCTGAGTTGGGCAGCGCGGATAGCAGGGCTCCCGCGATGTCGCCCGCCGGGAGAGAAGTCACCTGGGCGCCCAACTCCAGGATCTGGTCGATCAGCGCGCGATGTCGAGGTTTCTCCAACACGAAGATGTTGAGTTCCCCGATCTCTTTCCCGAGCAATTTTCCGAGAGCCGCGAGTTTCTCGCCGACCGGCCAACGCGGATCGATCTCTCCCTTCGCGGCGGGCGGCGCCGCAAACTTTTCCATGTAGAGGGCCGGCGACGGCACCTTCATCGCACCCAGGGGCGCGAGCGCGAGCACGGTCATCGCATTCGTAAAACCATCGACGAGATAGGTCGTCCCCTCACCGGAGTCGACGGCGAGATCGAATTGCGGATTCTCCTGATCGCCGCCGATGACCTGGCCGTCGTAGAGATCCGAAACCTCCCCTTCCCGCCCCTCTCCAATTGCGATGCGAACCGCGAACGGAAGCCCGGCCAACGCCTCGCTCATCGCCTGCGCGGCCGCTCCGTCCACACTCTCGGCGCGACCGCATCCGATCTGCTCGAAGGCCGCACGCGCAGCGGACTCCGTCGCGTTGCGCAGCGCCTTGAGGATTTGCGGACTCTGGTCTTCGCCCATGGAATTTCCACCGCGTATTTCGAGTTCGTAGCTGTGCTGAGGGTGGCACCGAGGCGAAACCCTAGGCGAAAAAGATGCGCAGCATGAACGCCCAACCGGGTCGATTTACGAGATCATTCGGACAGGAGAAAAACCACCCGAACGGGTAGGCGCTATTCCTTCTCCGACACGTAGAGCGCGACCGCCTGGGCGCGATTGCCGATCCCGAGCTTCTCGTAGACGTTCTTGAGGTGAAACTTCACCGTCTGGATCGAGATTTCGAAGCGGGCGGCGAGTTGGGCGTTGCTGCGCCCCTCGCTGAGCGCCGCGAGCAATTCGCGCTCCCGCGGCGTCAGCTCCGACATCGGATAACTGTGCAGCTCTCGCACGTCGACGAACGGGAAGATCATCTGCCCCGTCGCGACGCGAGCGACGCTGTCGAGCAGCTGGCTCGGGGGCTCGCTCTTCGAGCAGAATCCCGCACCGCCGAGCCGCATCGCCTGGCGCGGAATGTCCGCACTCGGGTCGCCTGTATAGATCACGATCCGCGGCGCATCCGGCCGGTCGCGCAGCTGATCGAGCACGCCGCGACCGCCCATCCCCCCCATCACCCAGCCCACGATGCCAACCTGAAACGGCTGCCGTTCGACGAAGGTCATGAACTCCTCGCCGTTTTCGGCGACCCCCAGGAGTTCGAAGCGCTCGTCTTCATTGAGCAAACCCTGAAGTCCCGCGCGGACCAGAGGGCTCTTGTCCGCGACCACCACCGAAATCGGAGTTCCGTTTACCGTCGCCATACTGGTGGAGACCCACTCCCCTTCGCGCTCTGCTCTGCCATTCGGATCGGAGGGCAGCTCATCGGAAAGCGCTTCTTCCCCGCGGGGAGCAGCGCATCGACACCCTAGGATACGGACAACAGCGATCCGAGGTCAAGCGCTCCGATCGAGGCCCGCAAGGCCCTTCTCGGGGTGCATGCGCGCAAATTCCACCCCTCGCTCGGCGCGCGGCCGCGCGCGCTACCCTGGGCCGATCGTGACGGAGCAAATCCGGACTTCCTGCCCGCGAGACTGTTACGACGGCTGCGGAATCGTCGTCGAGCGGACGGCTGGACGCGTCACCCGGGTGCTCGGCGACCCCGATCACCCCGTCAGCCGCGGCAAGCTCTGCCAGAAATGCGCGCTCGCCTACAACGGCGTCTGGCGCGATCCCGAGGCGCGGCTACAGCGCCCGCTTCGACGCCGCGGCGCGAAGGGCAGTGGCAGTTTCGAACCCATCTCCTGGGACGACGCGGTCGCGGAAATCGCCGCGAACCTCGAGCGGGCGATCCAGAGCCACGGGCCGCAATCCATCTTCCACGCCCACTACACGGGCACCTGCTCGCTGCTCGCGGGCGAATTCCCGATGCGCTTCTTTCACCGCCTCGGCGCCACGCACGTCGAACCGGATACGATCTGCAACAACGCGGGGCACGCAGCCCTGGGTTACGTGTTCGGAACCTCGACCGACGGCTTCGATCCGAAGACGATCGCAGACAGCCGCTGCGTGATGGTCTGGGGCGCCAACCCCTCCGCGTCGGCTACGCACGCCCATTCGCAGTGGCTGCGAGAGACTTCCGCGCTGGTGATCGCCGTCGATCCCGTACGCCACGCGAGCGCCGAGTGGGCGGACATCCACCTGCAGCCGTTCCCGGGCAGCGATGCGGCGCTCGCGTTCGGCATGTTGCATGTGATCCGCCGCGAGGGCCTGATCGACGAGGCCTTCGTCTCGGCGCACACCCTCGGTTGGGAAGAGATCGAGCCGCTCGTCGAAGCGTCGACACCGCAGAGAACCGAAGAGCTGACCGGCGTCCCGGTCGCCGCGATGGAAGAAGCCGCGCGCCGCTATGCGGCCGGCCCGTCGCTGCTCTGGCTCGGCCAGGGCCTGCAACGCCAACCCCGGGGTGGGAACGTGATGCGCGCGTGCGCGCTTCTCCCCGCGATCACGGGTAATCTGGGCAAGCCCGGTGCGGGCGTCTGTTATCTCAACGGCGACGGGCCGCGCAACATCGACTTCGACTACGTCGGTGCGGAGCAGCTGAAGCGCGGGCCGATCCCTGCGATCGGCCACATGGATCTCGCGGACGCACTCGCAGACCCCGAACGCTCGCGCGCCTTCTTCTGCTGGAACATGAACGTCGCCGCTTCCGCACCGCGTCAACGAGAACTGCGCAACGCGCTCTCGCGCGAGGACCTCTTTGCGGTGGTCATCGATCTGTTTCAGACCGACACCGCGGACTTCGCGGACATCGTGTTGCCGGCCGCGAGCTTTCTCGAATTCGACGACATCGTAACGCCCTACTTCCACCTCTACGTATCCGCGCAGGTGAAGGTCGAAGATCCACCCGGCGAAGCGCTGCCGAACCCGGAGATCTTTCGCAGGCTCTCCCGCGCGATGGGTTACCGCGAACCCGAATTGTACGAAGACGACCGCGCGATTCTCGACGTGGTGCTGGCGCGAAGCGGGCTCGGATTCGACTTCGACGAACTCGCAGAGCGCGGCACGATCGATCCCTTTCCCGAGCCGGTGATTCGCTTTGCGGACGGCAGATTCCCGACGCCCTCCGGACGCGTCGAAATCGCATCCGCGAGTGCCGAAGCCGATGGGCACCCGCGCGTGCCCCAACCCGATGTGGATCCCCGCCCGGCCGACGGCCAATTCCGACTGCTCTCGCCCGCGAGTGTCTGGCTGATGAACGACAGCTACGGAAACGACGCGAACGTACTGAGCAAGCTCGGGCCCGCGTGCGTCTACCTGAATCCCGAAGACGTGAAGGCACTCGCGCTCGCAGACGGGCAGATGGCGCGCGTCTCGAGCCAGACGGGCGAGATCGAGCTGCGGGTGCGCGCTTCCGAGATCGTCGCGAGGGGCGTCGCGCTGGCCCACAAAGGCCGCTGGCCCAAGGGCGAGCCCGGTGCGAGCAACGTCAACGTGCTCAATGCAGGCGAGCGCTCCGACATGGGAGAGAGTTCGAGCGTACACGGGACGCTCGTGCGCATCGCCACCGCCTGATTCCGCGTCGGCGGGCGCCGAACGCGACGGGGCGACCGAAGCGGCGCCCGTCAGGCCGGATGCACCAGGCTTTCGCCCGTCCAACGCATTGACAGATCCTCACCGCGCACGCGCCTCCAGTCGAAGGCCGCGAGCAATTCGCCGGGTCGGATCGGCGCCGCCGCCTCGATCAATCCGGCCGCCGCGGCCAGCAGGCCGCACAGCGCTTCGGGCGCGTAATGCTCGCGCAACTCGTGCCACCCCACCGCCCCGTGGAGCTTTGCGAGCTTGCCACCGCTTTCCTCGAGCAACAGGAAATGGTGTCGATAGCTGGGGGTCGAGAGGCCGAGCAGCCGCTGCAGCGCGACGTGGATTGCGGTCGACGCGGCGAGGTCGCGGCCGCGCACCACGCGCGTGACCTGCCGCTGGCCGTCATCGACGACCGCAGCGAGGTGATAGGCGATCGACCCGCTTCGACCGAGCAGTACGGGGTCTCCCATCTCGGCTGCGGGATCCTGTGCGAGATCGACGCCGCCCTCATCCTCGGGTTCGATGCGCTCGGAAACCAAACGCAGACGCAGCGTCTCCCGAACGGCGCGCCAGCCGCCCTGTGGAAGCGGCCGATCCCGGCAGCTGCCCGAATAGCGCCAGCCACCATCCGCCGCGCGCTCGCCCGAGCGCTTGATCTCGCTTCGGCTGCACGCACACGGATACAACAGGCCGCGCTCGGCGAGTCGATCGAGTGCGACTTCGTGCGCAGCTCGATTCGCGCTTTGCAGCGAAACCTCGTCCCAATCGAGGCCAAACCAATCGAGCGCAGCGCGCATGTCGTCGGCGCTCTGCGGTGTGCACCTCGTGGAGTCGACGTCTTCGAGCCGCAGCAGCAAACGCGCGCCGCGACTGCGGGCATCGAGCCAACAGAGCAGCGCGGCCAGCAGCGTACCCGGATGAGCGGGTCCCGACGTCGTGGGCGCAAACCGACAAACTTCCCGGTTCATCCGCCCTCGCGTCCGTTCGCTCGATCGCCGGGATTAACCCTCACCGGGCCCCGACTCCGCATGCCGCGGCAGATCGTCTGCCGTATCGAACCAGGAAATCCGATCCTTCTCGTAGAGGTGGTATTCCGGGGGAAACTCCGCTGGGTTGTCCATGCTGCCCAGATTCACGTCGACCGTCGTCGCGTCGCTGCTCTTGCGATAGCAGATCTGCGTTCCGCAGAGGTTGCAGAACTCTCGATGACCCCACGCGGAAGAGTCGTAGCGGGTAGCGCGGCCCTTGGTGTAGGCAAATGCTTCGACCGGAAACGACGCCCAGGCGAGAGCCGGCGCCCCCGTCGAGCGCCGGCAGAGCGCGCAATGACAGTAACCCGCAGCGACCGGGCGAACCCTCGCACTGAAGCGAAGCGCACCACAGAGACAGCCTCCTTCGTACATCAACTCCTCTCCTTCAAGAAATGCGTTCTCGCATGAGTTTGCCCGTGGCGTTGCGCGGGAGTTCATCGACGACGGCAAACTCTACTGGAATCTTGTACCCCGCGAGTCGCTCCGCGCAGAATCGTCGGATCTCCGCCGGATCCAGCTGTTTGCCCGCTGCGGCGACCAGCTGCGCCACCGGGCGCCGGCCGTAATCCGCATCGGCACGGCCGCCAACCGCCGCCTCGAGCACCGCCGGATGCTCGAGCAGAACCCGCTCGACCTCGCTCGGGTAGATGTTCTCCCCGCCGGAGATGATGAGATCACGGCGGCGGTCCAGGACTTCGAGCGCGCCCGTGGCGTCGAGCACACCGATGTCACCCGTGTGGAGCCAGCCGCCGCGCAGCGCCCGCTCGCTCTCGGCGCGGCGATTCCAGTAGCCATCCATCAGCGTGGGACCGCGCACGAGAATCTCGCCGGGCCGCCCTCGAACCGCCTTTCCGTCGTCGTCGATCGTATCCAATTGGGTTCCGAAGATCGGGCGCAACCCCGAAGCCCCTGCGGACTTCGCGAGCGTCGGCAGCTGCGTGGCCACCTGCGATGCGGCTTCGGTGAGGCCGTAGGTGGCCGCGATCGGGAAGCCCTGGGATCGCGCGCGCTCGATCAACCCGCGCGGCGCGGGGCCGCCACCGAGCAACACGCAGCGCAGCGAACGCGGTGCGCGCCGCCCACCCCGCGCGGCGAGCACGCGCTCCAACATGGTGGGGACCAACGACACGAGCGTAACGCCCTCGTCGTCGAGCGCGCGATTGACGTTTTCCGGATCGAATCGCTCGTGCAGGATCGCCGCGCTGCCGTAGAGCGCAGCCCGCAGCAGGATCGAGAGCCCACCGACGTGAAACAGCGGCATGCAGACGAGCCAGCGATCCTCAGGCATGACGCCGAGATGCACCGCCGATCCAATCGCGTTCCAGAACAGGCTGCGGTGCGAGAGCAGTGCGCCTTTCGGCGAGCCGGTCGTTCCCGAGGTGTAGACGAGCGCGAGCGTGCGGGCCGGATCGATGGGTGGCCGCTCTGCCCGCATCTCGTCGCGAGCCGCAGCTGTGGACGCGAGGGCCGGCCACTGATCGGATTCGACTTCGAACCGATCGAGTGATCTGCCCGGATCGACTAGGGCCACGCTCTCCGCGGCCAGATCGGCAAGTGGCCCGGCCCCGTGGATCAGCACCCGCGTCCCGCTCTCCTCGAGTTGAAAGGCGAGTTCGCGCGGCTTCAAGCGCGTGTTCAGCGGCATCAGCGTCGCGCCGCGCTGCGCGACGGCGTGGAGGATTTCCGCGAAGGCGAGTCCGTTTTCGAGCAGCACCGCGACGACGTCACCGCTGCCGACGCCGAGCGCCTCGAGTCCCCGCTCGGTCGCGTCCACGCGGCGCGCGAGTTCGCCGTAGTCGATCACCCGGCCCGCGGTAAAGAGCGCGGGCCGCTCGGCCGAGGTTCGCGCGCGCTCCGCGAGTTGTGCGAGGTTCGGAATCACGCCGTAATCTCCTCGCTCATTCCGAGCGCGCAGCGGGCGAGGCAGTCTGGCGACGGCGCGACGCCGAGGCCGGGGCCGCTCGGAACGCGGAGCGCCCCACCCTTCGGCAGCGGCGCCGGCGCGAGATCCCAATCGATCAGTCCACCCGTCGCGAGGCCCGCGGCGAGCTGCGGCCCGGGAAGCGCGGCCGCGAGTTGCAGCGCGGCGCCGAGGCCCACTGCGGAATCGAGCGCGGAGGTCACGACGACGTCCCAACCGACCCTGCGCGCGCGAGCGGCGACGCGTTGCGAGGCGCGCAAGCCTCCCAGCACCGCCGGCTTCAGCACCAGAACCCTCGCCGCGTCGCGCGAGAAGATCTCGTCGAACGCGTAGCCCCCCGCGAGCGCCTCATCTGCTGCGATCGGAATCGGCGACCCCGCCGTCAGGCGCGCGAGAGCGCCCAGGCTCCGTGCATCGACGGGCTGCTCGAGAAATTCGATCCGGTAGGGCGCAAAGCGCGCGATCGCGCGCTCGGCTTCGCGCTCCTCCCAACCGCCGTTCGCGTCGAGTCGAATCCGCGTCTCGCTCCCGACGACTTCCCGCACCGCAGCGATGCGAGCCTCGTCGAGATCGAGATCGAGCGCAGCGACCTTGAGCTTGACGGTGCGATATCCGTCCGCGACTGCAGCCGACGCTTCCCGGGCGCAGATCTCGGGTTGCTCCGCATACACGAGTGCGTTGACTTCGACCTGCGCGCGCGGCTGGCCGGGTCTCGCGAGCAGCTCGGCAACACCGATTCCCTGGGTTCTGGCCGCGAGGTCGAAGAGCGCGACATCGACGGCTGCGCGCGTGGTGGGCGCTTCCGGAGCCAGCTTCTCGACCATGTCGAGCAGGGCTTCGAGTTCCTCGATCTCGCGCCCGATCAGCACCCGCGCCAATCCCGACAGCGTCTGCAGCGCGCGACCGGGGGATTCCTCGCTGAATCCCGCCAGCGGCAGGGTTTCGCCGCAACCCACCAGGCCCGATTCGCTCGCGAGCGCGAGCAATGCGCCCTCGCGGACGTCGGTCAGGCCCCGCGCGGTCGAGAGCGGAGTGCGCAGGCGAAGTCGAATCGGGGTCAGCTCCGCGCGCGCGATCTTCATGCGATCAACCCCACGGCCAGCAGCGCGGCGAAGACGACCTCGAGTGTCGCCGTACGGGCGAGCGCGGTGTTCAGCGTCTGCCCGTCGGTGGATGTCGCAACCGTGCGGGCCAACAGCATCGCAAACGGGAGCGTCAAGAGGGGCAACACCATCGCGGCGCGCGAGGTGCCGGCGAGCCAGAGTGCGGGCAACATCGCGTAGGCGAAGAAGAGCAGCCCCACGTATTCGAAGCGCGCGACCCGCCGCCCGAAGCGCACTGCCAGCGTGCGCTTGCCGGCCGCGCGATCGGTGTCCACGTCGCGCAGGTTGTTGACCACGAGGACCGCCGTCGCGAACGCCCCGATCGGGAGCGCCCCGAGGAAGGCGATCGGCGGCAACGTCAGGGCCTGGACGTAGTAGGTGCCGCAAACCGCGGCGAAGCCGAAAAATGCGAAGACCGCAATTTCGCCGAGGCCGTGGTAGCCGAACGCAAATGGCCCGCCCGTGTAGGCCAGACCGGCGATGATCGACAGAACGCCGATCGCGACGATCGGCCAGCAGGCCAGCGCGACCAGGTAGACGCCGACGAGCACCGCGCATCCGAACGCGAGTGCGGTTCCGATCTTCATCTGTCGCGGCGTCAGCAAGCCGAGCTGCGCGGCTCGCGGCGGCCCGATGCGGGTCTCCGTATCGGCCCCCCGCTCGAAATCGAAGACGTCGTTCGCGTAGTTCGCCCCGATCTGGATCAACAGCGCGCCGACCAGCGCGGCGAACGCCGGCAGCGCGCTCGCCTGCCCGTCCGCGATCGCGAGCGCGGTGCCGACTGCCACCGGCGCCGCCGCCACCGGGAGCGTTCGCAGTCGCGCGGCGAGCAGCCACGGCCCCCAGCCTCCGAGCGTGCCGGGTGCGGCCTCTACGGGAGCCACGGAAATCGGGAGAAGTCGGGTGCGCGTTTTTCGAGGTACGCATTGCGGCCCTCCTGCCCCTCCTCGCTCATATAGAAGAGCAGCGTCGCATTGCCCGCGAGTTCCTGAAGGCCGGCCTGTCCGTCGCAATCCGCGTTCAGCGACGCCTTCAAACAGCGGATCGCCATCGGGCTGTTGCGCAAGATCTCGCGCGCCCAGGCGACGCCGGTCTCCTCGAGTTGGTCGAGCGGGACCACCTCGTTCACCAGCCCCATGTCGAGCGCCTGCTTGGCGTCGTATTGCCGACACAAGAACCAGATCTCGCGCGCCTTCTTCTGCCCCACGATCCGCGCCAGGTATGAAGCCCCGAAGCCACCGTCGAAGCTTCCCACGCGCGGCCCCGTCTGACCGAAGCGCGCGTTTTCGGCCGCGATGCTGAGATCGCAGACCACGTGCAACACGTGACCTCCGCCGATCGCATAGCCGGCGACGAGTGCGATCACGGGTTTCGGCAGCGTGCGGATCAGCCGCTGGACGTCCAGGATATTGAGGCGGGGAACGCCGTCGCTTCCGACGTATCCGGCGCTGCCGCGCACTTTCTGGTCCCCGCCCGAGCAGAAGGCGTCGGGCCCCTCGCCGGTCAGCAGCACGACACCGACGCTCGAATCGTCGCGCACGTGCATGAATGCGTCGATCAATTCCTTCACCGTATCGGGTCGAAAGGCGTTGCGCACCTCGGGGCGGCAGATCGTGATCTTCGCGATGCCCTCATCGCACTTTTCGTATCGGATATCGGTGTAGTTCTTGACGCTCTTCCAGCTGATTGCGCTCATTTCGTCCTCTTCTGATTGGTGGGTGCCGCCTTCGCGGCGCAATGCGAGGTCTTGTTCCAGGCTTCCGCATCCGCAAGAAAACGGCGCGCCAATTTCAGGAAAGTCGCGGGATTGTCGCTGTGCGCGGCATGCCCGGCTTCGGGTACGAACTCGACCCGCGGATTCGGCAGTTCCTGTGATAGCTCCGCGGCGATGGCCGAAAATTTCAGATCGTCCTCGCCGACCACGAGGCAAACCGGGGTGCGGAGCTTCGACAACGCGGCGTGGATCGGCGGTTGCGCGCCGGCACCCATCCCGCGCAGGCTGTCCGCGAGCCCCTTCGCGGAGTTCGCCAAACGCATCTCCCGAGCCTTGGCCACGCCGCGAGCGCCGAGTCGCCGCCGGTCGACCAGAAAGTCTTGCGAAATCCAGAAATCCACGAACGCCTCGACGCCGTCGCGCTCGATGCGCTCTGCGAGTTCTTCATCATCCTGTATGCGCGCCGCGCGCTGTTCGAGGTCGCGGACCCCCGCGCTCGTTCCGATCAACAGTGCAGACGCCATGCGCTCCGGATGCGCGACGCCGAACGAAAGCGCGACGCGACCCCCCATCGAATATCCGATCCAATGAGCGGCGCGCACATCCAGTTCGTCGAGCACCGCTACGAGTTGGGCGACACACGCCGTCATCGAATAGGCTTCGATGTCGTCGGGAACCGCGCTGCGCCCGTGGCCGACCAGATCGATCGACAGCGTTCGGTACGCATCGCTCAGCCCTTCCGCGATGAACGCCATCGCGCGCGTCGAGCCGGTAAAACCGTGGAGCAGAACGACAGGTGACCCAGACCCCATTTCCTCTACGTGGAGCCGAACGCCCCGCGTGTCGATGTCGTGCGACTGCGTCATGCTTGCGATTCTCCATCCTGGCGCGCGAGTGCTTCGCTCACGCGGCGATCGATCTCGCGGTGGTAGGCGACGCTTCGATCGCGATCGATCGGAATCTCGACGACCGAGACCCCGGGTGTCGCGAGCGCGCTCTTGAGGGATGCGCGGAAGTGCTCCCACGAGCTGACTCGCTCGAAATCCGCTGCGAACCCCTCCACGATGCCGCGCAGATTCGCTCCGTGCGGCGTCCGGAAGTGAGTCTCGAAGATGGCGGGATCGGCTCGATCGGCAACGGGTAGATACGAGAAGATGCCACCGCCGTCGTTGTCGAACACCACGACGCTGAGGTTCAATGAATGGCGCTGGGCGGCCTGCAGCGCCCCGACATCGTGGAGCAGCGCGAGATCGCCCGTCAGCAACACCACCGGCTGCGATTGCGATGCCGCCGCGCCGAGCGCACTCGAGAGCATGCCGTCGATCCCGTTGGCGCCCCGATTCGCGAGCACGCGCAGTGGGCGATTCGAAACCGGAAGAAACGCATCCAGATCTCGCACCGGCATGCTGTTCGACACGTAGAGAATCGCAGCATCGGGCAGCGCTTCGGCGAGCTCGCGAATTGCGCGAGGCTCGAGCAGCTCGGCCTCGTCGGCGATGAGGGCTTCGGCGACTTCCGCCGCGCAGTGCTCGGCGGACAAAACGCGCCGCAACCAGGCTGACGCTTCCCTCGCGCGCGGCACGCGCGAACGCAACGCATTGCAGAGCGCCAGGGGATCGACCTCGAGGATTTCCGATGCCAGATGGCTCGGATCGCTCCAGGTCGCCTCGGGATCGACGACGATCAGATGTTCGGGTCGACGTCCTTCGAACCAGAGTCGCTGCGACTTGCTGGTTGGCGTGGCACCGAATCGCAACACGACCTCGGGCTCGAGTGTCTGCGCGAGCCGTTCTGCCCGCAAGAAGAGATCCGAGTTGCCCAGCACGGGCGCATCCGGGGTGTGCGCACCGCACCGCAGCTGTGAAATCGGATCTGCGAAAACTGGCCAACCCAGCGCCTGCGCGAGCGCTGCGATCGCGACGCAGAGTTCCGGCTCCGCGTCCATCGGGCCACACGCGATCACGCCGCGCTCGCAAGTCTGCGCGAGCGCTGCGAGCCGCTCGACGTCTTCGGGCCGCGGCGTTTGAACGCCACGGCAGACCCGGGTGTAGGCGCGATCTTCGCGCGCACTCGCGCTGAATGCCGACTCGGCCGAAATCGAAGTCGGCGCGAGCGGATCGCGAAATGGCAAGTTGAGGTGAACGGGGCCCGCGGGCGGACCACAGGCCTCGGCCGCCGCACGACATCCCACTTCGCGCGCGTAGTCGAGCATTTGCGGATCGGCGTCGGGTACGGCGGTCTCGGCGAACCAACGCACGTGCGTGCCGTAGAGTCGGACCTGGTCGATCGTCTGCCCCGCGCCCCACTCGCGCAACTCGGGCGGCCGATCGGCGCTGAGCACGATCAACGGCACGTGCGCGTGGTAGGCCTCGATCACCGCGGGATAGAAATTCGCAGCTGCCGTCCCCGATGTGCAGATCAACGCGGCCGGCGTTCGCGTGGCCTTCGCGGCACCGAGCGCAAAGAAGCCCGCCGACCGCTCGTCGATCTGCGACCAACAGCGAAGCGCGGGGTGCTGGGCAGCAGCAATCGCGAGCGCCGTGGAGCGCGAGCCCGGGCAGACACAGACTTCTCGCACGCCCGCACGGGCGAGTTCGTCGATCAGCGCGGCCGCGAAGAGATGGGCCGGGTTCGCCTCGGCGTCCGGGGATGCGCTGGTGTTCGCGTCGGCGCGCAATTCAGATCTCCGTCAGCGGGGCGAGCATCGCGCGCAGCTTGAGCCGAGTCTCGCGGAGTTCCGCTTCGGGGTCGGAGCCGTCGACCACACCGGCCCCGGCGAACAGCCGCGCTTCGCTTCCGCGCAGAATCGCCGAGCGCAACGCGGCGTAGAATTCGCCACCGCCGTCGGAATCCACGAAACCGATCGGCGCGCTGTACCAACCGCGATCGAGCTTCTCGTTGGCGCTCAGCCACGCGATCGCCTCCTCGCGCGGCGCACCGGCGATCGCCGGCGTCGGGTGAACCGCACCCACCAACTCGAGAATCGATCGCGGTTCGCGCAGCCGCCCCGAGATCGGCGTTTCGAGGTGCTGAATGTCCTGGAGGCGCATCAAACGCGGCGACTCCCGAACCTCCAGGCCGTCGCAATGCGGCGCGATGGCGTCGCAGAGCGCCCTCACCACGAACGCGTGCTCGGTCTGCTCCTTCTTGCTCTCTCGCAATTGCCGGCCGAGTTCGAGATCTTCCTCGGGGCTGCGCCCGCGCGGCGCGGATCCCGCCACCGAGGCCGTCTCGACCCGGCCGTCGACGAGCCTGACCAGACACTCGGGCGTGGCGCCCAGAAAGACGACGCCGGGCCGTGCGGCCGCAAAGATCGCGCAGGTCGGATGCGCCCGGCGCAGAGCGTCCAACAGCGCGCACGGATCGTAGTCGCCCGCTTCGCGCACGCAGATGGATCGCGCGAGCACCACTTTTTCGAAACGGCCCGCTGCAATCTCATTCAGCGCCGCCTCGACCTGTTCGCGATATTCGGCGTGGGTTCGGTCCGCGCGGGCGCGATAGTCCGGCGGGCTGACGGCTTCCACGCTCGACGCGTCGACCAGTCTGCGATTGGCCAGTGAGCGCTGCACTTCATCGAAGTCGGCGCTTAGAGCGTCGGCGATCTCTCGCGCGCGAATTCCCGATTGGAGTCGCTCGTCGGACTGGACGGTTCGAATCAGGGTGCACCAGGTCCGTCCGCCCGAAACCGCAATCGCAACCTCCGGCAGGATCAAGCGGCCGGCCGGAAAATCCCGCCAATGCGGCTCGCGGGGCGCGGTGTGCGCAAAACCGAAGCCCCCGACGAAAAACGGGCCCGCTGTGGCGGGCGCCGCTTGCCCGGCCACGTGCAGGCGCGCAAACAGCTGTTTGGTCCGCTCCGACGCCTCCGCAAATCTACGGCGGCCTTCGACCTCGATCACTCCAGCGCGACCAAACGCCGCAATCGAGCGCTCGTCGACCGGGCGCTCCCAGTAGAAACGGTCTTCCGATTCCGAGATCGCGAAGGCCGCGAGCGCGTCGCAGTGGGAAATCTCCGCCTGCAGGCCGACCCACTGCGTTTCGCCATTTCGATCGGCGGCATCCAGCGCAGCCTGCGCGGCGGCTTCTAGATCTGCGCGGCGTTTCGGACTCACGATTTCCTCCGGATCCCGGTCACGATCTGGGCGGCACCGAGCAACAGGGGGCGGTGTTCGACCTGTTCGAAGCCCGCGTCTTCGAGCAGCGCGAGCAACTCCGCCGTCGGGGGCAGATAGACGGTCGACTTCGGCAGATAGGCGTAGGCGCTTCGATCCGAGAGCAGGCCGCCCACCCACGGAACGATGCGGTCGAAATAGAGCGTGTGCGCGGCTCGGATCAGGACCGGGCGCGGCCGGTCCACCTCGATGAACGCCACGCGCCCACCGGGTTCGAGCACCCGCGCCAGTTCGCGGAAGATCACGGGCAGGCTGACGAAGTTGCGCAGCGCGAAGCCGCAGGTCGCGACGGTCGCCCACTCGTCGGGCAGCGGAAGCGCCTCCGCGTCGGCCTGCAAGAGCGCGCTTCGAATGCCGCGGCGACGCGCTGCGCCGAGCATCTCGAGCGCGAAGTCCACGCCGACCACGTGTGCGCCGCGCGCCAGCGCGAGCTCGGCCAGATCGCCGGTTCCGCACGCGAGATCGACCACGCGATCTCCCTCGCCGACGCGAATCCGATCCAGCGCCTCGCGCCGCCAGCGCTGATCGAACCCCGCGCTCAGCAGCCGGTTCATGCGGTCGTAGCGCGGAGCGATCCGGTCGAACATCGCGCGCACGCGAACGCCCTTCTCCTCGAGCGACGGCAGGGGATCTAGCGCCATGTCACTTCGACATCGAGTTGAGCGGATTCGGTCGCCGCCAGCGCTTCGGCCAGCGCGCCGTGCTCCTGCTTGTCGCGGAAGCGCTCGAGCGCGCGCGCGACGAGTGTGCGCTGAAAGTGAAGCGCGACGAGACGCGTGACCTGCGGCAGCATTTCCCTGAAGATGCGAGCCGTGCTCTCGTCGTCGGCATCGGCGCCGCGCTTGCGGATGCTGTCGTCGAACAGATCGATCGCCGCATCGCACGCGGCCTGCACGTTCTGCGCGTGGCGCGAAGACAGCTCCAACAACTCCTGAAGCGGAATGCCGGCTTCGAGCAGCATCAGACCCGCTCGCGCCATGCCGAGGTCCGCTTCGACGAAGCGCGGCTCGCCGTCCACGACGACCGGCTCGAACAACCCCGCGCGCTCGGCCGCAAGAATCATCACCTCGGGCATGCCCGACTCGGCGGCGAACGCCTCGCGACTGAGCGTGCGCTCCCCGACCGTCTCTTCGATCAGCGCGGCGAGCAACGGCTCTTCTTCGGGTCCGTCGGCCGGCCGGTCGAGCACGCGCTGGATTTGAGACAGCGAGAAGCCCTGCTGTTGGAGTTCGCGAATGCGCGTCAGACGCTCGAGGTGCAGATCCGTATAGACCGCGATCCGCCCCTCGCGCCGCGGCGCAGGCAGCAGACCGCGCGCCTGGTAGAAGCGCAGCGTGTCCACCGGCAGCTGCGCGGCCGCCGCGAGTTGCTCGACTCGATATTCCATGCGCTGATTCTAGGAGTATTTACTCGCATCGACAAGCGCCTTAATTTCAGTACCTTACCTGCCTATTTGCATGGGAGCCGAACCAAATTCGCGGCTGCCGCGGAGCCGCGAGCGCCGTTTCAAACTGAATCGCGCGCGCTCCTCGCCTCGCGGTCGACCCGAAATGCCAGGGGCAGGAACAGCAACATCGAAACCAGCGTCGAGATTGCGATGAACAGCATCAGCCAGTCGCGATCCATGAATTGAAGAATCCGACCCGCGAGCCCGGGGCCGGCCGCGTAGCCGAAGTTGAAAGCAGCCGCAGAAACGACCGCGGCGCGCCCCTTCCGATCGACCGCAGCGACGAGTCCCATCTGGTACGGCGAGACGAAATAGAAACCCACTCCCCAGAGCAGCGATCCGAACAGCAGCATCACCCCGCTCGCAGAACTGATGTACAACCAGCGGCCCGCGACGCTGAACAGGCAACCCAGTACGATCGGGAAGATCCTCCCCAACCGCACGCCGAGCATCGCCGCGGCGGCCCCGCCCGCGAGACCCATGATGGTCGTGAAGGCGAGTATCTGGGCCGCGAGTGCCGGATCGACACCGGCCTCGATCGGAAGGTTGTAGGCGAAATTCCAGAGCGCCTGTTCGGCCGCCGAGTAGAGGAACATCCCGGCAAAGGTCATCCACACGAGCGGACCGAAGGCCCTCTTCAGATCGGGGGCCAGACTCCCCACCGCCTCGCGGCTCGAATCGGCACTACCGGCGGCCGACTGCGCGGGCGCGACCGGCCTGGGCGGAAGCCAGAAGATGCACGGCAGGCCGACGAAGCAGAGCAGAACGAGAGTGCCGAAGCCGAGCGAATAGTCCCCGCCATCCACCACGCGAGGGAGGTACATCGCTAGCGACGCGGTAATCGCTCCGCCCATCGTCCAGATGATCGCGAAGATGCGCTCGGCATCCTCCCGGGCGGCCACCGCCGCGTTGGCTCCCGAAATCGCGAGTCCCGATCCGAATCCGGTCGCGATCCGGCCCGCGATCATCGGCGCGTAGCTGAAGCTGAATGCGGAAATCAAGAGCCCGATCACGGCGATCAATGTCCCGCTGATGGCCAACTTGCGGTGCGAAACGATCGGCACGTATGGGGCGATCAGAAGCGCCGCCAGCGCGAGGGACAACAGCTCGATCGTTCCCAGATCGCCCGCGTGCCGGTGGTCGAGACCGGCCTCGATCAACGCGTTGACGAGAACGGGGGCCGCCGCCGACCCCAGGTAGCCGATGCCCGAAGCCGCGAACGTCGCCAGCACGAAGCGGTATTCGCGCTGCACACCGCCGAGAAGCGCACCCAGGTCTACGCGGAATCTCGGCATTGTCGGCGCATCCCATTCGTCCGCGATGGCACTCGTCGAGCGCCAACGCAGCCATAGGTTTCAATTTCTGTGGGGAGCGTTCTCGGTCCCAATCGGAGGCGGCCTGACTATTCCCCGTTGGGAGGAATTCCGCAAGATGCCCGGTCAGCCAAATCCGTCAGAGATCACTCGGCGGCACGGGCATGTCCTCTTCGGCAATTTTGGCCGCGCGATCGTTCGGCACGAAGCGATCCTGGGTTTCGAGCACGCTGACTTCGTCGCCGAGATTCAGCGCGCCGGGCGCGACCGGCCGGAAGTAGACGCCGAAGACGATGCCGCCGTCGACGCCCCCGGGCTGCCGCCGGTATTTCGCGAGCGTGCGAATCGGCTCGATGCCCCGCTCGCCGGTCTCCTGGTTCAATTGCGTAACGCCGCAGCGCTCGCTGGACGCCACCTTTTCGAGTTCGAGATCCCCGATCCGCAAGCGCGCCCACCACTCCTCGTGAAATGGCGCGCTCCCCTCGACGACCAGGTTCGGCCGAAAGCGATTCATCCGGATCGGCTTCTTCACCCGGCCGTTGAAGTCGGCCAGCGAGGCTTCGCTCGTCAGCAGGATGGGAGCCACCGCGGTGAAGCGGCTCTGCTCCGCGGGAAAGATGTGGCGGTACTTCTCGGGGACCGGCCGCTCGTGGATCTCGCCGCTCGCCATCAGGCGACACGGTGTGTCGAGGAATTCGCTGAACCAGCGCGCGGCGGCGTCGCCCTGGTCGATCGCCGGCGCCTCGTCCTCCCAGTGTCTCGTATGCCGCGACTCGCCCCGTTCGACCACGACGAGTTCGAGTGGGTCCGCCTCCGGTGCGACGACCACGAGGTCCGAGCCGACGAGGCTCGGTTGGATCAGCGCCATTCGCGGCAGCTCTTCCTGGCTGAGCGCTTCACCGCTCTCGTCGATCAGGAAGAGCAGCCGGTCACCCCGCAAACCGCTCGCGTCGATCTCGGCCCGCTCGAGCGCCATGCCCGCACACGACTTGATGGGATATTGCGTCAGGCTCGAGATTCTCACGCCAGTTTTCGCCACGGCTGCATGCCCCCTCTCTGATCATTCCGAGCGATTGGGATCGCCCGTAGACGTTACCTCGGACGCCTCGATGCGCACGGCCACGAAGGCCTTGGTGAAACCCAGGAAGCGCTCCCGCCGAATCTCGCAGTCGGGAAACAGCGATCGGAACGTCGCGTAGTCGAGCAGACGCAGATCGCCGAGCATCCGGTCCACGGACGCCTGCGAGGGGCGGGTGAGCCAACCCCAGAGCGAAAAATTGCGCACGAGGCGCCGCTGCCAGGAGCGCGGCAGGAAGTGAATGAACGGAGCGAGCAGGTGTGGCTCGAAGAAGAAATTCCGCGCCGGCGTCTGCACCCACACCTGCCGCCCCACCCTGCGCAACTCCTCCGCGAAGACGCGTTGTGCGTCGAGCGAGCCGACGTGCTCGATCACGGAATTCGAAAATGCGATGTCGAAGCTGCGGTCGGCGAATTCCAGGCGCGTTCCGGAGCCTTGCACCCGCGCAAAATGGGCGCCGAGTCCTTCGCTTTCCAGAGGCACGGTGTTCAGCAGCGTGATGGGAAACCTCGCCCCGATCTGCTCCCAGTTGTAGGGCGTGCCCCCGACATCGAGCACCGTGGTTTCGGCGGTCGGCTGAAACGTCTCGGCGAAACGTTTCATGCGGCGCCTGCGAAACCCTCGAATCAGGAGATCGTAGGCGCGTTGTATCTTCACAGATCGCAATCTTTCCCGGGCGAAGAAGAGGCCTCGGACGACGCGTAGTCGATCGAGAGGATCTCCAGCTCGAGATTGCCGTTCGGTCGACGCCAGGTCACGACGTCGTCGACGCGCGCCCCTAACAGTGCGTTTGCGAGCGGGGAGACCCAGCTGACCTTGCCGGCGGCGGCATCGGCCTCGTCTTCGCCGACGATCGAGAAGACGCGCTCCTCTCCATCGGAGTCGCAAACGCGCACGCTCGCGCCAAACGCCACCTCGTCGCGCGGCTGCGCGTCGAGATCCACGAGAATGGCTCGATCGATGCGCGCGCTCAGGTAGCGCGCGTTGCGATCGATTCGCTGCCGCGCCGCTTGGCTGCGGATTTCGTCAGCGTCGTCGGAGAGCGCCGACCTCTCGGCCACGAGCGTCGCGAGGCGGCGCTTCAGCGCGGCGAGCCCCTGAGGCGTGACGTAGTTCGGGTGCTCACTCTGCGGCCGCTCGGGCAGTTCGGCCTGCGCTTCGCTCTGAAGATCTTCGTTCACGAACGCTCGACTCACGAATCTCTCCCTACCGCGAACAGGCGCAGACGCTTGGGCGGATCTCGCGAATGCGAAAGCCCCCTTCGCTCGCGAAATCAACTCCTCAGCGTGAACAGCTCGTCTGCATTTTCGAACCGCTCGTAGGCGTCCGCAACCACGTCGTCCGGCACGTCCCAGACCAGCTTGGCGGGCCCGATCGCGTCCTGCTTCAGGCAATCCGGCATCGCATCGTGGCGCGCGTCGAAACCCGCTCGGCGGTTGAACTCCCACTCGTCCTGCAGGATCTGCCAACCCATGTCGGCGATCTGCTCTCTCGTCACCTCTTCGCCGAAGTACTCGCTGTAGAAACCGCGAACCTCGTCGAGATTGATCATCATGAACGAACAGAAGCCCGACGAGTCCACCACGGCGTTGACGATCTGGGCGCGCTGCGAGGCCTTCGCCATTTCCTCCTGCGGTTGCCCGGGCTCGACGATGAGCCCCGCCGTGTGATCGGCGCCCATCGCGCTCGTGCAATAGGTGATCCCCGAAGCCTTGAGCGGGCGGGGATCCCACGCGGGCAGCGCCTGCCCCTTGACGACCGGAACCCGGTGATGCTTGCGCTTGCGGCCGATTGCCGCGGCGCCGTTTCCGATCGCGCGACCGAGTTCGGTTCCCTCCGCGATCTCGCGCAGGATCCGCCTGGCGCCGTCTGCGTCGCCAAACTCCATGCCGCCGGAATCCATGTAGACCGCAATCGCCGCGCCGGTCTCGATCGTGTCGAGGCCGATCTCGTCACACAGGCGGTCGAGGTCAGCGACATCCTCCCAACTCGCGATGCCGCAGGTAGAGCCGAGCAGGGTGAGCGTCTCGAATTCGAGCGCCGAGGTCTTGTAGTTGCCATCCTTGTCGTGGACGACATTGCTGCACTTGACGATGCAGCCGGTCATGCAATTGTGCATGCCCCCGCCGCGCTCTTCGAAACTCTCCACGATTCTCATGCCGTCGAGCGTATGCACATCGGGAGAGCGCCCTTCGACCCGGTTCTTGTACGGGAAGGTGTAGAGCGCATCCGCTTCGACACAGCCCACGCTCGTGCCCCACTTCGGGAACGGCTCTTTCGCGGGACCGTCGAGATAGTATTTCGTGTACTTCTTGCACAGCGCCCCGAACTCCTTCTTGTTCGCGGGCTTTCGGACGGGCCGCTTGCCCGGGTCGACCGAGACGTACTTGAGCCCCTTGCTGCCCATCACGGCCCCGAGGCCACCGCGCCCCGCGTGCCGGGCGGGATTGCGCTCCTGCTCCTGGTCGGTGCACGCGACCGACGCACCCGTGAGGCGCATCTCGCCCGCGGGCCCGATCGAAATGAACGACGCCGCCTCGGAGTAACTCTTGGCGAGATCTTCGATCAGTTTGTAGTTCCACTTGCCCTTGTGCTCGTCGGCGGGCACCAGCGTCGCGCCGTCGGCGTCGATCTCGAGTGCGTAGCGCCGGTCGGGATCCGCGGGCTGCCCGCTCACCACGACCACCCGATAGCCGAGCTTCATCAGGTCCTGACCCGGGTTGCCCCCGGCGTTGGCCTCTTTGATGCCCCCGGTCAGCGGGCTCTTGCCGCCGATCGAAATCCGACCCGAAGTCGGCGCCGAGGTTCCCGAAAGCACACCGGGCGCCATCACGAGCAGATTGTCGGGGCCGAGCGGATCACAGCCGGGGTCGCACTCTTCGAGCAGGATCCGCGCCGAGAGGCCGCGCCCTCCGAGGTGCTTCCAGGCCTCGGGGAACGGCTCGATGGTCGCGGTCTGCTGCGTCATGTCGACGCGAATCATTCGATCGCCTGTCTGCTCGCTCATGCATTTCTCCTTTCGTCTCGTTGCTCGCAGCGGCTTCGCTCGAACAGTGAATGGAATTACGGCCGACCCCCGCGAGGGATCGCCGCCTACCCCCCCGCGACTGCGGCGAGGATTTCGATTCGGTCGTTTCCGGCGACCACCGTGTCGCCCGCCCCGCGATCCAGCTCGTCGCCGTTCACGAATAGCGTCGCGAACA
>JAFDBP010000026.1 GCA_019313245.1 Deltaproteobacteria bacterium
CTGCGAACCCCTCGAAATCGTCTATCGCTCGGCGCTGCGGGCGAGTTCCGAGGGAGCCTCGGAATCGCCTCCGGGCGTGATCGCGAGGAGCTCGATCTCGAAGACGAGGGTGCTCTCGGGCTGGATCAGCACTTCGGCGCGCTCCTCCGGTTCGAACGGCTTCGCGACCTGCAGCGCGGCCATGCCGGAATACGCGAGACTCGCGGGAACGGTCAAGCGACGCCTGCCGCCGACCCGCATCCCCGGCATGCCCTGCTGCCAACCCGGAATCAGACTGTCCAGTGATGCGACGATCGGTTCGCCGCGTTGGTAGCTCGAGTCGAATACGCGACCGTCGAGCAGGATGCCGCGATAGTGGATGGTCACGATCTGGCTCGGGTGCCGGCATTCGGGCCCAGCGCCGATTGCGAGGTCCTCGATGCCGAGTTCTTCGACCACCGCGGGCGGCTCTTGCGCACTCTGCGCGGATTCCTCCTGGGAACCGCAGCCGAACAGAGCGATCCCGGCGCCAACGGCGATCGTCTGGGCGGTCAAACGCAGCGCCCGGCAACGCGCCGCTGCTGCCACAGCTCTCCCCGAGATCGAGCGTTCATCGCCGAGCATTCTGCACCATCCGAGTTCTCGTTCGCCGAATGGGCAATCTATAGCGGAACGCCGATCGGCCATCACGGTCCCAGCGGGACGCGGCGGCGACGATCGCGGCTTGCGGATCGACTTCGAATCAGCCCGGGGCGGAGGAAACCGCCGCGATGGATTCGGGCAGCAGATCCAGCAGTCGCTCGACCTCTTCGGCGATGTTGTAGTGGAGGAGGCCCACGCGCAGCACGCCACCCGGCTCGAGTCCGAGTGCCTCGGTCAACGGCAGCGCGTAGCTGTTTCCGCCCCAGCTGAAGATCCCGCGTTTGCCGAGTTCTTCGGAAAGGGCCTCCGGCGAGCGGCCTTCGGCGAGGATTCCAACGGTCGGCGCCCGCTCTACCAATCGATTCGCATCGGTGATGCCGACGACGCGCGCACCTGCGATGCGCTCGACGCCCTCGATCAGCCGCTGGCAGAGCCGACTCTCGTACCTCTCGATCGCGCCAAACGCCACGCAGAGCGCCTCGCGCCGCTCGAGCGAATACCCCGATATTTCGCGGCCGAGATCTGCGAGGTAGTTCACGGCTTCGAGGGTTCCCGCGACGCCCTCGTGACATTGGGTGCCCGTCATCCAGCGATCCGGGATCGTTTCATCGGCTGCGCGCACCTTGTAGGCGGGCAACTCGGCCATGATTTCAGACCGCCCCCAGAGCACACCCATGTGCGGACCGAAGAATTTGTACGGCGAGCACACCAGGTAATCGCAACCCCAGCCCGCGACGTCGATCGAACGGTGCGGTGCGAGGTGGACCGCATCGACGAACAACTGCGCGCCCGCCCGATGCGCGAGTTCCGCAATCTCGCGAACCGGGTTGATCGTTCCGACCAGATTCGACGCGGCCCCAACGGCCACGAGCCGCGTGCGTTCCCCGAGCGCCGATCGCAAGCTGTCGAGATCGAGTGTGCAGTCGCCGGGCCGAACCTCGATGTACCGAACGACGGCGCCCGCATCGCGCGCCGCGAGTTCCCATGGCGAGACATTCGCGTCGTGATCGAGGCGCGAAACCACGATCTCGTCGCCCGCGTTCCAGGTCCTGGCGAGCGCGCGGCTCAGCGCAAACGTCAGCGTCGTCATGTTTGCGCCGAACGAGACCTCCTCCGCTCTCTCGGCCCCGACGAAATCCGCAACCGCGCGATGCGCCTCTCCGAGCATCGCATCGCTCTCCTGCGAAGTCGCGAATGGCCCGCCGTGATTCGCATTGCGGTGCAGCAGATAATCGGAGACCGCCTCGGCGACTCGCCGCGGCGTCTGGCTGCCCGCGGGTCCATCGAAGAAGATTGCGGGCCGCCCCGCGACCTCGCGCCGAAGGCCGGGAAACTGGTTGCGAACGAAATCGATCGGGAATTCTGAACTCATCGACTGGGAATCTACCTCGAATCGCGAACGCTGACGATCCCTCTGACGCGACCGCCGAGTCCGCGCGTTTTCGAAATCAGAGTGCGCGCAACAACCGGTACCAGTACTCCACGGAGTCGTAGAAGGCGCCTACCTCGACGCGCTCGTCGCGGCCGTGCGCGCGGATGTCTTCGGTGTCTTCGCGCAGCGCACTCACACCATAGGTGGGGATTCCGGCGTTGCGCAGATACAACCCGTCCGTGGCGCCCGCAGTCATGTCGGCGATCACGGGAATGCCCGGATACATCTCCCCAGCCACGCGCTCGACCGCATCCATCACGTTGGGCGTCAGTGGCGATGGCGGACTGGACACCGGTTCGTAGTCCATCGTCACCTGAATGTCGTCGCTGGCGAGCACCCGGCGCACTTCGGCGACGATCTGCTCGGGCGGATCCTGAGGGAGAACTCGGCAATTCACGATCGCGGCGGCCAGCTGCGGCAGCGCGTTTTCGGCGTGCCCGCCCTCGAGCTGGGTGGGCACGCAGGTCGTCCGCATCACGGTGCGCAGCTGGATCGAAGAGTCGAGCCGAGCGATGTCGCTCTCGGAAGCGCGATCTTCCGCGAGAGCGCGCATCGCGGCGGCCATCTCGGGCTCGTGGAACTGCGCCGCCTGACTGAAATAACTTCGAGTGACGTCGTTCAGGCTCACCGGAAACTGATGAGAGCGAAGTCGCACGAGACCCTCCGCCAGGTCGTAGATGGCGTTGTCGGCGCGCGGTCGAGAGCTGTGCCCGCCCGGGTTGCGGACTTCCAGCCTCAACGTCGCGTAGACCTTCTCCGCGGCCTGGACGACGAACGCGAGCGGCTTTCCGCCCGCGGTTTCGATCGTCCCCCCATCGGTATTGAGCGCGAACTCCGCGTCGATCGACTCGCGCTTGCGCTGCGCGAAGTAGGCGACGCTCTCCATCTCGGTCTCTTCGTCACCCGTGAACATCAAGATGAAATCCCGAGCGGGTTCGAAGCCCTCGCGCTTCAAGCGAATGAAATTCGCGAGCAGCGCCGCCGCGCCCGCCTTGTTGTCCGAGGTTCCGCGCCCATAGAAGTAGCCGTCCTTTTCGATCAGCTCGAACGGCGGCATCGACCAATCCTCGGGCAGCGCTTCGACGACATCGAGATGCGCAAACACCAGTACCGGCTCTCGCTCACCGCGGCCGCGAAATCGCGCGAGCACGCCCGCCGCTTCCGGGCGCGGTCCGAGAATCTCGACGTCGCGCGGGTCGAAACCCGCCTCGAGCAGGCGATTCGCCGCGTACTTCGCAATCTCCGCCGAGCCGCCGTGTGACTGGGTCGATGGAAAAGCGACCAGGTCCGCGTAGATCTCCCGCGCGAGCGGCTTGGGGTCTTCTTCCGCCATGGCCCACGTCGGCGAAAGACAGCAGAGCGCGCCCCCCAGAGCAGCGCCCCGAAACGCAGTCTTCCATCGCCGTCGAATGATTCGATCGAACATGCGCACCTCCATTCTCACGTGAGGCCTGAAAACAGGCCGGCTGCCCCACTGCCATCACTGGCCGGGTATTGTGCCGCAGAAATCATCGGGAAAGCACCTCGACAGTCTCGCGCGCGAGGCGGTCGCGCGGAAAGTACTGCGAGACGGCGCGCGCGGCGGCGAGCGCGACGGCGCGATCGCCTTCATCCGCGCTGTCGATCGCACGGCGGTAGTAGTCGCCGCGCGGCAGATCGTAGATGCGGAATTTCCCGAAAGCCGATCGCGCCTTTCCGAAGCGCTTCGCGCGGGTCAGCGCTACGCCGAGTTCGACGTATACGACCGCGTCGTGCGGCCGCAACCTCGAGGCCTCGCTCAGATCGGACAGTGCGGCGGCGTTGCGCTCGGCCCGCAGTTGCTCCCGACCGCGCTCGAGATGGGCGAGCCCCAACAGAGGCGCCAGTTCTTTCCGATCGCCAAACGCCATCGCCGCGCGAAAATCGGCGATCGCGCACTCCCAGTCGCGGCGGTCCATGCAACCGATTCCCTGCGCGAAGCGGCGAATTGGCTCTGGCTGGGCGGGGTCGGCGCGAAGCCTTCCCGCGATCTCACTCAGGTAATCGCGCACGGCGGGCTCGACATAGCGCTCTGCCGGCGAGCGCTCGGTGACTTCGAGTGATCTGCGAAACAAGCGCATCGCGGTGACGTCGTCACCGCTCTTCTCGTAGAGCTGCGCGAGGTTGTAGGCGATCGCGACGAAGTCCGGCTCCAGTTCCAGCGCCTTGTGGAGTTCGGCCTTCCCCTCTTCGGGGCGCCCCATGTCATTGCCCAACACGGTGCCGCGAAAGTAGTGCTCCTCGGCGCGCAGCTTCGGTTCGTAGGCGTCGGGATCGGCGCGCAGCACCGACTCGAAGTTCGTCAGCGCGAACAGCAGCACCACGCACCCGGCAGCCACCGCGAGGGCGCGCGAGCGCTTTTCGCGAACGCAGTCGATTGCCCACGAGACCGCTTCGATGGCGAACAAGACGAGCACCGGCAGCATCACGAGGCGAAACCGACCCGTCACGAAGAAGAGCATCATCGCGCCGCAGTGCACCGCTACCAAGCCGATCAGGAATCGCGACTCGCGCCGCTGCCGCCACGAAATCGCCATGCCGACGAGAGCGAGCGGCGCGAGCACGCCAAATGGAAAGAACAACACCGGGATGCGCCAGAGCAGCGCGGCCAGCACGAAAGACTCGCCGCGCACGGTGTAGAGATCTCGGTTCGACGCGAGTTCGCGCCCGTGCCAGACGTGCCCGAACTTTCGCGCCAGCTGCAGCGCCCATCGGCCCGGATCGCTCGCGATCAGCGCACGCGCCCGGCGAAAGTGAAACTGGGAGCGCTCGCTCTCCGTGTAGTAACCCAGATCGATCGGCGCCCGCGTCAACAACTCCCACTCCGGACCGGGCCGAACGCCGATCACTCCGCGGTATTTGGGATCGCTCCCGACCAGGAAGTTGATGCCGCCGTTGGCCGAAATCAGCACGGGGTCTCGCGCGTACAGCGCGTTGCGCAAACCGATGGGTCCGACCACGACGATGACGCCGAGCGCGAGCATCGCCACCCAGCCCACCCGCTCGCGGCGCGCATGCTGTCGCAAGCTCAGCCAGAGCCAGCCCGCCAACCAGGGGGCGAGCAACAGGGTTTCGGCCCGCGCCGCCGCGAGCAATCCCAGGGCGAGGCCCGCGTCCATCCAGCGAACATTCGATGGCTCACCGCGCGCCCGAAGCGCGAGCAACAACACGCAAAGCTCGAGAAAGACCGTGAGACTCGTCGAAACGTGTACCGACGAGAAGTAGATCAACGGCCCCCAGAGGCCGATCACCGCGGCGGCCGCGATTCCCGCTCGGCGCGAGATCAACCGACGCGCGAGCGCAAAGATCAGGATGCAGCTGCCGCCATCGAGCAGGATCTGGCTGACCCGCGCGGGCCACAGGCTCTCTCCAAACAGCGCGTAGTGTACCCCGAGGAAATAATCGTAGAGCGGCGGCTTCCAGTACGCTTCCGGCGGGCCGAGCCAGCTGATCTCGGCGAGGTACTTCGCGCGCTCGAGGCTCTGCGCCGGATCGATGGCCGGATGCTCGTAGAGCGGATCGCCCAGCATGAGCCAGGCGTGGATCGCGCGCAGCGCGACGGCGATTCCGGCGATCCCCCAGACCGCCGCGGGAATGCCGCACGCTGTGGAAGCCGCGCTCGAGGGGCGCGCGCTCTGTTCAGCCGCCGTATGCATCGAGCCCCCAGACCGAATCCTCGACCTTCGCCCGCTCGACCGCGCAGTCCTCGCCCTCGCAGCGATCCCAGACCTCTTCGAGCACGCGGCGATCGAAGGGCACGACGTGGTTGTAGTGCCGCAAGAACAGATCCGTCACCCGGCGGGCCTCCTCGGCCGGGGGCGGGGCGTCCAGACTGGGAACGAGCTTTCCGCTGTAGATGCCGTGGAGCCGGTCGAGCCGCTGCGAGGAGAGAACGGGGATCCTGGCGCGCGCGCCCGCGCGCAACCGGGGCAGCGCGTCGCGCCAGCGCTCGGACTTCGGGTAATCCACCGACCAACGCGCGAGCCAGGTCGCGCAGTCCCTCAGGCGCTTGTAGCGGCAGGCCTCCCGCGCGGCGAGTTCGAGGATCTCCTCCGGCAGCACCTCTTCACCCCCCGCATAGCGGCGCAACAGCGCGTTGCGGACCGACACCTTCTGGTGATTCGCACTCATGAGCGGATCGATGCGCGCGATCGGGCCGCCCACGAAGAACACCCGCGCCGCGAGATCGCTGAGCCGCGGCCGACGCAGGGTGTGGATCGGACCCGCGAGCTTCTCGGCGTGGAGGACGCCGAGCGGAACCACTTCGTGGCTGAGCAGCTGCGCAAAGCTTTCGATCTCCACCCGCCCGAAGCCGGCGGCGAAATCCGGCTGCCGGAAGCGCGCTTCGAGTGCGCGCACGTCGAGGGCCCGATCGGTGCGCTCCATGCCCAGCAAGAGCAGGTCTCGCCCCCCCGTATACCAGGCCGAGACGAACGGAAAGACCGACACATAGGTGCGCAAGATCAGATTGACGACTTCGCTGTCGCTCTCGTAGACGTGGAACCACTGCCCGTAGACGCCGCCGGGCGCGAGTCGCGAGCGGGCCGCCTCGAGAAACTCGCGCGTGTAGAGCATCTCGACCCCCGCAACCCACGGATTGCTCGGCTCCGACACGATGACGTCGTAGCGATCGCCGCTGCGCAGCAGCGTCCGATAGGCGTCGC
>JAFDBP010000027.1 GCA_019313245.1 Deltaproteobacteria bacterium
CGCGGACGTCGTAGAGAGGCTCCGGGAACTCGACGAATTGATGAGGCGCGCACGCGCGGAGGATGCGGGTTGAGTGGAGAGGCCGTGGCTCCGCGCATTTCAATCGTCTGCGTGCGGGTGGTTGCCGAATCGGCTGGCGTGCTTAAAGGATGAGTCTGGGGTGAGGAACTGGAGAGCTGTGTTGGATCGCCGCTCTCGGCGGGAGTGGTCGTGGTCGATTGGTTTGCGCCAGAGACGCTCGCAGGTTTTGCGCAGCCCGATGCGTACCCGACCGATCCGAGCGCCGCTCGCGGCGTTTCGTGGATTCAAACCCACCTCTCACACGTCTTTCTCACAGAGCGTCGCGTCTACAAACTCCGCAAGCCGGTAGATCTCGGTTTCGTCGATTTCACGACGCGCGAGGAGAGAAACGCCGACTGCGAGCGCGAAGTTTCGCTCAACCGCCGCCTCGCACCGGACGTCTACCTGGGCGTGGCGCCGCTCGCGAGCGACGGGCGCGCGTGTTGGGCGGAACCCATATCCGAAAGGGCGAGCTTCGGCGACGATGCCCCAGAGCACTTCGTGGTGATGCGGAGGCTGCCGGACGGCCGAGACGCACTGTCCCTGCTGGAGAAAGGTGCGCTCTCCGAGTTCCAGATCGACCGCGTCGCCCGCCGGATCGCGAATTTTCACGCGCGAAGCCAACTCGGAGCGCCCGCGCCGATTGCCGCCTCGGCGTGGCACGCGCGCTGCGTGGACCCGGTCGAGGAGTGCTTCCGCGCGCTCTTCGGGGTTTCGGAAGCTGGCGACGTGCGCGAGTTGCTCGCGAAAACCGCCGATCGCACGCGCGATTTCGCCAGGTGGCGGGCGCAGCGATTCGAAGAGCGCCGACTCTCGGGCCGCGCCGTCGATGGCCACGGTGATCTGCACCTGCAGCACATCTGGTTCGAGGAAGACGACGCGGAACCCGTCATCATCGACTGCCTCGAATTCAGCGAGCAGCTGCGACAGATCGATAGCGCCTCGGACGTGGCGTTTACCGCGATGGATCTCTGGTATCGCGGTCAGCGGTCGCTCGCGGAACGCTTCCTGCGCACCTACGCGAGCGAAAGTGGCGATTTCGACCTCTATGGCGTCGTCGACTATTTCATCGCCTACCGAGCTCTGGTTCGCGCGAAGGTGGCTGCGCTCGTCAGCGTCGATGCGAACATCGATTCGGGGCAGCGGACCCGGGCCGCGGCGAGCGCTGGCCGCCATCTGGAACTCGCAGCGGAAGTGATGGCGGGAGTGACACGGGGGCGTCTCATGCTGATCGGCGGAGTCGTCGGTAGCGGCAAGAGCACGGTCGCAGAGGCGCTCGCCGAGCAGCTCGATGGCGTGGTGATCTCCTCGGACCGGGTGCGCAAACAACTCGCCGGACTCCCCCCGACCAACAGGGTTCACGCGCTTCCCGACCAGGGGCTCTACGCGCCCGATGCAGTGGAGCGGACCTATGCGGCATTGTTCGAGTACGCCCGCCCCATCGTCACTTCGGGGCGGGTGGCGATTCTCGATGCGACGTTCAGCCGGCGTCGGCACCGGGCCATGGCGGCAGACCTGGCGGCCGAACTCGGCGTGGATTGGCGGTTGATCGAAGTGCGCTGCTCGCCCGAAATTGTGCGCGAGAGACTCGCTCGGCGAGTGGCCGATGCAGCCAGTACATCCGATGCGGGTCCCGAGTTTTACGATCGCAGTGTCGCCCGCTTCGAACCCATCGCCGAATCGGAATGCGCCCTCGTCGTTCGCACCGATGTCGACGATTGGCGAGAGGCTCTCCGCGCCGGCATTCGCCATTGCCGGAGCTGAAAGCTCTCCCATTCCAGCTGAATGCCGCTCTCCGCTTCGGCGGCGGGGCGATGCCCGAAGGGGTCGAAGTGGCTATGGTCTTGCGCCTCGATTCGGGCACCGCTGCGCCTGCGCGCCCGAGCGGATCGATTGCGGCTCCGGTTCGAGTGGCGCTGCGGTACTCACAGGAGACGAGAGATGAGCAAGAGCCCCAGAGAAGGCGCTGATCTCGCCCGGTGGCGCGAACTCGCGAGCGGGGAGTTGCGCGGCGCCGACCCCGATCAATTGGTGTGGAAGACACCGGAGGGGCTCGACGTCAAGCCGCTCTACACCGCGGCCGACATCGAAGACCTCGAGTTCACCGACACGCTTCCCGGGATGGCGCCGTTCATCCGGGGGCCGCGCGCGACGATGTACGCCAATCGGCCCTGGACGATCCGCCAGTACGCGGGTTTCTCGACGGCTGAAGAATCGAATGCCTTCTATCGGCGGAACCTCGCGGCGGGTCAGAAGGGCCTGTCCGTGGCCTTCGATCTCGCGACGCATCGCGGCTACGACTCCGATCATCCTCGCGTGACTGGCGACGTGGGCAAGGCCGGCGTGGCGATCGACTCGGTCGAAGACATGAAGATCCTCTTCGACGGGATTCCGCTCGAGCAGATGTCTGTGTCGATGACGATGAACGGTGCGGTGTTGCCGGTGCTGGCCTCGTTCATCGTGGCGGGCGAGGAGCAGGGCTGCCCGCGCGACAAGCTCACGGGGACGATCCAGAACGACATCCTCAAGGAGTTCATGGTACGCAATACCTACATCTATCCGCCGGAGCCGAGCATGCGGGTGGTGGCGGACATCATCGAATTCACCAGCGCGCACATGCCCCGATTCAACTCGATCTCGATCAGCGGCTACCACATGCAGGAAGCCGGCTCGACGACGACGCTGGAACTCGCATTTACACTCGCAGACGGCCTCGAATACGTCCGGGCGGCGCTGTCCAAGGGATTGGGGATCGATCAGTTTGCGCCGAGGCTCTCGTTCTTCTGGGCGATCGGGATGAATTTCTACCTCGAGATCGCCAAGCTGCGCGCCGCGCGTTTGATCTGGTCCGAGCTGATCTCCCAGTTCGAGCCCGAGGATCCGCGCTCGATGATGCTGCGGACGCACTGCCAGACTTCGGGCGCGAGCCTGACGGAGCACGACCCGATCAACAACGTGATTCGGACGACGATCGAAGCGATGGCGGCGGTCTTTGGAGGCACCCAGTCGCTGCACACCAACGCCTACGACGAGGCGCTCGGTCTGCCGACCGACAGCACGGCGCGCACGGCGCGAAACACCCAGTTGATTCTCGCCGAGGAGACCGGCATTCCCGCGGTCATCGATCCCTGGGGAGGCTCTTATTTCATGGAGTCGCTGACGGCGAGCGTCGCCGCCGAAGCGCGCAAGATCATCGCCGAGGTCGAGGAACTCGGTGGCATGACGAAGGCGATCGTCGCGGGCATGCCGAAGCTTCGGATCGAGGAGTGCGCGGCGCGGAGACAGGCGCGAATCGATCGCGGCGACGATTCGATCGTGGGTGTGAACAAATACAAGCTCGACGAGGAGGACGAACTCGAGCTGCTCGACATCGACAATGAAGCCGTTCGAAAATCCCAGATCGCCCGGCTCGAATCGATCCGCGCCAAGCGCGATGCGAGTGAGGTCGAACGGACGCTGAACGCGCTTCAGGAGGTTGCGCGAAGCGGCGCGGGCAATCTGCTCGAGGCTTCGATCGCGGCTGCGCGGGCGCGAGTCAGCGTCGGCGAGATCAGCGAGGCGCTGGAGCGCGTCTTTACGCGCTACCGGGCCGACGTACAATCCGTGTCGGGGGTCTATCGAGCCGTGTACGAGGGCGACGAAGAATTCGAGAGCGTGCTCGCAGAGGTGAAGGCCTTCGCCGACGCGGAAGGGCGCCGCCCGCGCATGTTGGTCGTCAAGCTCGGCCAGGACGGACACGATCGCGGGATGAAGGTCATCGCCACCGCATTTGCCGATCTCGGTTTCGACGTCGACGTCGGACCGCTGTTCCAACTGCCCGCCGAAGCCGCCCGCATGGCGATCGACAACGACGTGCACGTGATCGGGGTCTCGAGCCAGGCCGCGGGCCACAAGACCCTGGTTCCCGAGTTGGTGCAGGAACTCGAAAAGATCGACGCGCACAATGTGGCCGTCGTGGTCGGCGGGATCATTCCGCCGAAGGACTACGAATTCCTGAAGAGCAGGGGGGTCTCGGCGATATTCGGACCGGGCACCGCGGTGCCCGGCGCCGCGCGCGAAGTGCTCCAGGTGATCCGAGCCAGGAGCTCATGAGCCGGCCCACGCGCTCCGCGGCGGAAGAGGCCGAAGCCATTCGCGGTGGCGACCGCAAGGCCATGGCGAAGGCCATCACCCTGCTCGAAAGCAAGCGGCCCGAGAAAGCTGAGCGGGGCCGGGCGATCCTCGAAGAACTCGTGCCCCACAGCGGCCGCTCGATGCGCCTCGGTGTGACCGGCCCGCCCGGCGTCGGCAAGAGTACCTTCATCGAGAGCCTGGGGATCTACCTGCTCGAGCGCGGCCACCAGGTGGCGGTATTGGCGATCGATCCGAGCAGCCCCGTCACGGGGGGCAGCATCCTCGGCGACAAGACCCGGATGGAGCGGCTCGCGCAAGAGGCGGGGGCGTTCATTCGGCCCTCGCCATCGGGGGGCTCGCTCGGTGGCGTCGCCGAGCGCACGCGAGAGGCGATGCTCGTCTGCGAGGCCGCGGGCTACGACGTCGTGATCGTCGAAACCGTGGGCATCGGACAGAGCGAAGTCAGCGTGCGCTCGATGGTCGATTTCTTTCTCGTGCTGTTGCAGCCCGGTGCCGGGGACGAACTCCAGGGCATCAAGAAGGGCGTCCTCGAACTCGCCGACAGCCTCGTGGTCAACAAGGCGGACGGCGAACAGCGCGCGGCTGCGGAGCGCAGCGCGGGCGAGCACGCTCGCGCGCTGGGCCTCCTCCACGCCCGTTCGGGCAGCTGGACGCCGCGCGTGTTGATGGTGAGTTCGCTCGAGAATGCCGGCATCGACGGCGTCTGGGAAGCCGTGCTGGAGCACACGGCCGCGCTGGAGTCGAGCGGCGAGCGACAGGCTCGACGCAGGGAACAGGCCCGGCAGTGGATGTGGAGCCTGGTCGAAGAGGGGCTCCGGGACGCTTTTCGCGCCCACCCGGACGTTTCCAGCCAGATCGAACGGCTCGAGCGGGCCGTTCAGGAGCTCCAAATCAGCCCTGCGGCGGCTGCGAGGACTCTGCTGGAGGCCTTCCGCTCCTAGCGCGCGCAGCGCTCGGCGGCTTCGCGCGGCCCCCGTTCGAGCCCAGGCACCTTCCCTGCGGCAGATATCGGGCCAAATGCTCGCTGCAAAACGCGGAACAAACCGAGATTCGAGTGGAGTTGGCGCTTCACTCGGCCGCGGAGCCTGCCGATGGATGGAAGGTCCGGGTGTCCCGGGCCTGTCGGGGGGAATTGCGGGTCATGGTTCAGATCAACATGACAGAGCGGGAGATCGCCGTGAAGGTGGTCTATTACGGACCGGCTCTGTCGGGCAAGACGACCAACCTGCAGAAGCTCCACGAGATGATTCGCGGCGATGCGCGCGGGAAGATGGTGACGCTCGACACCGCAGACGACCGCACGATGTATTTCGACTTCCTGCCGATTCAGTTCGGCACCGCAAACGGCTTCTCGATCAAGATCAAGCTCTTCACCGTGCCGGGCCAGGTGATGCACAAATCGACCCGAAAGGTCGTGCTCGCGGGCGCGGACGCCGTGGCGTTCATCGCCGACTCTCAGCGTTCGGCCGCCGGCGCCAACGCGTATTCGTGGCGGGACATGGAGGCAAACCTGAAATCGAACGGGATCGATTTC
>JAFDBP010000028.1 GCA_019313245.1 Deltaproteobacteria bacterium
CCCACGGCGCGCACTTCCTCGGCGCGCCGAAGGACATCGGCTCGATCGAGGTCGGCAAGCTCGCCGACCTGATGGTGCTCGACTCGGACCCGCTCGCCGACATTCGCGCCACCACCGACATCGCGTGGGTGATGAAGGGGGGCGTGCTCTACGACGCGAATTCCCTCGACGAAGTCTGGCCCCAGCAGCGAGCCTACGGCGACTACCCGTGGGTCGACCCGGAAATCTTCCGCTCGGACGACCGGCCGATCGATTACTGGGATCGAGCGGAATAGACGCGCTCGCCTAACGGCGATCTCGCGCGGCGGAGCCGGGCCTGCGCATCCGGTAGCCGACCGCGAGCAGCGACAACCCCGCGGCCAGCATCGCCCACCCGCGCGGCTCCGGCACGAACCGGAGGATGCCGATGCCGGCCGTCTCGAAGTTCACAGCGGGCTGCAGCCAGCGCGTCAGCACGGGGGTGACGAGCTGGAGCGTCCCGACCTGCGACGCGTAGGGGTAGCCGGTGCGCGTCGTCGCGCGGTTGTCGTAGCCGCGCGCGTAGTGGACAGTTTTATGCGGCCCGCGCCCCACCGCGGTGACCGTGACCGAACCCGTCGTCCACGGGAAGCGCGAGCCCTCGATGTCGATCGTGCTCGTCTGGCCGAGAGCGGTGTTGAAGTATTTCGCCGTTCCGTACACCGCATAGCCCTGGGTGATCGGTGTGCCCAGCCCCGTGTAGACGCTCACGCCGATCGCGTCGTAAAGCCAGTCCTTGGTGCCGCGCGAGCAACCGCCGTTGCGGTAGTAGCAGTGCTTGGAGGTCAGCGCGCCGAGCATCGTCATGGTTCCGCCGAACCTGGCGGCGCCCTGCGTCACCTTGGTTCTCGCGACGGTGTTGGCGCCCTGCTTGTGAGCGATGTTGAAGTTCCCCGCGCCGCCCCACGATCCGAAGAACCCGGCCGCGTTGCGCAGCGTCGCGTAGGTGTAGCTGTACGCGTAGGGATAAAAACCTCGCAGTTCGCCGGCCACGCCGGTCGCTCGGAGTCCCGAATGACCGGTCGCTGGCGCTGCTGGGAAGACGAAACTGCCGTTGGGGCCTGCCGTCCCGCTCACGAGCAGAGATCCCGCAATCGGATTGCCGGCCTGGACTCTGCCCTTCCCGCCCGGTGTAAGGCCCGTGCTAGTCGCCGTGCACCAGGTCGTGCCGGGCGCACCGCCCGCCGTGAAGAAGTCCGGGTTCCTGTAGAGCGGTGGAACCAAGAACTTGCCCGGAGGAATTCCGGTCGCGGTCATGCCCTTGGCCGGGCGCGCGGTCGTTCCTTTGCCCTGCCAGTCGGCCCAGGGCGCGCAGTAAAATCCCAAGGGCGCGAAGTTGCCACTTCCGTCCGTCGGTGTGGAATCAAACGGACAGCGCGGCTGAGCGGCGTTGCACTGGATGCCCTGCGGAAACCCGACCGCCGAGTAGATCGATGACTCGGCCGCGCCGTTGCCGCAGTACGGGCCGGGGCTCGGATCCGCGGCCGAGCATTCGTTGCCGTGCGCCTTGACCGACCAGGAGACCTCGGAGATCCGGTACAACTGATTTGCAGCCTGAATATTCGCAGCAGCGGTAATCCCGACAAACAGAGCGCCGATCCAGATGAGTCTGTTCGCGGATGACATGGCTGTGACCCTCCGAATGACGCGCGTCGCTTCGGAGTTCTCGCTCGATGCGCTCGGCCGGGGCGTGAGCGAGTTCGCGCTCCACCCGCCGACCCCTCGCGATCGGGGCAGCGGACGCGCGATCACTGCCATCATGGCGACGCGAATTTGGGTTGTCCAGCGAAAAGCCGCGACCGCGCGCGATTTTGGCCTGGAGTGGAGATCTGGGTTCGGGCCGCTCGAGCCGGGGGGATTTGGCGACCGGATGGGACCGCTGGCCCCGACACGGACCGGTCGTTTTCAGCGCTCCGACACTACCTGGAAGGTCGCGAGCGTGCGATCCGCCGCGTAGCGAACCTTCATACCATCGGCCATCGCCTGCCGCAGCCCCTCGACCGCCTCGCGGGTGATGCGCTCGCCGGGTGCGAGCACGGGAATCCCGGGTGGATACGGCGCGACGACCTCGGCCGACCCCATCCCGATCGCTTCTGCTGCGGGGATCGTCGCGTGCGGCGCGAAGAACGCGTCGCGCGGCGAGATCACGACTTCGGGGTCGACGGTCCACGAAATCGACGGCAGCACGGGGCGCGGCGTCGAGCGCGTCTGCTCGATCGCCGCCGCCACGCCGTCGACGAAGCGATCGATCGATGCGAGATCGTCATTGATCGACACGATCGGAACCACGGTGTCGCGATCGGCGAGTTCGATCGGCATGCCGGCCGCGACCAGCAGGTCCTCGACCGCGAGGCCCGTTGCGCCCGTTCCCGAGACGTTGATCGCGAGCTTGGCGCGATCGACGGTTACGGAGCGATCGACGACGTCGCCGAGCAGCACCAGGCCGGGAATCTTGCGCAGGCGATCGCGCGCGTGCTCGACGATCCGCAGCAGGTTTTCGAGCAGCCGCTCTCCGTCCCGCTCCAACAGCGCGCGCGCCGCGTCCGCGCTCGCGACGATCGTGCCAGACGGACTGGTCGTCGCGGTCACTTCGAAGGCGCGCTCGAGCTGGTCGAGGGCGAGCCGCTCGGTGCGCGCAAAGACCAGCGCGCTCTGCGTGTAGGCGGGCAGCGTCTTGTGCGCGCTGGTCACCATCGCGTCTGCGCCCGCCTGCAGCGCGTGCTGCGGGATCTCCGGGTGGAAGCCGAAATACGCGCCCCAGGCCTGGTCGACGATCAGCGGGATGCCGCGCGCGTGCGCGACCTCGGCGATCGCGGCGACGTCCGAGAGCGTGCCGACGTAGGTGGGCTCGACGAGGAACACCGCCCGGGCGTTCGGGTGCGCGGCCAGTGCGCGCTCGACGCGCTCGACGGGCACGCGCGTCGGCAGGCCCGTCGCGGGATCGACTTCGGGGCTCACCCAGACCGGCTTGACACCGGCCAGCACCATCCCGAGCAACAGCGAGCGGTGCAGCGTGCGGGTCACGATCACTTCATCGCCCGGGCGGCAGGCCGCCAGCACGAGCGTCTGGTTGCCGTGCGTGGAGCCGCCCACCGAGATCCTCCCCCAGTCGGCGCCCCAGAGCTTCGCGAGCTTGCGATCGGCTTCGATCATCGCGCCCGACTGCTGCCGGATCGTGTCGACGCCGCCGTAGAGGGGAACGTCGCCATCGACCACCGTCCCGACGAGATCGAAGCGCTGCTTGTGGCCCGGCGTGCCGAAGGGCGCAACGTCGCTGGCCCGGTAGTCGAGCCAACCGTCGAGCAGCGGCGCGTCCTCGCGCAGGTTTTTGGGGTCTCGGGAGTCGGTCACAGCTGGGACGCTAGCGAGCATGCCCCGCCCCCGCCGCAGTCGCGAGGCCCGGCGAGGCGCACCGCGGCGCCGTCGTGGTCGCGCGAGGCCGCCCAGCCGCGGTTCGCGAATAGCGCCGAATCAGCCTATCCTGCGCGGCACCGGATCAGCCGATCTGCGCGAATCCAAACCATCTCGACGAACGGAAATTGCACATGAGCGAAACGCCCCACAACGACGAGTTCAACCACTTCAAGGGAACGGACGGCTACATCGCGTCGACTGCGCTGATGGAAGCCGTCAACTGCGCGATCGCACTCGAGCGCCCGCTGCTGATCAAGGGCGAGCCCGGCACCGGCAAGACCCTGCTCGCGAAGCACATCTCCGAGGCGCTCGGCATGCCGATGGAGTCGTGGCACGTCAAGTCGACCTCGAAGGCCTCCGAGGGCCTCTACGTCTACGACACGATTCAGCGGCTGAACGACGCGCGTTTCGGCGACGGCGATGTCGGCGACATCCGCTCCTACATCAAGCTCGGCCCCCTGGGCCGGACCTTCAAGGCCCGGCAGCGCCACGTGCTGCTGATCGACGAGATCGACAAGGCGGACCTCGAGTTCCCCAACGACCTGCTGCTCGAACTCGACGAGATGCGCTTCACGGTGATGGAGACCGGCGAGGAGATCGCCGCGAAAGAGCGGCCCGTGCTGATCATCACCTCCACCAACGAGAAGGAACTCCCGGACGCGTTCCTGCGCCGCTGCATCTTCCACTTCATCGACTTTCCGGACGTCGAGCTGATGAAGCAGATCGTCGACGTCCATCACCCGAACCTCGACGCCGCGCTGCTCGACCAGGTGCTGATCAAGTTCTACTGGCTGCGCGGCCAGAACGAATTGCGCAAGAAGCCCTCGACCTCCGAACTCGTCGATTGGATCGCGGCGCTGTTGCGCTCGGGTGTGACCCAGAGCCGGCTCGAGGCCCACATCCCATTCCTGGGATCGCTGCTCAAGAACGAGCAGGACACGGAATCCCTGCTCGAATACACCAACCGGGGCGGCGAACTCCCCCGGAAGTGGGAAGACCTCGGACCCAAGTTCAACCAGTAATGCGCAATCGGTAACCCCGTGTTTCTCGAATTCTTCTACGCGCTGCGAGCCGAAGGCGTTCCCGTCGCCATCCAGGAATGGATGATGCTGATGAAGGCCCTCGAGATGGGTCAGCACGCGTCGAGCCTGACCTCGTTCTACAACCTGTCGCGCGCCTGCCTGGTCAAGAGCGAGAGCTACTTCGACAGCTTCGACCGCGTGTTCGCGAAGGTCTTCCACGGCGTGGAGGGCGAGTTCTCGGTCAGCGACGAGCTCATGCAGTGGCTCGAGAATCCGATCAATTTCGTGGAACTCACCGAAGAGGAGCGCGCGGCGCTCGAGATGCTCACGAGCGACGAGTTGATGCGCCGCTATCTCGAAATCCTCGAAGAACAGACCGAGCGCCACGACGGCGGCGGCAAGTGGATCGGAACGGGTGGCCGTTCGCCCTTTGGCCACGGCGGCGAGCACCCCACGGGCATCCGCGTCGGGGGCACTTCGCGAAATCGCTCGGCGATGAAGGTCGCCGAGGACCGCCGCTACCGAAACTACCGGACGGATGTCACGCTCGACCTGCGCCAGACCAAGGTCGCTCTCAAACGCCTGCGCCGACTCACGCGCAGCGGCCCCGCGACCGAACTCGACCTCGATGAGTCGATTTCCGAAACCTGCAAGAACGGCGGCGAAATCGAGCTGGTGTTTCGGCCCGAACACCGCAACAACGTCCGGCTGCTCTTGTTGATGGACGTCGGCGGCACGATGGACCCGCACTTCTGGCCCGTGAGCCGCCTGCTGACCGCACTGCACGAAGAGCACGGTCTGCGCGAGTTCCGGCCCTACTACTTCCACAACTGCGTCTACGAGCAGATCTACGAGGACGCCTGGTTGCTCCAGGACAGCGCCATTCCGACCGGCGATCTGATGCGGCACTACGACGAGCGCTGGAAGGTGGTGATCGTCGGCGACGCCGCGATGCACCCCTACGAGCTGATGGGCCTGCGCGGAAACATCAATCCGCGCCTCGAAGCCGAAACCCGCGGCATCGATTGGCTGCGCCGCATCGACGATCACTTCCAGCGGGCCGTCTGGATCAATCCGGAACCGCCGGCCTACTGGCAGCGCAGCCAGACCGCCAACGTGATCCGGAGCATCTTTCCGATGTTCGAACTGACCGTGGACGGCATCGAGCAGGCGGTCTCGGCGCTGATCGGCGCCCGCCGGGTCGCCGCGGCCGGCTGAGGGCGCCAGGAGCGCGACCCCAGACTGTCGCGTCGGATGCCGCTTTTCCACTTGGAATGGCGCTGCCCACTCTTTATGCTTCGCGGGCGGCTCCATCCGCCGGCTGCACCTCGCGACCGCGGCTCCGACTTCGGCCGACGCGGCATCGACTTTGACGATGGGATGGCGACCTGTGATTGCAAAAATTTCAAGAACGCTCGCAGCTGCAACCTTGGCGCTCGCGCTCGCGAGCTGTGGTGAACCCGGAAGCTCCTCGCGCAGCGTCGAAGAGATCGCCAACGAATACCTGGCGGCCCTGCTGCAGCGCCGGCCCGACATGGGCACCTACTACAGCATTCCGAGCTCGCGCCACGACCGCCTGCCCGACAACTCGCTCGAAGCGCTGGCCGCCTGGCAGCAGCGCGAGGACGCCTGGCTCGCGGAGTTGGAGCGGATCGGAGCGCCCGCCGAAATCGGCAGTCGCGACTGGGTGACCTACGGGATCCTGCGCGAGACGCTCGCCGCCTCGATCGGATATCGCGTCTGCCGCACGGAATTGTGGTCGGTCAGCAGCGCGACGGGCTGGCACAACACGCTGCTGTCGATCTTCGAGATCCAGCCGGTCGACACCCCCGAACTGCAGCAGCAGGCGCTCGACCGCCTGTCGAACCTCGCGGTCTATATCGACACCGAAATCGCGAATCTGCGCGCGGGCCTGGCGGCCGGCTACAGCGCGCCGCGTCTGAACGTGCCGGCCGTGATCGAGGAGAGCCGCGCGCTGTTGGCCGAGGGCAGTCCGCTGCTGAGCCCGGGGGTTCGCGCCGAAGATCCGGCTTTTGCCGCGCGCCTGCGAGAAGTCTTCGATCGCGAGGTGGCCCCCGCCGTGCAGCGCTACGCGGCCTTCATCGAAGACAGCTACCTCGATGCGGCGCGCGAGAGCATCGCGATCCGCGGCAACCCCGACGGCGAGCAGTGCTACCCGGCCGCGGTGCGTTACTTCGCGACCATCGCGCCGAGCGCGGCCGAAATCCACGAGCTCGGTCTCGAGCAGATCGCGGACATTCGCGCGGAGATGTTGGAGATCATCGACGCGCACTTTCCCGGCGAGACCATCGAATCGCTGATGGTCCGGCTCAATGAGGATCCGAAATTCACCTTCGAGACCCGCCAGGCCGTGCTCGACTATTCGCTCGCAGCGCTGGGCGCCGCCCGCGAGCGGATGTCGGATGCCTTCGGTCGGCTGCCCGAAGCGGACGTCGAAATCAAGCCCTACCCCACGTATCGCGAGAACAGCGGTACGGGCGAATACCACGCCTCCTCGGAGGACGGCACGCGGCCCGGCATCTATTACATCGCCGTCGTCAACCCGAAACAGCGCTCGATCGCGAGCCAACTCTCCGTGCTCTATCACGAGACCTATCCGGGACATCATCTACAGGGAGCCATTGCGCTGGAACTCGGCGACCGGGTGCATCCGATCGCGCGTTATCTCTACAACTCGGGCTACGGCGAGGGATGGGGGCTGTATTCCGAGCGGCTCGCGGACGAACTCGGGCTCTACGCGGGGCCGCTCGATCGAATCGGAATGCTCTCGGATCAGGCCGCGCGGGCGGCGCGGCTCGTCGTCGACAGCGGCATGCACACGATGGGCTGGCCGCGCGAGCGGGCCGTCGACTACATGCTTTCGAACACCGCCTGGGCCCCCGGCGACATCGAAGCCGAGATCGATCGCTACATCGCCTGGCCCGGACAAGCCACCGCCTACATGCTGGGCATGCTCGAGATCAGGTGGTTGCGAGACCTCGCCGAGGAGGAGCTCGGCGAGCGGTTCGATCTTCGCGCCTTCCACGATCGGGTGCTCGAAAACGGTAGCATCACGCTGCCCATGCTCGAAGAATCCGTCGAGGCCTGGGTCGCAACCGAATTGGAGAAGAACTGAATTTCGCGACCGCGAGGAGTCGGGTACCAGCATGATCCACGCCATCACGCGAGAAGTCAGCCCCGCCATCGGCGAGTGCGAGCTGACCCATATCGAACCCGCCGCGATCGACGTCGAACTCGCGCGCTCCCAGCACGCCGAGTATCGCCGGCTATTGAGCGAACTCGGCTGCGAGGTCATCCACCTTCCAGCCGAACCCGACCTGCCCGATTCGGTCTTCGTCGAGGACGCGGCGGTCGTGCTGGACGAACTCGCCGTTCTCACGCGGCCCGGCGCGGAATCCCGCCGCGCCGAAGTCGCTTCCATCGCGGAGGCGCTCGCGCCCTACCGGGCGCTCGCCGAGTTGACGGCGCCCGCGACGCTCGATGGCGGAGATGTCCTCTGCATCGGCAAGGAGATCTGGATCGGATTGTCGTCCCGCACCAACCGGGCGGGAGCCGAGCAGTTCGAACGCCTGGTGGCTCCCCACGGCTACGCGGTTCGATCCGCCAAGGTGCACGGAGTGCTGCACCTCAAGAGTGCAGCCACCGCAGTCTCGGACGATACGCTTCTCGTGAACCGCGATTGGATCGACGAGGACTTCGACGGTTACCGCACGATCGACGTCGATCCCAGCGAGCCGCTCGCCGCCAA
>JAFDBP010000029.1 GCA_019313245.1 Deltaproteobacteria bacterium
AACATACTAAATCACTAAAATTGGACATGGAACAGTTTTCATCCGCCCCGGCGGCCACCTTAAACTCCCCCACCTGTGGCCAGGTCAAATTCCCCCATGTGAGCGCAGCGGGACGGGGTGATGGTTACACGGATTTCTTTTGCTTGGCAAGCCGGTTTGCGGCTTCTTTCAATCGCCAGCTTTTGCCTTCGAACTTCAGCAGGTGCGCATGATGCATGAGACGGTCGAGTAAGGGAGTCACGACGACGACATCGCCGAGGAGCTTACCCCAGTCGTCGACGGGGCGGTTTGAGGTGATGATCATGGAATGTTTTTCGTATCGGCTCATGATGACGTCGGCGAGTTCATCGCCGGCGGTGGTCGGCAGTTTGCGCAGGAACAGATCGTCGATGACGAGCAGTTCGGCGTTGTTGAGTTGTTGGCGATATTTACGCAGTTCGCCGAGTTCACGGGCCTCGTGGATATCGTCGATGAGCTGATGGGCTTCCCGGTAGAGGACTTTGTAGCCGCGGGAGACTGCGAGCTGGGCGAGGGCCTTGGCGACGTGGCTTTTGCCGAGGCCCGGGGGTCCGATGAACAGAGCGCCTTCGTGGGCGTCGATGAACTTGAGGGTGGCGAGTTCGAGGATGTCGCGCCTGGGCAGGCGGGGGTTGTAACCCCAGTCGAAGTCATTGAGGTCTTTTCGCTCGGGCAGTCCGGACTGAGAGAAGCGGCGCTCGAGCAATCGTGAGCGACGGCGGTCGAGTTCGTCCTGGACGAGGCCGGAGAAGGCTTCGATGAAGTCCATGTCGTGATGGGCGACCTGGAGTGCCCGGGTTTCGAGGGTGGCGATCATACCGGACAGGCGCAAGGATCGCAGGGCGCGTTCCAGTTCAGGGAGAGACATCGTCATGGTCATTGTTCCTTTTGGTTGGGGTGGAGGATTGAGGGTGAGCTGCATCTTTTGCGTGCTGCTCGAAGAAGGATTGGTAGGTTTCGAGGCCGCGGATATGCTCACCGGACTGTGCCAGCGTCATCGTTTCGTCAGTGCCGTCACGTTCGGCGGTGCGCTGCTCGAGCAAGCGTTTGAGCACGCGCCAGGAGGGTGCCCCGTGTTCGAGCACGCTGGCACAGGCCGCTTCGATATCGAGTCGGGCATGGCGGCGCACCAGGTTCACCAGCCCGTAGAGCGCGCGGTGCCCGGGGCGGCCCTGGCGGGCGAAGATCTCGTTCGCGAGCGCACTGGCTGCGGGCCCGATTCTGGCCGCCTTGGCGAGCAGTTTTGCGGTCTCCCGTGAGGGATTGAACAGCCGGTCGGCATCGGGCAGCACGTACTGACCCTTGCGGGAGGCTTTGTCGTGCCGACGAAGCACCTGGCCCTGATCTTCGAGGATCTCGATTTCACGTTCATAGACACGGACGGTGACGGGCCGGTGCAGCGGCGCCGGCAGCGCAGCGTAGTATGAGCAGTCGACCTGAATCAGGCCGGCATCGTCGACGGTGCGCGAGACTTGCCTGAACAAGCGAAACGATTCGGCCGGCAACGGTTTCAGAAAGGGTCGTTCCTCGGCGAACAGGGCCAGTACCTGGCGCTTCTTGCGGCCATGGATGCGCGGTGCCGCCCAGCGTTCTTCCCAGCGTGCAAGCCACGCGTTCTGCTCTTCCAGACTGTCGTAGCGGCGGCCCTTCAGTGCCGTGCCCTGGGTATGCTGGATAGCGTTTTCGACGGTGCCCTTACGGTTTGGATCCGCCACCCGGCACGGATCGGCGACCACACCATAGTGCGCCAGTAGCGCGGCATACAGCGGGTTGAGTTCGGGATCGTACAGGTCGGGGCGGATCACGCCGGCCTTGAGGTTGTCGAGCACGCAATACGACACGGCACCACCGAAGTGCCTGAACGCCTCCTCGTGCAGCCGCGCCCAGGTCTGCTGGTCCGCCTTCCAGACGACCTTGCGGAAACTCTTGCCCGAGTATTTCAGCGTCATGACGAACAGATACGGCCGGCGATAGCCTTTCTTCCTCCGTGTCGGCGCACCGAGCCCCAGATCCACCTGCGCCTCTTCACCCGGTGCGCTCTCGAGCACATCGAAACGCTCCGGATCCCGTACCTTCAGTCGCCGCACGAAACGCTTGACCGAGTTGTACCGGTGCTCGAAGGCAAACTGCTCAACCAGGTCCTGATAGATCGCCACGGCGTTGCGCCCGAGCGCAACCTGCGCCTCGATCCACTCACGATGCGGCTCGCAGGCCGAATAGGCCTGCCCAGACTCCGTCGCCGGTGGCCGGGGTGGGGGATTTTGACCCTCCGAATCCACCGAACCGGTGGCCATGGGGGAATTTGACAATCGCGCGTAGCGCCGGATCGTCTTGCGATCCACGCCCGTCCGGCGATGTATCTCGTGTTGGCTCTCTCCCCGCGCCAGCAGGGTCTCAATCGTAATCCGCAAATGCGACTTCAAGACGTTCAACTCCTCGCTCCCGAAAAAAGGAGCAGCGTAAACGTCCCGCTGACGTGACAGCGCGGTGACCGGATCGGTGCCGCTAAATCACCTTACAGATGGGGGATTTTCAGGTGGCCACAGATGGGGGAATTTGGGGGGCCGCCAGGGGGCCAACGCTACTGTTCCTTTCTTATCAAGGACCAAGCCGTCGGCCAATGGCCAAATTATCGACCGACTATAATCAGTTCACGTCA
>JAFDBP010000030.1 GCA_019313245.1 Deltaproteobacteria bacterium
CCGATCATGGTGCGCACGACCCGCGGCGACTTCAGCGCGGGCGAAGTCGTACTGGCCGCGGGCGCCTGGACGCCGGAGCTGACCCGGGGCCTCGGCCTGCGCATCCCGGTCGAAGCCGCCAAGGGTTACAGCATCACCGTCGAGAGACCCGAGGAGCATCCCGACTTCCCCCTCGCGCTGGCCGAGGGCATGGTCTTCGTCACCCCGATGGGATCGCGGCTGCGCTTCGGGGGCACGCTCGAACTCGCGGGGCTCGACATGCGGATGAATCGACGCCGCGTCGACGCGCTGGCCGACACCGTGCGCCGCTACCTGCCGGGGCTCCCTCGCACGCGCACCGTCGAGATCTGGCGCGGCCTGCGGCCGCTGACGCCGGACGATCTCCCGATCCTCGGCCGGCCCGCGGGGACTTCGGGCCTGATCCTCGCGACCGGGCACGGCATGTCGGGGATTTCGCAGGGGCCCATCTCGGGCGAGCTGATCGCCCAACTCGCCAGCGGCGAGACGCCCGAGATCGACCTCGCCCCGTTTTCTCCCGACCGCTTTTGATCTCGACCATCGACGAAAACGGGGGGAAACCGACACTCGTCGTGGTAGGATACTGCTGTTGTATTGCGTTCGATTTGCTGGAAATGGTCACGCAGCTATTGGAGAACCGAGATGAACACTCAACTTTTTCACATCACCCTAAGCGTGCTCTTGCTCGCCCCGCTGGGCGCCACCGCTCAGGTCGACGCGGGCGAAGATGTCGTCCTGCAGTGCGAGTCCGAGGACGGAGCCGAGTACACGCTCAACGGAACCGCGCCCACCGGTGACAACATCGTCAACGAGTGGACGACCGATCCCAACGTCGATCTCGAAAACGCCGACACGCTCACGCCGACCGGAATTTTTGCGCCCGGCGTAACGACTGCGACGCTCACCTCGACCGAAGAGGGAAGCGATCCAGAAAGCGACAGCGTCACCGTGACGGTGGAAGACACCGAGCCCCCGGTGGTCCGCGTCAAACACGAGCCCTTCTACCTCTGGCCGCCCAACCACAGCATGCAGAACGTCGAAGTTCAGGTGCGCGTTCGCGACCGCTGCACGGGCGAGGGCGACTACGAAGTCGAACTGATCGAGGTGAGCAGCAACGAACCCGACAACGGCCGAGGCGACGGCAATACGAATGACGACATCCAGGGTGCCGACATCGGATCGGACGATCGCAGCGTCATGCTGCGCGCCGAGCGCGCGGGCGGTGGCAACGGCCGCGTCTACACCCTGACGTATCTCGTGACCGACCAGAGCGGCAACGAGACGCAGGCCGAGGCCAAGGTCCACGTCCCCCACGACGCTTCGGATCTGAAGGATCTGATCGGCGACGACGATCCGGATCTCGACGACATGGATCCCATCTGCCCGCGTCCGCTGGACGCCGTTGCGGAATTGACCGACATGCACCCCGGGCTCGGCAGTGTGCGCACCGAGCGAGCCTGCAACAACGTCTGCAAGGCCTGGGCGAAGAGCTGCGATCAGATCGCGAAAGGCACTGCGAAGTGCGTGCAGGGCGAAGAGAAGGCTCTCGCGATCATCGGAGTTGCGGAGTGCAAGGATTCGGACGTGCGCCGCGGAATTCGCGACTGCATCGACGAAGTCAAACGCGAGTCGCAGCAGAAGAAGGACGACCTCCGAGCAGAGGCCGACGAGGCGCGCGCGTTCTGCGCCCGACAGCAACAGCGCTGCGAGAACGCGTGTGACGACCTGTTCGGCGCCGTGACGCTTCCGGTCGAAGACTGAGTCGCGTCGACCGGCGATCGATTTTCGCCGCACCTAGAGCCGCGGGCGGGCGCATCCGAGCGCCCGCCCGCGAATCTACTCCTCGGGGTCGCCCCCGAAACCGAAGTTGTAATCGAAGCGGGGATCGGGCTCCCGATCGGATTCATTTGGCCAGCTGAAATCCTTCCCATAGTCGGGATCGGATTCGTCCACGCCCGGCGAAGCGAAGTAGATCGTATCCTCGGCCTTCCTGCTGATGTCGGGGTCGGGGTGGTCGAGCAGGGGCTCGAGCCAAGGGATGATGTCCGCTTCGCCCACCAGAGAAAGGGTCTGTAGCGCCTGCACGACGACCTCTTTGCTCGGGTCGTCGAGTGCGTGCAACAAGCCATAGATGGCTTCCCGACGCTGCGATTCGGCCAGCAGATCGGCGGCGGCGACGCGAACCGCGGGATCCGGATCGCTCTCGAGCGCGTCGAGCACCGACTCGAGATCGTCGCCCGCGGCGTTGAGTTTCGAGATCTCGGCCAGACGCTGGGCCGAATACTCGGGGTCGAGTGTCTGCGTCAGGCGCGGATCTGGCTCCTGCCGCTCGATGTCGCGAGGCTCGGGCGTCTCGACGTCGGTCACCATCGGAGCTGCGCGTCCCGAGGGACGCTCGACTTCCCGCGCGGGCGCCTCCATCCGAACGACCGGGATCGCGGCGCCGCCGGGTGCGCCGCTGTCGGCCCGCGACACCGCATCATCTCGCTCGGCGTCGCCGCCGCAGCCCAAATTCTGCAGCAGACAAAGCGCCCCAATCGCAGTTCGCAGCAGCCGAGTCGCTTTGTTCTTCAAGAGCATTTCGGACAAGACAAAATGTCCCACTCGAACCGCTGCAATCACACCCATGCGTGCGTCGGTTCGGAATCACCGATGGTTTTAGCGCTTTGCCGCCGAGCCTCCAACCGAAGCGGAGATCGATCGAAATGACGTTGGCGCTTCCCGTCCAATTCAAACGTGTGATAGGATTTCTCCGCCCAACGCTCGATTGCGGCGGTTTGCATGAGTGAAAGTGCTTTTCATCCCATGTCTTCATTCCTCTGCTGGAAGACCGACCGAAGTGGGTTCCGAAATTGCGAGGCAGCGGGGCGACTTCGCAGATACCCGAAACGATCGAACGCGAAGTGACTCGCGTTTCTGCTCGATAAATTCATGGAGGCGTCAAAGATGACTCGAAATATGCACCGTGGAGTGTTTGCGTTCGCGCTGGCTCTGGGGCTGTTCCTGGCCGGGGCCGGTGTCGCGCAGTCTGAAAACGGTTTCGGCCTCTACACCGTACACGCAACTACCGGTCGGGTGACGATCGCGGGATCGGATTGCGGCCCAATCAATGGAACGGCTGCAAGTGAAAAAAGACTGGAGTCGTGCGGCCTCAACTACCAGATCATCAACGCCAACCGTTTGGCCAGGATTCTGTGTGACGCCCCGGACGGCGAGCGACTTCCGCCGAGCTTCACCCTCGCGACGTTCATCGCCTGCGACGGTCAGCCGAATGTCATGATCGGCGTCTGGGACGTGCTCGGCCAGGAGCGTGTCTGCGGCAGCCTGGAGCTCTACACCTTGGCTTACGCTTCCAGAGAAGGACGAGATCGCGGCAAGGCCGAACTACTGCTCAATTCCGACAACGGCTTCCCGTTGTTCGCCTCGGCGCGCGGCCGATTTGGCCCGCTGCCCAGGAGATTCGAGATGGAACGGACGTGCTGGTCGGATTACCGGACGAACTCCATCAGTGGAGCGCTGAACCCCTGGACCGTGATCACGAGCGGCACACTTCGCGGCGGCGCCGTAATCGGGCTCTACGGCGACTTCCCCATGTAACAGCAGGCCGCTCTTGCTGATTCACCTACGGGCCGCGCGCTAGGCGCGCGGCCCGTTTTGCGTTTGGGAGACTCCGGCAGCCGGCCCCGCCCGCGATCGCCTTGGGCAGTCGTCCGAGCTATTCTTCTCGGCCTGCAAATTTTCGGAGAATCCATGGCACTGGCGACATCAGATTTCAAGAACGGCCTCAAGATCGAGATCGACGGGGAGCCGTACACGATCGTTTATTTCCAGCACGTCAAGCCCGGCAAGGGCGGCGCCTTCGTGCGGACCAAGATCAAGAACCTGAGAAATGGGAAGGTCGTCGAGAAGACCTTCCGAGCGGGCGAGAAGGTCGGCGAACCGGATATCGAAGACCGCAAGATGCAGTATCTCTACGCCGATGCGGAATCGCTGATCTTCATGGACACACAGACCTACGATCAGATCCCCTTCTCGCAGGAGCAGGTTGGCGATGCCAGGAAATACCTGACGGAGAATCTCGACGTCGACGTCCTGTTCTGGAACGGAAAGCCGATCAACATCGATCTCCCCCCCTTCATCGAATCGCCGATCGTCAAATGCGATCCCGGCATGAAAGGGGACACCGCGCAGGGCGGAACCAAGCCCGCCACCGTCGAGACCGGAGCCGTCGTGCTGGTGCCGCTCTTCCTCAAGGAGGGTGAGCGCATCCGAATCGACACCCGCTCCGGAGAATACGTCGAGCGCGTTGGCTGAACCGCAGCCCACGACCGGACTCGACGGTCGCCCGCGGCCGAAGCGCGCGCTGGTCTTCTCGGGTGGCGGCGCGCGCGGCGCCTATGAAGCGGGGGTGATCCGCTACCTGCTCGGCGAACTGCCGAAACAACTCGGGCACCCGGTCTCGTTCGACATTCTCTGCGGCACCTCCGTGGGCGCGGTTCACGCCTGTTTCCTCGCGGCGACCGCCGAGCTGGACGGAACCCGGGGCGACCGCCTCGTCGAATTCTGGCAGCAGATGCGGATCGAGGAGATCCTCCCGCTCTCCGCGAGCGACCTGCTGGGATTGCCGCGCAAACTGCTCGGCATCCGACGAACCGCCGAAGCCTTTCGCGAGGGCAAGGCGCCGGAGCGGCTCTACGGTCTGCTCAACACCGAACCCCTCGAACAGCTGGTGGTTCGCACGATCCCGTGGCGCGGCATTCGCAACAACATCCGAAGTGGCCTCGTCGAGTCGATCTGTGTCGCCGCTACCCAGGTTTCGAGCGGCCGGGTGGCGGTTTTCGTCGAAAACCGCGACCGCAAGCTGCCGAACTGGACGCGGGATCCGATGGTCGTCCCGCGCCCGACGCGAATGCTGCCCGCGCATGCGCTCGCATCCGCCGCGATCCCCCTGCTCTTCCCCGCGGTGCGCATCGGCCGAACCTATTACGCGGACGGCGGGCTTCGCCTCAACACGCCGCTCGCGCCCGCGATCCGGATGGGCGCAGATCGCGTGCTGGTCGTGGCACTGCGCCAGGACATCGGCAAGGCGCACCAGATCGCCAGCGACACCAGCCACATCGAGGACTACGCCAGCCCGATGTTCCTGTTCGGCAAGATGTTGAACGCGCTCCTGCTCGACCACCTCGACACCGACCTCGCGCGCATGGAAGTGATGAACGAAATCCTGGACGACGGCACCGCCGCATTCGGCCCCCGGTTCATCGGGCGGCTCAACGAGGTTGCCGTGCGCAAGCGGAGCCAGCAGTTTCGCAAGATCGAAAACCTCGTGATCCGCCCCTCCAAGGACCTCGGTCTGCTCGCGGGCGAGGTGTTGTCGGCGATGCCCAGCGATTCCTCCCGCTCCCCGCTGCTGCGACTCGCGATGCACAACCTCGAGGGCAGGCAGCACTCCCCCGAGGCGGATCTGCTCTCCTACCTGCTCTTCGACGGCGAGTTCCTCGGACCGCTCGCCGAACTCGGCTACCGCGATGCCCGCAGCCGCGAGAGCGAATTCGCGGCATTCTTTTCCGATGAACCGTTCGAGTCGGGCGCCTGAGCGCCATGCGCGGTGACCAACTCGCGCGCCAGTGGCAGTTGATCCAACGACTGGCCAGGAGCCGGTCCGGGGCGGCACTCGACGACCTGGCCGAAGAACTCGGCTGCGTGCGCCGCACCGTCTATCGCGATCTCGACGCGCTGATGTTTGCGGGTTTCCCGGTCGTCAGCGAGCGCCGGGAAGGACGCGTCTACTACCGCTTCCTCGACACCTTTCGGCTCGGCGACGTGCCCTTCACGCCCGATGAAATTCTCGCGCTCGCGTTTGGCGAAGATCTGCTCCGCACCCTGGAGGGCACCGTCTTTCACGATTCGATCCGCTCCGCGCTGCACAAGATTCGCGCCGGACTCGGCCCCGAACTCGCGAAATACCTCGCTCAGCTCGCGGACGCCTTCCGCGTGCTGCCCGGGCCGCACAAGAACTACGCGGAGTATCGCGACACGATCCAGATCCTGAACGACGCCGTGCTCAACCGGCGTACGCTCCACATGCGCTACCGAACCGGGCGCACGGGCTCCGTCGCCAACCGCAACCTGGATCCCTACCGGGTGTGGTATCGCAGCGGTGGGCTCTACGTGGTCGGCCTCGACCACAAATCCGGCGAAATTCGCACCTTCGCAGTCGACCGGATCCGCCAACTCGAAATTGGCGACGAGCGTTTCGAGGTGCCCGAGAGTTTCGACTTCGACGCCTACATCGGCTCTTCGTTCGGCGTCATCGCCGATCAGGCCGTGCGGGTTCGAATCCGCTTCGAGCCCGACTGGGTGACCTACGTCGAAGAGCGCAACTGGCACGAGAGCCAGTCGTTCGACAAGGGCTCCGACGGCAGGATCGAACTCAGCATGGACGTGGGCAGCACGCCGGACCTGCGGGCCTGGATTCTCTCCTTCGGCTCCGGGGCCGAAGTCCTCGAGCCCGAGGAACTGCGCGCGCAAGTCGGGCGCGAACTCGAAGACGCGCGCGCCCGCTACGAATCCGCACCTCGAGGATCGGTCAAGACAGCGCGTGGTCGAGCATCACGTCGTCGTCGAAGATGAAACGGCCCGCAAACGGCGTGCCCGCAATCAGCAGCGGCAGCCAGACCCGATCGTCCGCCCACATCTTCTCGTAGGGGACGCGATCTTCGTCGACCCAGAGCGGGATCGCCTCGGAAGTTTCGGTGGGCGTTCCCTCGAAATCCGTCGCGCGGTACACATGCACGTGAATCGCGTAGCCATCGATGAATTGAAAGCGCAGCTCTCCCGCTCGCTCGAGGTTCTTCGGCGTGATCCGCAGCTCTTCCTGGGCTTCGCGAACCGCGCAAGCCTCCGGCGTCTCGCCGGGCTCGAGCCGACCACCCGGTCCGTTGATCTTGCCCGCGCCGAGACCGCGCTTCTTGTGGATCAGGAGCAGGCGTTCGTCTCGATGGACGAAGACGAGCGTCGCGAGTTCCGTCGCTTTCCAGCTCGCCCAATCGATTTCGGAGATCCGCCGCGGCACCATCGGCTGCGAGTGTGCCACAACGAAATCGAAAGTCGCGAAGCCGCGCGGGAAGCCGTTTCCGCCGCGAATCCGCGCGCTGACGGGCCGATCCGCGCGCGCCGACGGGCCCAAAAATGCGCACTTTCGCCGCGCTCCGCTGCGGCTTTGTTACTGTGTCGGAGATCCTCCAAACCGCGAGACCCAGCTTGAAGATCGGCAAGGCCTGGAAGATCGGCACACTCGCGCTGCTGGCGTTGGCGATGGCTTTGTTCGTCGCGGCGAACCACATCTATCCGGACAGCCAACACAGTTTCGACTCGTCCACCAACGGCATCTGGGTTGGGCACCGTTGGTACACGGGCCGCGAGGTCCGCTCGGGCGATCCCGTGCCCAGCTCCGAAATCGAAAAGCTCGTCGAGCGCCTGAGAGGCGCGGGAATCCGTTACGTCTACGTCCACGCCGGGCCGCTGCTCGCGGATGGCTCGATCGAGGACTCGGCCGACCCGTTCTTTTCCGAGCTGCGCCGCGCGTATCCGGAAGGCGTCTTTTTCGCCTGGCTCGGCGCGCGCATCGAAAAAGTCCGACTCGGGGAGGAGGATTGGCGCAGCGGCGTGGTCGACGTGGTCGAGCGTCTGGCCGCCGAAGGTTTCGACGGCGTCCACTTCGACCTGGAGCCGCTGCGCGACGGACACCCCGGATACCTCGAGTTGCTCGCGCAGGTGCGCAAGCGGATGGGTGGCGATTGGACGATCAGTCAGGCGACGCCCCGCGCCACGCCGCTCGGCATCCCCTTCGTTCCGCTGAGCCGGAGCTTCTGGTCGGGCGCATTCTACCGGGCCACGATGGACATCGCGGACCAGACCGTCTTGATGGCCTACGACACGAATCTCCCGCTGCGCGTCGCATACGTGATGTTCGTCCGGGACCAGACCCGACGCCTCGCAAAGTGGTCGTGTGATGCCGAAAAGCACGAGTTCCTGATCGGGATTCCCGCCTATCACGATGTCCCGGAGTACTCCGATCCGAGCGTGGAGAACATCGGCAATGCGGCGCTCGGCGTGCGCTCCGCCCTCGAAGCGTTCCCGGAAAAGCCCGAATGTTTTCGCGGCGTCTCCATCTACGCGAACTGGGTGACGGACCCGGACGAGTGGCTCCAATTCGAACGGCACTGGAGACACCCAGGAGCGTCGGTCGACTGACGCGCTCGCCCGCGTCTACGGTCGAATGACTTCGACCGGCCCGAGATCCTGCAATTGGGGCACGAGCGCGTCCGCCGGTCCCACCAGCACGATCGCCGCGCGATCCGGATGCATCAACTCGAGCGCGAGGCGCCCGACGTCGGCGGCCGTGACGGCCCGGACCCTCGATCGATAGGTATCGAGAGAGTCTTCGGGGAGGCCGTAGACGTCCAGATTGACCAGGCTGCCCAGCACCGCATCGGAGGTTTCGATCCCGAGCGCGAATTGGCCGACCTGGAGCGCCCGCATTTCCTCGAGCTCCATCCCCGCCGGAGGCTCGCGGCGCGCGCGCTCGAGCTCGGTCAACAGCAGGTCGATCACCGTCCGAACCTCTGCCACCCGGGTAAACGTCGCAACCGCGAAGGTTCCACCGCCGCGGTGCATGCTGAACCTGGAGCTGACCCCATAGGTCAGGCCGGCGTCGGCGCGCACCCGCTGCATCAGGCGGGACGAAAAGCCGCTGCCTCCGATCGCTTCGTTCAGCAGGCCGGCGGCGATGCGATCCGGATGCGCGCGCGAAATTCCCTCGTGGGCGAGCGTGATCCGGGCCTGGGTGAGGTCGGGGCGATCCACGATCAGGATGCGCCGCTCGGTCGGGGTGGGTGCGGGAAGCGGCGGACCCGGGTCGGGAACCTCACCAGCCGGCCAGGCGCCGAATACGGCGCCCACGCGGTCGAGCAATTCGGACGCGTCTAGATCGCCCGAGGCGAAGAAGATGGCGTTGTTGGGAACGAACATCTGCGCGTGAAATTCGCGCGCGGCCGCCGAATCCAACGCCGCCACCGTCTCCGGAATGCCGGACAGAGGCAATCCGGCTCGCACGCCCGGGTACAGTGCGGCCGCCGCGAAGCGACGCTCGAGATAGTTGGGATCGGCGGTCGCTCGCTCGATCGCCGCGAGCAGTTCTCCGCGGGCTCGGGTCGCCTCTTCCTCATCGAAGCGGGGACGCAACACCACGTCGCCGAGAATCTCGAGCATGCTGTCGAGGTCTCGCGTCAGACCCCAGATCTGGGCCGTGATCGAGTCCCAATCGGCGCGCATGCTGAAAGCGGATCCGAGCGCGTCGACTGCGGATGCCAGTTCGAACGCATCGCGATCGCCCGCGCCGCGCTTCATCAGCTCGGCGGTAAAGCCCGCGAGGCCGGCCCGGTCGGATCCGACCGAGGCGGCTCCGCGGCGCAGTTCGATCCCGAGCGAAACCCGGGGCAGGCGATGATCCTCGAGAACGATCAGCAACAGCCCGTTGTCGAGTTCGAACCGATGCAGTTTGCCCGGCTCGACGACCCGCGAGTCCCGGATGGGCGGCGGCGGCCGCTCCCAGATCGGCGTCTCGACGAAGCTCGCGCAGGCGAGCAACGACGCGAGTCCGATGAGCCCCGCGAGCTGCGCGGTCACCCTCACGAATCCCCCTGCCCCGGCTCGGTCGAGGCCGGCGGCGACACGACGTGGACGACGTTTCGGCCGGCATCGAGCAGGTAGGTGCGCGCGACGCGCTGCACGTCGTCCGCGTCGACGGCCTGGATCGCCGCGAGCCGATCCTCGAGCGAGCGAATCTCTCCCAGAATCGTCACGTCGTAACCGACCCGACCCGCGATGGCCGCGTTGGTGGTCAGTTGGTGGATCATCGAGACTTCGATCTGCCGCTTGGCTTTTTCGAGTTCTTCCGCCGTGACGGGCTCGTCGCGAAGTCGGGCGATCTCTTCCATGAACAACGCCTCGACGCGATCGATGCTCGCGTCGGGGCGCACGCTCGCATAGGCGCCGAAGAGGCCCGCCCCGGCAAATTCCGAATACACGCTGTAGGCCGACAACGCGCTCTGCTCTTCGTAGACCAGCCGTCGATAGACCCGACTCGAGCGGCCGCCGGAAAGGATTTCGCTGGCCACGTCGAGCGCCTCGGCGTCGGGGTGGCCGGCGGGTGGCGCATGCCAGGCCGTTGCGAGCACCGGAGCGTTCAGATCGAAGTGAACCCGCGCGCGCCGAATGCCGCTCTGGCGAGGCTCCTCGGTCGAATGGCGCGGGATTTCGGGCGCGCGCGCGAGGCCGCCGAAACTCTCGCGAACCTGCTCGAGCGCCGCGTCGGCATCGAAATCCCCGACGATCGCGATCACGATGTTGTTCGGGACATAGAAAGTCGAAAAGAATTCGCGGCAATCTTCGATCGTGGCATTCGCGATGTCGCTGCGCCAGCCGATGACGGGCCAGCGATACGGGAGCGCCTGGAAGGTCAGCGCGTACAGGGCCTCCCGGGCGCGACCTCCGGGCTGATCCTCGGTTCGCATACGCCGCTCTTCGAGGACGACTTCGCGCTCGCTCGCGAGCGTTTGCTCCGAAATGTCGAGATTGGCGAGGCGCTCCGCCTCGAGTGCAATCACGAGCGGAAGCGCCTCGGCTGGAATCTCCGTCGTATAGACCGTCATGTCCGACGTCGTATAGGCGTTGGTACGGCCGCCGCGAGACTGGATGAGCTGGCCGTGCCCTTCGGGCGGAATGTTCTTCGAGCCCCTGAACATCATGTGCTCGAAGAGGTGGGCGAGGCCCGTCACCCGGGTTTCGTCACTGGACCCCACCCGAACCCACATCTGAAACGCGACGACGGGCGTGGTGTGGTCTTCCAGCGTGAGGACCGTAAGGCCATTCTCGAGCTGCGTCTGCCGCGTTCGCAGCGCCGAGTCATCGACCGCCGGATTCGCGAACGCACCCGCAGCGCACGAGACTGCGACGATTGCGATCGTGGACGAAACAATCCGGCTGTGGGCGCGCATGGCGGGGTACAGTATCGACAGAGGTTGGAGGTGTCGACAGTGTCCACACGGCGAAACGACGGATTGGTCTATTCCAGCGAGAGAGGCCAGACCTGCCCCCGCTGCGAAAAACCAATCGCGCGCTGCGCGTGCCGCAAGAGCCCCCGCACAGACCGCGGCGACGGGATCGTGCGGATCCGGCGCGAGGTCAAGGGCCGGCGCGGCAAGACGGTCACGACGATCTCGGGCGTTCCGCTTGCCGAAGACGAGTTGCGGGAACTCGCCGGCGAACTCAAGCGGAGCTGCGGGACGGGCGGCTCCGCGAAGGATGGCGTCATCGAGATCCAGGGCGACCACCGCGACGCGCTCGCCAAGTCGCTTCGCGAGCGGGGCTACACGGTCAAGTTCGCGGGCGGCTGATCGGGCGCGCTCAGTCCTCGCGGCAGAGCGCGAACCAGCTGCCGAGATCCCGCCCCTTGCGGGAAGCCGAACCGATCGTCACGTGATCGGACACTCCCCGAAGCGTGTCGAACAAGAACCCGAAGACCAGCCGAGACAATCCGCGGTCGTTGGAACGAAGCGGCGGCCAGCCCTGCGGGTGTTCGGGAGGCAGGCTGTGGTAGTCGATCATGACTTCGGGGCGATCTGCCGATTCGCGCGCGATGAAATAACCGGGACCCGTGATCGAAGCCAGGCTCTGGAAGTTGTAACCGTAGAGTTCCGTCGCGGGCTCGCTGTCGGTGCACGGGGGACGGCAGAGGCGCTTCTCGAAGTGCGTGAAGACCGGCAGACTGTTCTTGCCGTGGTGCCGCACGGTCGCAAAATCCTCGACCGCCGGTGGAACCAGGTCTTCGAGCGTGACGGGCTTGAATCCGTCGACAGCCACGTAGAGGTCGTGCAACTCGCTGCCACTGAGCGATCGAATTGCGGCTACGCGGGCTTCGTGGCTCCGCTCGTCGAGAAAGCGGCGGATGCGCTCGGGCGAGATCGGGCGATCCCGGATCAGGAACCGGAGATCCTCACTGGCATCTGCACGCTTCGCGGGCTGCATGGTTTGCCTCCAAGATTCTCGCGGGAGTCAGTTTGGCATTTGCAGCAATACGACACTCGGGATTTAACGCGATTCTGTTCGGGTGCAATGGTTATTCCACCAGAATCGATGTCGATTTCGTAGCAATACGCCACACACGATTCGCCCCGGCAGCGTTGGATGCGATGTCTTTCTCGTGTGGAATCGCCCGCACGAAATGATTCTCGCTCGCAACGCTAGTGGAAGCGTACAGCGCTTTTCGCGCGCGGACGGTCTGTCGGTTTTGGGTGGTTTTCGCTAGCCTTGGCCGGCTAGGCACGGAATCCGAAAAACTCCGATGTGCGGGTGATCCCGAGCACTCCGACTACCCGATCGTGCGATCATCTGGCCATCGAGCCAACGAATAGGAGCCCCCCCATGGCAAAGACCGCCCAGCTTCTGATCGACGGAAAAACTTTCGAACTGCCGATCGTAGAAGGCAGCGAAGGCGAGCGGGCAATCGATATTTCGAGCCTGCGCAAAGAGTCTGGAGTCATCACCCTCGACCCAGGCTATGCCAATACCGGCTCCTGCAAGAGCGCCATCACCTTCATCGATGGCGACGAGGGGATCCTGCGTTACCGGGGGATCGCCATCGAAGAGCTGGCCGAGCACAGCACCTTCATCGAGGTCGCCTACCTCCTGGTCTACGGTCACCTGCCGACCCAGGACGAACTCGATGCATTCAAGACCTCGATCACGTTCCACACGATGATCCACGAGGACTTCAAGCGCTTCTTCGGCGCGATGCCCAAGGACGCGCATCCGATGGCCGCGTGCTCAGCGTCGATCGGCGCACTCGCCACCTTCTATCCAGACGGCCTCGACCCGCGCGATCCGCAACAGGTCGAGACCTCGGTACATCGACTGATCGCGAAGTTCCCGACCATGGCCGCCTATTCGTACAAACACTCGATCGGCCAGCCCTTCATGTACCCGCGCAACGAACTCGGCTACGTGGGCAATTTTCTCTACATGCTCTTCGGGACGCCCTGCGAGGAGTACGAAGTCGATCCGGTCATCAAGAAGGCGATCGATCTGCTGCTGATCCTCCACGCCGACCACGAACAGAACTGCTCGGCGAGCACGGTTCGCATCGTCGGCTCGGCGATGGGAAACCTGTTCAGCGCGATCTCCGCGGGTATTCAAGCGCTCTGGGGCCCGAGCCACGGCGGGGCCAACCAGGAAGTGATCGAGATGCTCTCCGCAATCCGAGACCGGGGTCTCAGTGCGAAGGAGTTCGTCGAGAAGGCCAAGAGTGGTGACGACTCGGCACGCCTGATGGGATTCGGACATCGCGTCTACAAGAATTTCGATCCGCGCATGAAGATCATCAGGAATGCCTGCATCGATGTTCTGGAGAAGCTCGGCACCCAGACGAAACTGCTCGAGATCGCGATGGAGCTGCAAGAGATCGCGTTGAAGGACGATTACTTCATTTCGCGCAAGCTCTACCCCAACGTCGACTTCTACTCCGGCGTGATCTACAACGCGATCGGCACCCCGTCCAATCTCTTCACGGCGCTGTTTGCACTCGGCCGCCTGCCGGGCTGGATCGCCCAGTGGATGGAGCTGCACGCAGACCCGCAATTCAAGATCGGGCGACCGCGGCAGATCTATACGGGGCCCAAGGAGACCCCCTACACGCCGATCGAAAAGCGCTGAACGGATCCCCATGCGGATGCCGTCCGACTCGATCAACCTGTGCTGGATCGACGGCGGGGTGTTGCCCGGCGACCGCGCTGTCGTTCGAGCGGACGACAGCGCGTTTCGCGACGGACGGGGCTGTCTGACCACCCTGCGCATCGCCGCGGGGCAGCCGCGATTCGTCGATCGACACATCGCGCGACTGCAGACCGGCGCAAAGGCGCTGCGCCTCGGGGAAGTCGCCGAAGCGACGATTCGGCGAGCCATCTCAGAGCTCGGCGCTGCGGCGCTGCCGGATGGTGAGGGCGTCATTCGACTGCAGGTCAGCCGCGATGCCGGCGGGGCGACCCATCTGGTCGGCAGCGCGCGCACGCTCGGCGAGGATCCGAGCGAATGGTCCGCAATCATCGTCGCGCTCCCACACGACGGCGCCTCGCTCGCGGATGGCATGAAGGTCTCGAGCCGGCTGACCCTGTCGCTCGCCGCAGAAGATGCGCGCGCCGCGGGCGTCGACGAGGCGGTGTTGCTCGACGCAGACGACCGCCTGGTCGAGGGCGCCTACAGCAACCTGTTCGTCGCTTCGCGAGAGGGCGCCATCTGGACGCCCCCGATCGCGAGTGGTGCGGTCGCCGGCATCGCGCGAAGCATCGCGCTCGAGCGGATTCCCGAGATCGAGCAACGCGACATCTGGAAGTCCGAGCTGCTCGACGCGGCGGAACTCGTCGCCGTCAACGCCGTGCGCGGAGCGCGCCCGATCACGCGGCTGAACGATCGGAAGGTTGGAGATGGACGTCCCGGCCCCTGGAGTGCGCGGCTCGCCGACGCCCTGGCGCAAGATGGCTGACCGCGTCTTGATCTCGGGTGGCACCGGGCTGATCGGAGGGCGCCTGGTCGAATCGCTGCGCGCGTCGCGCATCCCGGTGCGGATCTTGTCGCGCAGCGCACCGGCCGCGCAGCCAGCCGCCGACCCGGACATCGAGAAGCTCCGCTGGGACGGCATCCACCTGCCCGAAGATGCGCTCCGCGGTTGCTCGTCGGTGGTCCACCTCGCGGGCGAACCGGTCTTCGGCGGCCCGCTCACGGCGAGCCGCCGGCACAAGCTCGCGAGCAGCCGGATCGATTCCACCCAATTGATCGCGGAAGCGCTCCGATCGGCGGCACCCGCGGATCGCCCGACGTCTTTCGTGTGTGCATCCGCCGTGGGTTTCTACGGGTCGCGCGGAGAGGAAGTACTCGACGAGTCCGCGGAGCCGGGGTCGGGTTTCCTTTCGGAAATCTGTCAGGCCTGGGAGGCGGCCGCCGCTACGGCCGCGGAGTCCGTTCGGGTCGTGTCACTGCGAACCGGCATCGTGCTCGCGCGCGAGGCCGGAGCGCTGCCGATGATGGCCCTGCCCTTTCGCTTCGGCTTCGGCGGACGCATGGGCGACGGCAAGCAGTGGGTGCCGTGGATCCAGATCGACGACGCGGTGGGCGTGATCCGCCGCGCCATGCGGGACGACGGCTTGCGCGGCGCGGTCAACGTCGTCGCCCCCCGACCGGTGCGAAACGCGGAACTCGCCGGTGAGATCGCCCGGGTGCTGCACCGGCCCTGCCTGCTGCCGGTGCCCGCGTTCGCGTTGCGCACCGCGCTCGGCACCCTCAGCGAAGAATTGCTCGGCAGCCGCCGCTGCATCCCCCAGCGCATGCTCGACCTCGGATTCGAATTCGCCCACAGCGAGATCGGATCCGCGCTCGCGCTCGAGCTGGGCCCCCGCGCGTAGAACTGCCGGGTTGCGACGCAGAGCCGCAGACGACACGCAGCGGAGCTGAGATTCGAGCAGTGGGGTCGAGGCTGCCGGCGGGCGCCCGAATCGGCCGCCTAGTTACAAACCGTTTCCGAAGAAAACAGCAGCGGAAGAATGTGCTTGAGCGTCAGGTCTTGTTTTCCGGGCGCAACTTCGAAATACGAGATGCCGACATCCGGGCGTTTCGAAGTCGCGAACTGCGCGGAGAAGGCTTCCATGACGCGCTCCACGATCTCCTGCGCGCGTTCGCAATCCGCATCCGCGAGAAAGAGGACCGCTCGCTCTCGGGTCATGCGGAAGATGGAGTCGTCGACGCGAAGCGCGCTCGCGATGAAATCGACCACCTCGGGAAAGATCAGATCGCCTTCGGAACTCGCCATCCCGACCACCACGGAGGTGAGGCTGTGGTCGTCGGCAAGGTTCACGACCTTGTCCAACAGCGCCCGCAGTTTTCGCGGGTCGTCGTTTCGCGGTTCATTGAGGGGCATTGCCATCATGATGCCCGGGATATCGACAAAACGCGATCGGACCTGAAGCACCCGGTTTTGCCCGCGCGCGTTGTTGGACCGCTGCCCATCGTCTACGGTTGGCGCCGCCACCTAGAGAAGCCATGCAGCCGACCCCCCAGACCCCGCGCGCACAGCAGCGCTCTCTCCCCCAGGCCGGCGCGCGGCTCGCGTTCGGCTTCCAAGTGCTGGTATTCCTGACGTTTTGCCTCATCGTGCTGGGCGCCCTGGTACGCGCGAACGGCGCGGGGCTCGCGTGCCCCGATTGGCCGCTGTGCTTCGGCGACCTGATCCCCGAGATCGACGTCAAGGTGGGGTTCGAGTGGTCCCACAGGGTCCTCGCGGGCAGCGTGACCGCGCTTTTCGCATTTCTCGGCTGGTCGGCCTGGCGGCGCCCCAGCCGGTCCCGCTATGTGACCACCCTGCTGACCGCCGGGACGGCATTGATCGCCGTCCAGGTGATCCTCGGAGCGCTCACGGTCTGGCTCCAACTGGCGCCCTGGACCGTCACCGCGCACCTGATCACCGGCAACTCGTTTGCCTCGATCGTCTTCCTGCTCGCCCTCGCGTTCCGAACGCCCGAGGCCGCTAGCGGTATACACCCTCGCGTGTCCCTGCGAAAGCGGATCTGGATCACGGCCACGGCCGGGCTGTTGCTGCTACAGCTCGGGCTCGGGGGGCTCGTGGCCTCTCGCTACGCGGGCATGGCTTGCCCCGAATGGCCAACCTGCAACGGCGGCGTCTGGTTCCCGGCCTGGGAAGGCGGCGTCGGGATTCACCTCTTGCATCGCATCACCGCCTATGCGCTGATCGTATGCCTCGGCCTGGCGGCGTTCGGCTGTCGACGCGACGGGCGTTTGCGCGTTGCGACCGCATTCGCGTTTGCGATCGGTCTCGTGCAGGTGGCCATCGGAGTCGCAAACGTGATCTACGGCATTCCGACTGCACTCACCGGATTGCACACCGCGCTCGCGGCCGCGCTCGTACTGACGCTGGTCTTTGCGCTGCAGCGGGCGTGGTCGGCGGCCGGCGAGCGCGGCCCTCTCTTGTCGACGCAGTAGGACGCAGCTGCGATCCGGTTGTCGGGCGTTCCGGCGGGATGCTACAAAGGCCGCTTGCCGCATGGGAGGCGAAATGCGTTCGTACCAGGTCTTTGCGTCGATGTCGCCGGAACTCGCAGTCAGCGTCATGAGCGAGATCGCAAAAGAATCCCCGCAGGCCTACAAGCAGGCGCTGCTCGCGACGAGCGCATCGATGAACGCCCGCCCCGTCTACATCCAGAAACTGCCGTTCGACAAACAGGTGGCGGCCGTGCGCCGCACCCTCTCCCGCGTCGCCGCCAACGGCGTCGCCGAGGAGATCCTGGCCGTCTACTTCCTCGAGTGCCGTGTGGAGCTGCTGACCGAGTGGCTCGATCTGCTCGGACTCAAACACGAGGACGGGATCCTCGAGGCGGATTCGCCGCCCGCCCCGGAGAAGGCCGCGCTCCAGAAGGCGCGCGACACCTTCTGCAAGGCCGGCGACGACGCCGACCGCGCGCTGCTGCTCCGCGCATTCGCGGCCCAGAGCGCGATCGACTGGCCCGATCTGGAGGCCCTGCTCGACGGCTGAGGCCGAAATTTCGCCGCGCGGCGGCGACCCTTGGCGCTCGAACGAGCAGCGGCTAGCCTGATTGCCCGCACGCACCCGCGATCAAAGGAGACAAGCCGATGACCCCGATCCGAAACGGTCTGAAATCTTCACAGCTCGGAGTCGCCCTCAGCCTCGCGCTGGCTTTCTGTTTCGCCGCCTTGGCCGTCAGCGCGCAACCGGTCGAGAGCGACACCGCCGCGGCCGCCGCCGAGAAGCAATCCGAGGACGCTGCGATCGCGGCCATCGATGCGTTCATCGCGGAGGAAAACGTCGACAAGGCCCGAAGGGCCTGGAAGTCCACGCTCGCCAAGCCGCCGAAGGTCTCGTTCACGGCCGGCAAGAGCTACTTCTGGAATCTCGAAACCAACAAGGGGAAGATCCAGATCAAGTTGATGCCCGATGTCGCGCCGATGCACGTTTCGAGCACGATCTACCTCACGCGCCTCGGGTTCTACGACGACACCGTCTTTCACCGCGTGATTCCGGGATTCATGGCCCAGGGCGGCGATCCGACGGGCACCGGCCGGGGCGGCCCCGGCTACAAGTACGACGGCGAGTTCGACCGCACGGTCAAGCACGACAAAGCGGGCCTGCTCAGCATGGCCAACGCGGGACCCGGGACCGATGGGAGCCAGTTCTTCCTCACCTTCGTCAAGACGCCCCATCTCAACGGAAAGCACACCATCTTCGGCCGCGTCATCAAAGGCATGGACACCGTCAAGGAACTCGAAAAGTTCGGCAGCCGAAATGGCAAGACGAAGGAAAAGCTCGTGATCGAAAGCGCCACGATCAGCGTCCAGTGAGCTGACGCGGGCACCGGATGCCCCCCCGCGTCAACTGCGCGCTCGCGATCGCCGCGATGGCGCTCGCGGGCTCACTCGCCCCGGGAGGTGCGGGCGCGAGCGACATCCCGCTGCCGACACCCGGCTCCGACGGCTGGCAGCCGCTCACCTTTCGCGGCATCAAGAGCCACACCCTCTACAGCCTCGAAACCTTCGAGGGGCGGGAAGTCGCGAAAGCGCAGAGTAACTGCGCGGCTTCGGGCCTCGTACTACCCCTCGACGCGATCCGCATCGCTCAAACGCCGCTGCTGAGCTGGCGCTGGCGCGTCGACCGCGGGCTCGACCTGCGCGACGAACAGACGAAGGCGGAAGACGATTTCGCGGCGCGGGTCTACATTGTGTTCGAACTCGACGAGGGCCGCGCGTCCGCCCTGCAGAAGCTGCGTCACCGCCTCGCAAAGCTCATCTACGGGGAGACCATTCCGGGCAGCGCACTGAATTTCGTCTGGACGAGCCGACTCCCAGCGGGCACGGTCTGGGACAACCCATTCGCAGCGAGTGCGAAGATGATCGCTCTCGCGCAGGGGGCGAGTGCGGACTGGCGAACGGAAACCGTCGACGTCGCCGCGCGCTACCGCGAACATTTCGACGCGCCGATTCCGCCGTTGCTCGGACTCGCGATCATGAGCGATTCCGACAATTCGTGTCAGCGCGCGGAGGCTCGTTTCGCCGATTTCAAATTTCTGGCGCCCGATGGGGCGGAGGGGCGAGATGACGAGTGATCTCATAGCCGTGGATTCGCTCGAACCGCGCGACTTCGGCGAGCTGCTCGAACGCCGCGGGATGACCCCGCTGAGCCGCCGAGCGACGACGACCCTGCAGATCAACGTCGGCTGGCGCTGCGATCTCGCGTGCGCGCACTGCCACGTGGAGGCGGGCCCGAAACGCAGCGAAGCGATGGACCGCAAGACGGCCGACCGGATCTTGACGCTGCTGCGCGGCAGCCCGAGCGTCGCGAGCGTCGATCTGACGGGCGGCGCCCCCGAACTGAACCCGCAATTTCGCCATCTCGTCGCCGGGGCGCGCGCGCTCGGACTTCAGGTGATCGATCGCTGCAACCTCACGATCCTGCTCGAGCCGGGCCAGGAAGACACCGCGGATTTCCTCGCCGAGCACCGCGTCCGGGTGGTGGCCTCGCTGCCGTGCTACGGCGCAGAGGCGGTCGACGCACAGCGCGGCCGCGGCGTCTTCGAGCGGAGCATCGAGGCCCTGCGCGCGCTGGGCCGCCTCGGGTACGGAAAACCGGGCTCGCCGTTGACGCTCGACTTGGTCTACAACCCGCCCGGAGCGAGCCTGCCTCCACCCCAGGCGGAACTCGAGGCGAGCTACCGACGGCAATTGAGGGAGCGCTTCGGCATCGAATTTCACCGCCTGCTCGCGATCGCCAACATGCCGATCCGGCGCTTCGCCCGCCAACTGGAGCGGGAGGGAAATGCAGAGGCCTACAGCGCCCTGCTGATTGGCCATTTCAACCCCGAAACGGTCGGCGAATTGATGTGCCGCAGCCTCGTCTCGGTCGGCTACGACGGGCGCCTCCACGACTGCGACTTCAACCAGATGCTCGATCTCCCGCTGGGCGGCAAAGCGCGTACGATCTGGGACGTCGCCGATCTCGGCGAACTCGAGGGGGACCCCATCGCGACGGCCGGTCATTGTTTCGGCTGCACGGCCGGTGCGGGATCGAGCTGCGGTGGAAGTCTTCGCTGAACGCCAAACCGACGCGCGCTCGACGCAGCGGGCGGCTCGAACGGAGAGCGATCCGTGAGTCCAACCGAGTCGAAGATCCCCCCGATGAAGCTCGTCGCGGCCGCGATCGGGCTCGCCGCGCTCATCGCACTCGGGAAATTCGCCGGCGGATACATCCAGCCCTTCGCCGAGTGGGTGGACGGGCTCGGTTTCTGGGGCCCCGCCGTCTTCGTCTTCGGCTACGTCGTCGCGGTGGTGGCTTTCGTTCCCGCGTCCCTGCTGACCCTGGGTGCGGGCGCGATCTTCGGCATCGTCGAGGGCGTGATCTACGTCTTCGCGGCGGCCAGCGTCGGCTCGTGCCTCGCCTTTCTCGTCTCTCGCTATCTCGCGCGATCCGCGGTCGAGAGAAAGCTCGAGGGCAAGCCGAAATTTTCGGCGATCGACCGCGCCGTGGCGGCCGAGGGGCGCAAGATCGTCTTCCTGTTGCGCCTCACGCCGGCGGTCCCGTTCAACCTGCTCAACTACGCGCTCGGTCTGACGCGGGTACGCTTCACCGACTACGCGATCGCCTCCGTCGGAATGCTGCCGGGAACCCTGCTCTACGTCTACTCCGGCAAACTCGCGGGTGACGTCGCGGCTCTCGCGGGAAACCCCGAAGTCGCGCGGGGCTGGGGCTACTACGCTCTGCTCGCGCTGGGCTTGGCGGCTACGCTCGCGGTCACGCTGCTGGTGACGCGAAGCGCGCGGCGCGCGCTGGCGGAGGCGACCGGTGAGTAGAGCGCTGGAGATCCGACCCGCAGACGTCCACAACGAACAGCTGGTCGCCAACGTCCACCCCGCCGATTGGGAAAACCCGAAACCCCGGGACCGCTACAACCTCGTCGCAATCGGCGCGGGCTCGGCGGGGCTGATCAGCGCTGCGATCGCCGCGGGGCTCGGCGCCCGGGTCGCCCTCGTCGAACGCCACTTGATGGGCGGCGACTGCCTGAACGTCGGTTGCGTGCCCTCGAAGAGCCTGATCCGAGCCGCGCGCACGCTCGCGGAAGCGCGCCGCGCCGAGGCGTTCGGCCTGCCGGCCAGTGCCGCGACCGACGCGGACTTCGGCGCGGTGATGGAGCGAATGCGGCGCATCCGCAGCCAGATCAGCCGCGAGGATTCCGCTCGCCGCTATCGCGACGAACTCGGGGTCGACGTCTTTCTCGGCAGCGCGCGCTTCGCCGGCCCGGATGTCGTCGAGGTGGGCGACGCGCGGCTGCGCTTTGCGAAGGCCGTCGTCGCCACGGGGGCGCGGGCTGCAGTTCCCGCGATCGAGGGTCTCGAAGCCGCCGGCTACCTGACCAACGAAACGGTCTTCGAACTGACCGAGCGGCCCGGCGGGCTCGGCGTGCTCGGCGGCGGCCCGATCGGCGCGGAACTCGCGCAGGCCTTTGCGCGCCTCGGCTCCGAGGTGACGGTCTTCGAGCGCGCGCCGCAGCTGCTGCCGCGGGAGGACGCCGACGCCGCGCAGGTCGTCGAGCGGCAATTCGGGCGTGAGGGCATCGCCACGCTGCTCGGCTGCGAGATCGCGCGCGTCGAGCGGCTCGACGCCGGCGCGCGCATCCACCTCATCCGGGCGGACGGCGGCCCGCAGAGCGTCGACGTGGATGCGATCCTCGTCGCGGCCGGGCGCGCGCCCAACGTGGAGGGCTTGAACCTCGAGGGGGCCGGCGTCGAATTCGACCCGAAGCGG
>JAFDBP010000031.1 GCA_019313245.1 Deltaproteobacteria bacterium
ACCGGTGACGGCTTCACCGCTGAACCACTGCACGATCGAGTTGGCGCCCAGCAGGAGCGCAAAGCACAGAAAGATCGCTCCCATCACCGTGATGATGTGTACGGGCAGTGAAGAAAAAGAGGTGATGCCATTGATCGCCAACCGAATCAGACCGAGCGATGACCACGCTGAGCGCCCTCCCGCTCGCTGCTCTACGTCGAAATACAATTTCTTGCGTCGAAAGCCGAGCCACGCCGACATGCCGCGGAAGAAGACATTGCGCTCTCCCATCCGACTCCACGCATCGACGACTCGGCGATCCATGAGCTTGAAATCAGACGCACCCTTGAGGTCGATGCCGGAGAGCGACCGCAGCAGGAAGTAGTAGAAGCCCGTCTGCGTTCGGTAGGAGGACGATTCGTCTCCGCGGTGCTTCTTCACCCCTTCTACGATGTCGAAACCCTCTTCTTCCCAGCCACGCACCATCTCGGGAATGAGTCTCGGCGGGTGTTGGAGGTCTCCATCCATTACGACCACCGCATCGCCCCGAGATCGCTCGATACCCGCGCACATCGCCAATTCCTTGCCTAAGCGGCGACTCAGGCGAATCGCGCGCGCATCGCCGAACGCGGCCACCGATTTCCGCAAGAGCTCCCAGGTTCCGTCGCTCGACCCATCGTCGATCAAGACGAGTTCGTAGTCTCCTTCGAACATCGCGAGCTCACGGCGAATCGTCTCGAGGGTCTGCTCGAGATGCGGCTCCTCATTGAGGAGCGGAATCACGATGGAGAGCTTCATATCTCGGGGATTTCCTTTCGCGAAATCGCAGCCCGCATGCAGACAGAAATGATACGTGAAAAATCTGGCGGTGTACATCAGCGCAAATGATGCGCTCGGAGCAAAACCCTCTGGAAGCGGCAAGAATCGCGGAACTTTCAAGACCCCTCAGAAGCATTTCCCACCCGCACGCTAGGCCCGTCTGCCGCTCGCCGAATTGCGACCCGTGCCTGCGTGGCGTAGCGTCTTGCCTCTTGTTGGGAGCAATCGATTGCGCATCCTCGTCAGTGCTGATGATTTTGGTCTCTCCGAGGGCATCACGACGAACATCCTCGATGCAGTCGATCACGGCGCGGTCACGAATGTCAGCATCATCGCAAACGGGACCGGCTTCGAACACGCCATCTGCGAATATCGCAAGCGCCGCGGGTTATACCTCACGGTCCACCTGAATTTGATGGAAGGCCGCTCCCTCAGTCCGGCCGGCCAGGTCCCCGATCTGGTCGATGAGCGCGGATACTTCCGCCATTCGTTCCAGTCGCTGTGCCTGTTCCATCTACGCGCAGACAAAACCCGACGCGCGAAGCTGCGCGACCAGGTGCGCAAGGAGTTTCGCGCACAGCTGGCGCGAGTCGCCGGTTGTATCGACCCTCGATACGGCCTCCGCGCCGATAGCCACCTTCACGTCCATATGATTCCCTTCGTGTTCGACACCCTGATGGAACTTCACGAGGAGTTCCAATTCGAGTACGTGCGCTGCCTCGCGGAGCCATTTTTCCTGACTTTCAACGGACCCGGATCTCTCCGCAACTACGCTGGGCTCAACATCGCGAAACACGCCATCCTGAACACATTTTCGCGGCGCGCGCTACCGCGCCTTCGGTCGCGCGGCATTCCACACTGCCGGCACTTCATCGGCGTTCTCTTCACCGGCAACATGCGCGAAGCGGCCGTAGCTTCGGCGTTGGCTCAGCTGGAAAATCGCTGCGAGGCGGACGAACTCGTCGAAATCCTGCTCCACCCGGGCGGTGCCGCTGCGGGCGAAGAGCGGTTGTGGAGCGAGAAGCCCGCCTTCCGCAGCGTCTACTATTCGGACTGGCGAACACGCGAGCGCAGCACGCTCAAGTCGCCAGCGTTCAGAGCTCTCGTCGAGGATCGGCTCATCCGGCAGGTGAACCCGAAATGAACACGCGCCGCGCTTTCGGAAGCAGTAGGCGATCCACGGACCATTCGATTGATGTTTGACATTCGACCCATCGCCCTATCGGGCGAACACATCGCCGAAACGGCCCGGTTTCTGAGGCTCGTCTGGCCCAAAGCCCAACACATCACGGCCGCGTATCTGGACTGGGAGTACAACCAGAATCCGTGCGGCGCGGCTCTCGGCTTCAACGCCTACCGAAACGGCGAGATGATGGCCCATTGCGCCGTTCAACCACTCGAGGCGCGACTCCACGGTGAGATCCGCCGCGGCGTGCTCTCACTCAACGCGGCTACCCATCCGGATGCACGCCGGCAGGGCCTCTACTTCGATCTCGTCAAGCGCACATACGCGAAAGTCGCAGAAGCCGGCTATGAGTTTGGCGTCGCGGTCACCAATCACCGGAGCACCGCCGGATTCGTCAAACACGTTGGATTCGAATGCCTGGGCCCTCTCGATGTCCGGATCGGCATCGGGCTCCCGGGACGCCGAAAAAACGCTCCCACCCCCGAATTCGAGAAGCACTGGGCTCCTGAAATGCTCGCATGGAGGCTCGCAAATCCCAGTGTGTCGTATCGAATCGCACCCGGGAAATCCGGCGATCGGGTTCTCATCTACGGCCCCTCGGGTTTTGCGGGCTTTCAGACCATCATGGGGGTGTTACCGAAATCTTCGCTTCCGGACGCGGTCGAAGCCCAATCGCGTGGGACGGGCATCTTTCGCCTATGGGCGGGTTTCGATCCAGCGGCAGACTGGCGCCGCTCCCCCTTCTTGCCCCTGCCCATGGCTCTCCGCCCTTCACCACTGAATTTCATATTCAAAGAAATGGGCCACGGGAAACCCGCACCTGGGCTGATTCGATTCACCCCGATCGATTTCGACAATTTCTGACGAATGCCCAGTAGAACTCGAGCGGATTCGTGCAAATCGGAAAATGCTCGACGCACTCGATCGCTTCCAAAATGGCTTCATCATTCGAGCGCTCGCTACCTCTTGGTCGGCGGCCTTCTCTTCGTTCTCGATTTCGTCGTGTACATTGTGCTCGCGCGCGCCCTCGGGATCGAGCCCGGCGTAGCTCAATTCGTAAGTCGCGGCACCGGCGCAATCACCGGTTTTTTCCTGCACCGCGATTTCTCGTTCAGCACCGGCGGCACCGCGCGAAAGGTCTCGACGGCGAGCCAGGGGCTCGGTTATACCCTGGCCACGATTGGGAATCTGCTGCTATCGCCATTTCTCGTTCACTGGACCGTGGCGGCTCTCGGCGGGCGAATCGCGTTGGGCAAGATCGCGGTGGACGTCTTCCTGGTGGTGGAATCCTACCTGGTCATGCGGTTTCTGTTTCGCGCAAAGCACTCCAGCCCCGGCTCGAGCTAGCGATCGACCCACGGAAGCGCCGACGCATGCGCCGGATCAATCACATAAATCATCTGTCGAGTAGATGAAGTACCGATTGTTGTCTGCGGTATAGCGCGGAGTGAAATTCGCTTTGAAATATTCGGCATTGACCGTTGGGCGGCCTTTGTTCGGCTTGAAATCCTCTACGTCCACGAAACTGATGTTGTTCGAATGGAGCAGCTCGCACATTTCCTCGCGGCTCTCGCCGCTGTAAACCGCATCGACGATCTTCCTTCGACCACGCGTGTCGTATCCCGCGCTGTCCGTAAAGTAGCCATACCCGAGGAAGATCTTCCTTCCGGCAACCGAGGCTGGTGCATACAAGAACTGACTCGTAAGCACGACGGCATCTCCCGGCGTGTTTTCAGCGAACCATTTCACCTCCGGCTTGGAGCCCACGTCGCGCACCTTGGCCATGTTCATATTCAATATTGGGAGAAAGTCGATCACTCCCGTCAACGTCAGAAAGCACACGAGCACAGCCGTTGCGCCAACGGGCAGCAACTTCACGCGCGGGAATCGAGTCGAAATGAAGCCATAGAACTTCACGACCACGAAGGCCGTTAGCAGCTGGCCCAGAATGAGGAAGAAGCTCAGGAATTTGTGCCCCAGCAGCGACTCCGATTTCGAGAATCGAAACAGGAACGCGACGAGGAAAGCGATGACCGCGGGCAGCATCAAGATCTTCACTCGCCGCGGCACAAGACAGAATCCGAGGGGAATGAGCACGGAGTGCAGACCGAATTGATACCAGAAGAATTTCAAAGCACTCGCAACACTCAGCGGCCCCTGGATCATCACGCCGGGGTCCCACCCGGCGCCCGCTGGAGCCCCGAACAAATTGAACGAAAGCAGCCACAGCAGCCCCATGACGAGGACCGAAACCGCCCCCGTCGCGAACAAAAACCACCTCGAGAAGGGGAGCAGGACGAAATAAACCGACATGACGATGGCGAAGATGAGGAGCACCGCCTTGTGAAATACCGGAAAGACGCCGATGACGAGGCCAAAAACTACTGCCCACTGCAGTTGGGTCTTCCTGCTCTTCCCGTCGAGGTAACAGTAGACGAAGATGAAGGAGAGCAGTATTCCAAGCGAGACGCTGAAGTGGCGCTGACTGATGAATACCAGCAGATGCCAAACTCCGAGAACGTCACCACCATCCCATGGCCCCATCGCCGAGAATCTGGAATTGAGGAAGATGTCGGGGATTGTGTTCCATGACAACGGATTCTTGGCAAAGAACTGCATGAAACCCATCGAGCCATTGAACAGAAAGAAGACGACACCCAACACCCCGATTCGGGGATCGCCGAACCATTTCTTGCCGAGCAGGTAGATCATCGAGAGCAACAGAAAGAATCCAATCACGCTCGGCACGTTCAGCGCCCAATGCAGGGGAATGCCGATTGCCTCGAGTTTCCCGACGATCAAGAAAAAAAGATAGTGATATCGAATCGGAGATCCCGGAAAGATCGGATACTCGGGCGGCCAATTGTCACCCATCGAAAAGGATCGAATCAGGGGCAATGTGGCCGCAAAGTCGCTCCACATCTTGTTGGCTATCAGGATGGTAGAGTTCTCGTAATCGTAGGAGAATGTATGGAACATGATCCATACGGAAAAACAGAAAAGAAGCGCGATGAAGCCCGCTTCCCATCTATTCGTTTGTAGCTTACCGAGAAGCACGACTAGCGCGAGATCACTTCGCGAAGCAGGAAATCAGCCACGGGTCTCGCGAGAAACTCGTTCCCCTCGGGTCGATAGTGGCAGTGGTCATAGAACAGATTGACGCCGTCCCGTTGATACTGGTTGCGCAGCAGGGGAAGGAGGTCGAGGTGCGGGATCCCGAGTTCCGTCATGATTCGCGCGAAGTTCTGCTGCGGCTGATTGACCAGCAACTCGCTCTTTACCTGATAGTCGACCGGGAACAGTATCACGGCGAGCCGAAAGCCCTCTTCACTACCCACGCGCTTCATGAGTTCCAGTAGTGGCGTGATGATCGTCCAGAACTCGTCGCTCCAGGCGTAGCCCCAGCGTCCCATGTGTTCCGCAATCAGCGCGTTGAACGCCTCCTCGTTAGTTCGCCAATCGCCCTTGGCGCCCGGGTTCGTGGCGAGGAACTCGTCTCTCGCGCGCTCGACTGCACCTTCGTCGCGGAGGCCCGTGCCCTCGTAGACGTATCGATCGCGGTACACGTCGAGCCACATCGAAAATACGCGCAGGAAATGGCTCCAACTGAGCGACGGAGGGAGTCTTCTGATCTTGAGCACCTGCGAGTGGTAGGCATCGTTGAGATACATTCCGACGAGGACCACGTCGGGCTCCACCGACAGTCCCGTTTCCATCAGAATCGCGAACTCGTTCTGTAGGTCGATCGCGCCCACACCCGCATTGATGACGCGCACGTCTTTTCCTTCGAGGGCGGGGGATTCCGCCGCCGCGAGGAAACGCTCGACATATTCAGGGTAGGTCTGTTCGGCCGATACGTAATCACCGAGCGTAATACTGTCTCCGAGTGCAAGGATCCGATAGTCGCGTTCGCCCTTCTCACCGATCTCGTCGTCGCGATATCCGAGCGAGTTCGTCGAGAACTCGACGTCCTTTCGCGAGAGGTGGTGGCCCGTAATCATCCCGCTCGCACCCCGGCGAAGCCGGCGTCCGGTCGGCGTGTGGACGTAGAAACCCGCGTCGGGAACGCCTTTGGAAAAGATCTGCCCGTCTCTGAGTTCGACGTTCTCGCGTTCCTGCATCGGGCTCTCGGCAGCCGTCGGATCGGAGAGGTTGTCGATGACGACACTCGGCGGGGCGTCGAAAAGGAGCCTGCTGGAGACCTCGAGCACGAGAGCGCAAAAGAACAGAGCCACCAGCAGGACTACAAAGTTGATGAGAATCGATCTCTTCATGGTATGACGCCAATCTGCATGGTGGCCCAGAATAACAGAATTCCGCCACTGCCCCTCGCGAAACGGCAATTCGCCCGCTCTCTGAATCGATCACTCGTCATCGTGTCGAAACACTCCAGCCGACGCAGCGATCGACATCGTTCTTTCCAGCTTCGAGGTCCCCCCGTGCACGCTGGGTATCCGCCAGACTTTACGGCGAACGAACCAAGAACCTCCGGAGCGATCAAAGATATCCAAGTGCCTTGAGCTCCTCGATCTGCTCGGGGGATGGGGCAACCGCTTCATCTCCCGGCTCGAGCTTTTCACCGACTTCCAATTTGAATTTGCGAAGTCGCTCGCTCATTTCATCGGCGAGCTGCTCTCTTTCTTCGATTTGATTGGCCGTTTCGCCGGGATCTCTTTCCAGATCGTAGAGTTCGTGATTTCCATCGGACGATTCGATCAACTTGTAGGGCCAATCCAGGACGACCGTTCGATGGCGGTTGAAACGACTCAGCTGGGCGAGCTTCCAAAAGGCGGGATAGACGTAATAGTTCTCGCTGATCACGAGTTGTTCCGCCGCATCATTCGAGAAATCCGGAAGATAACGCCGGACAATCTCCTTCGGAAATTTCGAAAAGACCAGGCGGGGAATGTCCGCCGACGAGGCTTCGCGCTCGACGATCTCGCCTTCGAGCTGATTTGGGTATTTGATGATCAGGGGGATCCAGAGCCCGCCGTGATAGACGTCTTTGCCGTGTTCGATGAGACCGTGCTCTCCGAAATACTCGCCGTGATCGGAAGTCAGGATGATGAGCGTGTCATCGTAGAGCCCCAATTCGCGGAGCCGGTCGAAAAGCGCCTGCATGGCTTCGTCCACGTTGGCAATTCCGATGTCGTACAGGTCCCTGAGCAGTTCGAGTGAATCCTCGGGGAGTTCCTCCTCGCCCTTCCGCATGCGCTCCATCAGATCGTCGAACAGAGGATCCGCAGCCCGACTGGAAACGTGCGCGAGGAACTCCGGGCGCTGCTTCGGCTTGCTGATGTTGTAGGGACTGTGGGTGTCCATGTAGTTGAGAAAGAGGAAGAACGGCTCCTCGCCGTGCGAGTCGAGCCACTGGAAAGCCGCCTTGTTGATGGAATGGCCGCCGACCCGCTTGTTGACGTAGACATCGAAGCCCTGATCGAGTTTCCAACGCGGATCGAGGTATCCCGAGTTGGCGGTGAAGGCGCCGGTCGCAAAACCCTCCTGCTGCAACGCCTCGGCGAGGGTCAGAAAAGATTCGTCGAGCGGATATTCGCGAATGGCATTTTCATTGATCTTGAAAGTGTGAGCGCCGTGCTCGAACGGAAATTTGCCCGTCATGAGTGAGGCGTGGGTGGGCAGCGTCCAGGGCGCCGTCGAATACGCTCGGAGGTAGAGCGTCGCCCGTTTCGCAAATTCATCGATGTGTGGCGAGGTATCGCGAGCGTAGCCGTAGCAACCCAGGTGGCTGGCGGTCAGCGAGTCGAGCGTAATCAGAATCACGTTGGGTGATTTGGTGATCTCGGGCGCGCACCCCAGCAGTGAGGTCAGAAACAGACCAGCGGCGCAGAATCGACGGGCGATCCGAGTTCGAGCGATCACGGCCATATCGGCAGAAGGTCGATGACCCGGCTCGTGTAGCCGGGCATTTCGAGGAAGGGGAAGATGAAGGGACTCATCGCGAGGAATCCGAGCACGAGAGCCGACGTGGCGACGTAGAAGCTCACTCGCTGGTCGCGGAGTCCGCCCGGGCGCGTCCAACCCACGTGATCCAGCCAGAGCACAACCGTCGCGAGCGCGAAGATCAGCGGCGAGAAGTAGTGGTAGAGAAACAGCGGCCGTTGCACGGAGATCAACGGCGCAAACGAGATCAGATAACCCAGCGCCGGCACCCACAGCAGCCGCGGCCAGGGCCGCTCGGAGTCGGGCAGCCGCAGGTTGGTGATCTTGAGGAGCACGACGTTCGCGGCCACCACCAGGAGCCCGAGCGTCGTCCCCCACCAGAGGACGGGGTTGCCGACGAAGTGGATCGAAGTGCCTTCGCCCGACCAATAGAAGATCGGACGCGCCATCAGCGGCCACATCCACCACGCACTCGAGTGCGGATGGGGCGTTCGGATGCCGGCATTGGCGCTCATCATGGTTCGGTGCTGCTCGACCATGTCCGCGAGAAAATTGCCCTTGGGGATCGGCCAGGGGTAGATCGGGCCGGGCTCGTTGACCAGCCAGAAGTGGATGGCCCAGCCCGCGGTGTACATCGCGAGTGCGCCAGTCAGAACCCAGACCGAGTGGCTCGCGCCGACGCGAAGCTTCTGCCAGCTGGGTCGGAGCAGGAAATCCACCGCCAGGGTGACTCCGATCAGCCCCAGGGCCGCGAGCCCCGTGATCTTGATTCCGGGTGCCAGGCCGGCCAGCAGGCCCGCACACAGCGCGAGCCGCGTGCGCCGGATCCGATCCTCGCACCCCAGCGCCGCCAGAAAGCAGCTCAGGGAGCCGAAGATCGCGAGCAGCAGCAGGCCGTCCAGGGTGATCAGCCGGGTCTGGATGAGCAGCGCGTTGTCGAGCACCAGCGCGAGCCCGCCGAGGAAGGCCGCGATCGGCGAGGCGCCCAACTGGATCAGGAAGGCGAACAGCGCCAGCGGAACGAGCGTGCCGGCGATCGCGGGCACGAGCCGGAGCAGAGCCGGAGAGACCTCCGTGATCTCGGTACCGAGCTGCGTGAAGTCCTGGTCGCCGCGATACCCTCCCGCGATCGCAGCGCCCGCGATCAGGAGCTTGGCGTGGGGCGGGTGGATGTCGAAGAAGAGCCGGCCGTCGTGGTAGTCGTTGACGAAGCCCCCGAAATGGACCTCGTCGAACACCACATAGCGGGGTTCCGAGAGCTTGTAGCCGTGCAGAACGGCCGACAGCGCGAATAGGATCAGAATCAGTTGGTTTCGTTGTCTCAACATGCGCGACTTGGGCCGATCGGGTCTGTACCTTGCTGAGATCAACGGGCCGGCAGTATACCCCAGCGATTCTGAGCGTGTGGGAGCGATGATAACGGACGAAGCCACAAAACGGCGCGGTTTCGTTCGCGCATTCGCGGCCACTCTCGCGTTCTGGTGGCTCTATTTCGGCCTGCTCTGGTCGCGGATGCTCGTCGAACGCAGCGATGGGCTCTACGCGGGCTGGAGAACGGTCTGGGCGGATTGGGTCGTCCACTTCGCGTACGCAAATGTCTTTGCATATCGGCGAATCGGAGAGTGGTTTTCGACCAACCCGATCTTCTTCGGCGGTGGCTTCAATTATCCGTTCGTAGCGGATGGGCTCTCGGGCCTGTTGATGCGCGCGGGCATGGAGCGCATCGGGGCCTTCCTGCTCCCCTCCGTCGTCGCCTCGCTGATCCTGGTCGCCCTGCTCTTCATCTTCTACGAGTCGCTGTTGCGCTCGCCGAAAATCGCGCTGCTCGCCTGTGCGCTGTTCTTTACCAACGGCGGCGTCGGTTTCCTCGACCTTGCAGCAGAACTCGCGCGAGAACCCGCTCTGAGCGCGCTGCTGCTCCCCCCGCGCGAGTACACCTACTTTCCCGAGCAGCACATCTGGTGGATCAACATCGTCTCGTCCGAGCTGCTGCCGCAGCGAGCGCTGCTATTCGGCATGCCACTCGGGTTGACGGCGCTGATCCTGCTCCGGCGCTACGCCGAATCCGGCTTCGAGGGCGTATCGCGAGCGAGGCTCGCGGCGTTGGGCGCCATTCCGGCGGCCCTCGTGATCACACACATGCACTCCTTTCTCGCCCTCGTCGTGCTGTGTGGGATCTACCTGCTCTACAACCGCCGAAACTACCCCCAGTGGTTGTTTTTCGCGGCTGCGGCGGGCGTGCCCTCCCTGGCGCTATTTGCGCTCTTCTACGCGGGGAGCGGCGCGGGCGGCTTCATCGAGTGGTATCCCGGCTGGCTGACCCATCCCGGCCAGCGGCGTGACATTTCCCTGTGGCTCTTTCTCTGGCTCAACTGGGGAACCTTCCTCCCGCTCGCAGCCGTTTCGCTGATCCGCTTCCGCTACTACCGCGATCCACTCGTGATCGGCGGCGTCGTGCTGTTCGTCCTGTGTTTCCTGTTCCGCTTCCAGCCGAACGTCTGGGACAACACGAAGCTCCTCACCTGGAGCCACCTGCTGCTCTGTGTGCCCGTTGCGCGCTATCTGGCGCATCTGTGGTCGAAGCCGGCCCCGATTTCGCGCTGCGTGGCCGCAGCGCTGTTGATCTTCACGACCGCGTCGGGCTCCCTCGAGCTGTTGCGCATGACGCGCACCGAGGCCGTCGCCCACCGCATGTGGTCGCGAGACGAAATTGCGCTCGCCGAGGCATTCCGCGAAATCTCCGAGCCCACATCGCTCGTCCTGTGCTCGGATTATCATCACCACTGGGTGCCGGGCCTGAGCGGGCGCCAGGTCCTGCTCGGCTACCGGGGCTGGCTCGCGAGCTACGGCCTGGACTATGGGCCGGTCGAGCGCGACATCCGCAGCATGCTCGGGGGAGGCCCGGACGCGGAGGCGCTGATGGCGCAGTACGGGGTGGATTTCGCCGTGATCGGCAATTTCGAGCGACGGGATTTCAACGCGAACGAGAGCTACTTTGACCAGCGCCACGAGTTGATCCTCGATCAGGCGAACTACAAGGTCTATTCCATTCAGCGACAGCCGGGGAGCGATCGTCTGTGACTGAGAGAGAGAACGAACCGGCGAACGCTGAGCGCGCCGAACCCTACGCGCGGATTCTCGACCTGACCGAGGCGGGCCTCTGGATCGTACTACTCGTCGTAGGCGTCCTCGTCGCGCTGGCCGTGATCCGAGACGGCGAAACCCGCCATCGGCCGAGTCCGAGCGCCAAACCAGCCCCCGGCGGCTTGATCGAAGCCGAGGATCTCCAGGTGATCTCGAAGAGCCGGGATTTTTCCTTCTGGGAGCAGGACTCGTCCGGATTCACGGGTGGCTACTGGTCGAAGAACAGCCACATGTTCGCTCACGGCACCCAGCAGGGAGATTGGATCGAACTCCGACTGCCCGAGCTGGAGCCGGGGCGCTACTCGCTCCAACTCTTCATGACGAAAGCGGCCGACTACGGGATCGTCGCCGTGTTCGTGAACAACACCCGGCTGGAGGCCTTCGATCTCTGGTCCGGCCGCGGTGTGGTGCCCTCCGGCAAGCTCGACGCCGGAGAAGTGGAACTGGTCGGCCGCAAGAACACACTTCGCCTCGCAGTCGAGGGGAAGAACCCGAATGCCGCACCTCCCTACTACCAGTTCGGAATCGACGGAATCCGGCTCAGGAAGCCGAGGTCGGTCTCGGGCGGGGACGGCGAATCAGACGCGGAGGGGACTTCGGCCGAGCCCGAATAGGGCAGTCCATCGAGCGCCCCGAGCGGATTGCGGCATCCGCAACAGGTGTTTCCGGCTGGTCGGACGCGCTCTCGGTGGGCCGGTGAGAGGCGAAATCGAGGAGCTGAAGATCCGACGATGTCGACCGCAACCATTGTCATCCCCTGCTACAACGAGGCGAAGAGGCTCGACCTCGCGGCTTTCGAGCAATTTGCAGCCGAGAATCCGGACACGCGCTTCTTGTTCGTCGACGACGGAAGCACGGACGACACGCGGCGCATCCTCGACGGACTCGCGACCCGCATCGCCGACCGCGCGAGCGTCCTCGTTCTCGAGCAGAATTCCGGCAAGGCCGAAGCCGTCCGCCAGGGCGTGAACCGCGCTCTGGAAGCGG
>JAFDBP010000032.1 GCA_019313245.1 Deltaproteobacteria bacterium
AGATCAGAGCCGTCGGCGCGTCGGGCCCCGCGTCGAGCCACTCTGCGGTCACGTAGGGATGGGTGCCATCGATCCGCAGGATCTCCACGCCGTGCAGTCCGGCGTCGCCAAACAGTTCTGCGACCTTCTCGGCAGAGCGCTCGAGTTCGGCGGGATCGAAGCCCGCAGCCGAAACGCCCGGAATCCGCGCGAGGTCGATCAGATCTTCGATCGTCGCGTCGAAGCGATCGTCGATGGCGTCGATGACTTCTTTGGGTGCGGGCACGGTCGCGCAGGGTAGCACGAGATCGGCGGCGCGAACGCAGTCGCTACGCGATCCGGTCGGATTTGCGGCGGCTCGACCCGCGTCGGTCGGGGCGCAGCCGGATCAGGGCCGGCAGCACGATCAGGTTGCAGATGAGCGTGTAGGTGACGCCGATCGTCAACAACCTCCCCAATGTCGCGAGACCCAGATGAGTCGCCAGGCCGAGACTGCCGAAGCTCGCGATGGTCGTCAGTGCGCTGTAGGCAACCGCCCGCGCCGTGCTCGTCGCCAACAGGTTCACCTCGCCAGCTGCGGCGGTGCGCGCGCGATGCACCAGGTGGATTCCGCTGTCCACCCCGATCCCCAACAACAGCGGGAGCACGATCACGTCGGCGAAATTGAAGGGGATGTCCGCGAGTACCGCCGTCGCCACCGTCAATGCCGCGGCGAGCAGCAGCGGGATCAACACGAGCGCAGTGTCGTCGATGCGCCGCCAGAGCATCAGCAGGAACAGCGTAATCACGACGAATGCCGAGAGCATGGCCTCGGTCAGCGCGCGAACGACCGCCCGGCCGGATTCGAGAATCTCCGAAGCGCTGCCCGCGACCTCGGGCGTGATGGTCTTGACTTCGTCCACGAAGGCCGCGAGCGCGGCGTGATCGTTCAGATCGTCGCGCGGAAAGATCTGCAGCCTCACGCGCCCGTCGTCGGTGATCATCCGCTCCAGGATCGCGTCGGGCAACTTCTCCAACGCCACGTGACCCGCAGACAGCGCGGCATCCAACACCCTCAGCTGCTCGGGCAGACTTCCGAGCATGCTGTTCTGGAGCGCTTCGATTTCGCGCGCCGGATCCGAGGAGAGCTCCAGCCTTCGGAGATAGCGATCGAGAACCGGGCGAAGCCGGCTCGCGCTGGCCACCAACTCCGACTGCTCACCGGAAGCCTGCAAGCGACCGAGTTCGCGCGACAGATCGGCGAGCGCTTCCAGCTGCTCCGCAACCGAAGGGGGCGGAACCAGACCGTCGGGCCCGGGCGGCGGCGCGACGAACATCGCCACGTCCTCGATGATCTCGAGCTTGTTTTCCTGATCGGTGGGCACGAAGTCCGAAACGGTGACCACCCGCTCGACGACATCCAGCGCTTCGATTCGCTCCGCGAGCAGGTGCGCAGAATCGAGGCTCGGCGCAACCGCGTTCAGCGACCACGGCGACGAAATGCCCTTCTCCAGCAACTCGTTGAACGTCCGAACGGACTCGCTCGAGGGGTCGCGCACGTTGAGCGGATTGTTGTCGAAACGCGCCTTCGGCAACAGGAAGACGGCGGCGACCCCCATGACCAGAGCCGTAGCGCGAATCGCCCGCGGATGGCGCAGCGGAAGCTCCGCGAGGCTCGCGTTCGACCACGACACGCCGCCCGAATACCTGCGACCCGTGGGTATCGGTCGAAGGCTGAGCAGCGCGGGAAGCAGTGTCAGCGTGCAGAACAGGCTGATGAACATTCCGGTGCCCGAGATCAATCCGAGTTCGGCAACCCCGACGAAATCGGTCGGCACGAATGCGAAGAAGCCAATCGCGGTCGTCATCGCACAGAGGAAGATAGAGCTGCCAACATCCCGTGCGGCCTCGTCGAGGGCGACGGAGTGTTCGAGTCCGCTGGCCAGAGCCTCGCGATAGCGGATACACAGGTGAATCCCGAAGTCGACGCCGAGCCCGATGAAGAGCACCGCGAAACAAACCGAGATCATATTGAGGTGTCCGATCGCCGCCGCCGTAAATCCCGCCGTCCAGACCAGGCCCACGATCAGTGTTGCGAGCGTCGAGCTCACCATTCGGAACGAGCGGAGACCGAGGGTCAGGATGATACCGACGAGTACGAGTGAAGCGACGCCCGCCGCCACCGCCTGGGTTCGCAGCACCTCCATCTCTTCGAAGGAGAGCGCGACGTCTCCGGTGATCCTCACCCTGACGCCCGATTCAGGCGTGAAGCCGAGTTCGCTCGCAATCCTGCGCACGGCGAGAATCGAATTCTTCGCGGGCTGGAGCTCGTCGAATTCCAGCACAGGCTGGACGAGCAGGAAGCGTCGGCGCGCATCGAGATCGATCTCGCCCTCGGCCAGGACTTCGGCCCACGAGAGGTGATAGGGGCGCCCTTCGATTCGCGCACTCAGCGCCTCGAGGAAGCGGTCGAAGAGCGCGTGCAGCTGGTCTCCCGACACGTCGCCTTCGCGCACGGCGCGGCCGCCGCGCGCCATCATCGAAGCCAGTCCCCGCAGCGTCCCATCTCTGGACAACTCGGCCAGATACGGCTGGGCGATCGCGAGCTTGTCGGCGAGGTCCTCCAGCTCTTCGGTCTCCAGGTACAAGAAAGCGTGATCCTCGAAGAACTCGCCGCCGCCCGGAAGGTAGGCGCGGTGAAAATACCGGGGCTCCGCTTCCAGGCGCGCTGCCAACGAAGCAGCCGCTTCTCCTGCGCGCTCGGGTGTGGGCGCATCCACCACCACGAACATGTTCTCGTAGAGCACCGGGAACGCCTCCTGGTAACGGCGTTCGGCCTGCTTGAAGGGAAGATCTTGCGAGAAGAGCGATTCGGTGTCGCCGTGAATTCCGAGGTGACCGACGACGTAGCTGATGATGGCGACGGTCGCGAGCGCCATGCCGATCGAAGTCAGAACGGCATTCTTCTGCACCGCGCCGACCCACTGTGTGAGCCGTCGACCGACGATCTGTTCGATCGAATCCACGCTCGCTCATTCTCCCGCTAGAGGCTGCACTGGGACTGCCGGGTGTGGTGGGAAAGCGGTCTGAGTCTAGCCGAACACTTCGCTAGACTCGACGCGACGGAGCCACCGGTCGATGCCGGCGCGCCCGGTCGGTGGAGGGAGAAGTCAGTGAAATTGCGAACAACACGGCCCCGTTCGGCAGGGTCCATATCCAGAGCTGCGATCGGATTGGTCGCTTTGCTCGCGCTCGCGAGCCCGGAGCTCGCACTGTCCGCCGCTCCGGAAACGCCGGAAGCGACTGCGTCCGCGACAGAATCCAGCTCCTCCGCGGCGGGACCCGGCGCGCCCTCGCAGGTCGTCGACACGCTCCACGAAAATTTGATCAGCGTGATGAAGAATTCGGAAACGCTCGGTTACGACGGCCGCTACAAGCAGCTGGAACCCGTGATCGGCGAACTCTTCGACATCCCGTTCATGGCCCAGAAATCGGTCGGGCGACACTGGAAAGCCGTCGACGAGGAGGACCGAAGC
>JAFDBP010000033.1 GCA_019313245.1 Deltaproteobacteria bacterium
GACCTGCTGCGCTACGTCCAGGATCAGGACCTCTGGACCTGGGAATTGCCGGAATCCGAAGCCGTCAACGCCGCGATCGGCTCCTACCCTCGGAGCCAGGAAGACTGGGACAAACTCGCGGCGCGCCCGATCGGCAGCCTGGCCGAAGAGGGCCGGCCGATCGTTCGAGCCAGCCGCATCGAGGTCGCGCGCGCGATGGCGCACGCCCATCCGGTGGCGATCGGGAATCTGAGGATCGAAGCGGTGAACGCGCGTCATCCGCGCGCGGAGATCGGACACGAACTCGCGACGCGCGCCAAATACGGCCAACCCTGGGGCATCGTCTACCGCGTGGTGGGCGGTCGGGTCGACTGTTCGATCTATTCGCTGGGAGACTGCGACGCCTCGGCGATCGCAGTCCGATTTGGCGGTGGCGGCCACCGCAACGCCTCGGGTTTCAGCGTGTCGCTGCAGACCTGGCTCGAGGACTTCGTCTAGCCATCCAGCTCGAAGAAGCCGGTCGACCTACTGCCCAGACGTCCATTCCGCAGGGGTCAGCGTCTTCATCGATAGAGCGTGGATCTCACTTCCCATCGCGTTCTCGAGCGCTTTGTAGATCATGCGCTGCCGCTCGACGGGGCTCTTGCCATCGAACTGCTTCGAGACGACGACGGCCCTGAAGTGGCCGCCGCCCCCGCGAGCACCCGCGTGCCCGGCGTGCAGGTGACTCTCGTCGATCACTTCGACGTGTATCGCGGCGAGCTGCTCGCGCAGCTCGGCTTCGATACGCGCGCGGCGCTCGTCGGCATCAGACACGAAGCGATTCCAGCCAGCCCGATTCGCTCACGAAGCCACGACCGGAATCGTGCGAACCTGAGGCTGCGCCTCTTCGGGCTTCGGAACGACGAGATCGAGAACGCCGTTCTTGTACACGGCCTTCACATTTTCAGAATCGATCTCCCAGGCGACCCTGAAGCTCCGCTCGAAGCTGCCGCGCGATCGCTCGATCCGCCTGCGACCATTCTCGTCGGATGTGGATTCGACCTTCTTCTCGCCCCGGATGGTCAGGAGATCCCCGTCGGTGGTGACCTCGAAATCACCCTCCTCGAGCCCGGGCAGTTCGACGCTGAGCCGCAACTCGGCATCCGTCTCTTCGATGTTCACCGCCGGAACGAATGACCGCTTTTCACCGGGAGCCGCAGAACAGGCGATCAGAGGGAGATCCCCGAAGAATCGATCCAGATCGAACATCGGGCCGAAGAACGTCGGCGCATTCAAGCCCGCCATTCGGCGGGGTACGATCCTATGAGCAGTCATCGCTTTCCTCCGTGATCCGGTTTCGATACTCGCGATTCGACGAGAACCCTGATCACTGATCGAAAGCCGTCAACCCCCTCAGATCTCTCTCGTGCAAATCCCCCCGCAAGTGCGACTGGGACGAGTCCGCGCGAAGCGCAACGGCTAGAGCGCGCCACTCGGCGTCAGGCGGGATCCCGTTCCAGCAGACTGCCTTCCAATCGGCCGATCACCGCATCGCTCAGCCCGATATCGCGAGCGTAACCGCGCATCGAGCCGTAGCGAACGCGCATCCGGTCGAGCAGTGAGAGCATCGTTGCGGGTTTGGCGTGCAGGGTGTCGGCCGGAAGATGTTCGAGCGCATCGCGATAGCCGTCCGAACGCGTCAGCCGGGCGACGATCGCGTCTAGATTCTCCTGGGTGGCCGCGTAGTCTGCGACGATGAATTCATCGGGGACACCGAGCAGGCCGAGCACGATCGCGGAGATCAACCCCGTCCGATCCTTGCCGGCCGTACAGTGATATACGGCCGGCGCCGAGCACTCGGCGAGCGCGGTGATGACGCGGGCGATCGGAGCCTTCGCCTGCTCGACGATCAGGAAGTAACGGTCCGCCAAGGTCATCGGATTCGGCAATGCGGGATCGACCTTCAGCGGCCCGTCGAACAGCGGCAGGTGGTGATAGACGGGGGGGCGATTTCCGAGCGGCCCGCGACCATCGACGCCGACCTCGCCCGTCGAGCGAAGGTCGACGATCGCACCGACACCGAGTTCATCGACGACGCGATCGACCCCCTCGGGGGTCAGCCCGTGCAGCGCGTCGCTGCGAAACAGGCGCCGCCAGCGCAGCCGCATTCCGCCCCGCGCGGGATAACCGCCGAGATCGCGGAAATTGTTGCAGCCGGGCAAATCGATCCGCCGCTCCATGCCCGGCAGTCTACACGGGCCGTTCGATCGGCGGGCACCGCGCGGTAGCCGCCGGCCCAAGGGCGAAACGCTCGCCTGCGCGCACACACCGAGACCGCGCCGATCATTCCCTTCTCAGCCGGCGTCGCCAAGTAGTGCGACGAATGGGCCAATCTCGTATTCGACGGTTGGTCGCCGGATCGCGATGAGGGGTTCGCCAGCTGCGTCACAGCGCGGGATCCCTCCGCTTCTCGCGAAGACGTGCTCCACAGACTCGAGACTGGCGAGGGTGCCGGTTTGTACGACCGGTTGATGAGCGGGAGAAATCTGGCGGCCGGTAGCGAATCGGAATGGGCGTATATGCGGCTGGCCGTCCAATCGCCGGCCGGATCCGATGAGTTCGAACAGAGGCCGATGAGGGAGCTGTTCTCGAGAGCGTTGGTGCGCGCGGGATTCGGAGTCGTGCCCATAGAGATGGAGCACCGCTGGTGGGCGAGCAGCCTGACGCTCGACCTGGGCTCCGATGCCGTGGCCTGGACGATTCTGGTGCGCGCTGTACCCGAAATCGGAAATGGCTCGATCCAATTCACGACGGTCGACAAGACGGTGGATGGCAGGGCGGGCTCGTTCCCGGGCATGCAATCGCTGCGTTCGTTCGACAAAGCCGAGGCGCCCGAAGCGGCGTGGATTGCCGCATCGGCAATCGCAAAAGAACTGCTTCCCGCTGCAAATCGCCGCTGCGACGACATCGACGCCGCGCTCGAGGAAGCCCAGATACAACTCGAGCAGCTTCGCGCCGAATTGGCGGAAGAGATCGAGCGCGTTCGAAACGAGAGAGCCAATCGCCGCGAAGAGGCTCGTCGCGAGAAGCGCCTCGTGATCGAGGTCGAGGGGTAGCGGAAACCTCGCGGCTTCGATCTCCCACCGCCGCGCGGTGACGGGTCGTTCGAATCGAGAATATTCAAGTTCGGTTTCGCAGTGTGGTTCGCGACGCAGCGAACGAGATCGAATTCGCTGGGAGAACGAAGCTCGGATGCCGGGGGTGATGCGCGGCGCATCCTCTCGATGGACGGCCAGCCCAGCGCGACCGTCTCTCTTCGAAGTGGAGAAAACCCCTAAGAGGCCCATTCGAGGCCACGTCAGGGGATTTGGGTCCGAAACGAGCGAGATTCGCTGACGCCGACTCGGGTTTCGCTGCGACTGGCGTTCCTATATACTCGGCGGCGATTTCAACGCGACCGGTCGGCGCGTCGACAGCACATGGATTCCCACTCTCAATTGCAACACGGATTTGTCATGACTGGAACGAGGTTCGCCTTTCGTCTTCTATGGACTCTCGCCTCGGCGATCGCCCTGGCGAGCGTCGCACAGGCCGGCGTGTCACCGACACCGTCGGGCTCGCCCACGCCGACGGCGACGGCGACACCCACGCCAACGCCCACGGCGACGGCGACGGCGACACCCACGGCCACACCTACGACTTCGGGAACTCCGACAGCCACGCCGACGCCTTCGGCGACGCCCACGGCGACAGCGACACCCACGGCCTCGCCCACACCGTCCGCGACACCGACTGCGTCGCCCACACCGACTGCGTCGCCCACACCGACTGCGTCGCCCACACCGACTGCGTCGCCCACGCCGACTGCGACGCCCACGGCCTCACCGACGCCCACGGCCTCACCGACGCCCACGGCCACGCCGACACCGACGGCCACACCCAGCGCGACGCCGACGGCCACGCCGACACCCCAGATCAATCACTTTCTCTGCTACAAGGCGAAGACGACGCGGCTTTCCGATCCCTTCGACAGGCAAGAAGTGGAGCGGCAGGATCAATTCACGGAAGTGGTGTCTTCGTCGACGATCTATACGATGGACCTGGTCAAACCCCGGCTATTCTGCAATCCGGTGAACAAGAATGGCGAGGGCATCAACTACCCCTCGACACATCTCGCCTGCTACGGGATTCGGCCGTTTACCTCGCTCAACCGGAATCGAAACCAGCTCCTACTGGGGGATCAGTTCGGCGAGCTTGCGTTGGACGCTCGAACGAGACCGGAGAATTTCTGCGTCCCCACGGAGGACATAACGGTATCCCCGGCAGGAGCTGCAGTGGCCTCGAGCCCGGCGCTCAAAGCCCTGCCGACGGCGGAAATGGGCGAATACGGACTCTACCGGACCACGAGGACCCGGGGCACGCCGAAGTTCGAGCCGCGCGAAGTGAATCTCGTCGACCAGTGGATCGATCGCGACGTGAAGTTGGTCCAACCGACGAGATTCGGAACTGAGGCGCGAGAGAGGACGACCCCTCAGACACCCTACGTCAACTCGGACGCGAAGCTGACCTGCTACCCGGTCAGGGGATTCGGCAGATTCGAACAGCGGGAAGTGACCATCCGAAACGAATTCGGGCAGGAGCGCCTGACGGTCAAGAAGCCCCAGTTGCTCTGCGTACCGTCCGAAGAGCTGGATGGCGAAGCCGCGAATTAAGCGTTTCGCTGCGAGCTGACTCCCGCCTCTTTGCATCGACACCCGATGCAGAGAGGCGGATTGCCGTCTGAACCCGTCCGGGCCCATGCCGCGACCGACATCCGCACCCGCTCGAGAATGCGAGCCCGCGGGCTCAGTAGATCACGGCCCCCGCGAGCTTCTCGAGTTCGACGGGTTTCAGGATGATCAGGTAGCCGTCATCGACCCGAACGATCCCGGCGTCGGTCCACTTGCGCACCTGCTTGTTGATGCTCTCGCGCGTCGTTCCCACCAGATCGCCCCACTCTTCCTGGGATAGCTTCAAGTCGATCCGAACCCCCTCGTCCGATCTCTCCCCGTAGATGCGGCTCAGCGACAACAGTTTCTTGGCGAGCCTCAGCGGCAGATTCAAGAACAGGGTGTCCTCGACCAGCTCGCTGACCCGCTTCAACCGCATCGCGAGAACGGAGAGCAGTTTCACCGCAACCTCGGGATCCGCCCTCAGAAACGACATGAAATCTCGGCGGTCGATCGCGAGCAGCCGGCAGTCCTCGATGGCCGTGACCGTCGCAGTCCGCGGTGTCGCGCCCAACAGCGCCACCTCGCCGAAGACCTCCCCGGGCCCGAGGATGCTGAAGACGACGTCGTCACCGTCCATCGAAGTGGTCAGGGCCTTCAGTTTGCCGCTGGCGACGACGTAGACCTCTCCGCCCTCGTCACCTTTGTGGAACAGCTCCTGGCGTCGCTCGAGGGTCTTCGTGCGGGCCACGCGAGAGGCCGCCTCGAGCTGCTTGGCAGAGAACCCCGAGAAGAGCTCGATATTGGCCAGCAGCTTCAGCTTTTCGGAGGGCGTGACGGAGGGCACGGCGAGAGGATACACCGAACCGGACCGGGTGGAGAGCGCCCTCGAAGGGACTCAAATTCGAGACCCGAGCTGCCGAAAAGCGCCGATGTGAAAGGATCGACGAAACCGGACCATCGAATGATCGCCTCCTACGTGCCGCCGCAGGCCTACGCCCAGCGCGTCCGAGCCGCTCTGGAGGGCCTCGGCTATCGGATCATTCCGGTCACGACGCGGGGACGCTTCGCGGACGACTCCTGGGAGCCGGACCTGCGCATCGTCGACGAGCGCCACCTCGACCGCATCCCGCCGGAGGACTACCTGCCGCAGACCCCCGTCGTGCTGCTCACCGGAGGAACCCGGGGGGCCTGGCAGGACCGCCGCGTGGTGGGAGCCGTGCCCCGGCCCGCGAAGCTGCACGATCTCTACCCGGTGCTCCAGCGGGCCCTCGAAGAGACGCCCCGCTCGGCGGCGCGGGCGCCGACCGAACTTCCCGGGCGCTGTACCCAGAGCGATCGGCGTTGGATGGGCGCCGTAACGTCGCTCTCCGAGAAGGGCTGCCTGTTCCGGACCAGCGAGCCCCTGATCGTCGACAAACAGCTGAATCTGCTGTTCCCGCTGCCCCTGGGCAAGATGGTCACGGCGCGCGCCCGGGTCATCGGCCAACAGGGTGCGTCCGTCGGATTGGTCTTCGACGACCTGGATCCGCCCGCCCGCGAGGCCGTGGCCTATTACGTCGAAGGCCGACTCGCCACCCGCTGACCGGAAGCCCCGCGGCCCCAGGCAATCCGCCTCGGCGCCATCAAGGCCAGATCCCCAGACACGAGCCGGATTGCGCCCGTCTGGTCTTGCGCCGCGGGGAACCTGACCCGACGGAAATTTGATCTATCATGGCGCGCCCCATGGAACTCGCTCATATCCTCATCCGCGGCGCGCGGGAGCACAATCTCCGCTCCATCGACGTCAAGATCCCCAAGAAGAAACTCGTCGTGCTGACGGGCGTCTCGGGGTCCGGCAAGTCTTCGCTCGCGTTCGACACCCTCTACGCGGACGGCCAGCGCCGCTACGTGGAATCCCTCTCCGCCTACGCACGTCAGTTTCTCGGTCAGATGGAAAAACCCAAGTACGACTCGATCCGCGGCCTCTCTCCGACGATCTCGATCGAGCAGAAGACCACGGGCAGCAATCCGCGCTCGACCGTCGGGACCATCACCGAGATCTCGGACTACCTGCGCGTTCTCTACGCGCGCGTGGGTGTCCAGCACTGTCACCAATGCGGTCAACCCGTCCGCAGCCAGACCGCGCAGCAGATCGCGCGCGAGCTGCTATCGGCCCCGGAGAAGACCCGGCTGCTGATCCTCGCACCACTGCTCGTCAATCGAAAGGGCGAACACCGGGAATTGCTCTCGGAGACGCGTCGCGCGGGATTCGTGCGCATCCGAGTGGACGGAGAAATCGTCAACGTCGAGGACGTGGAGGCGCTCGACAAGCGCCGCAAACACACGATCGAAGTCGTCGTCGACCGCGTCGTGGTCAAGAGCGGCATCACTTCTCGCGTGACGGGCTCCGTCGAGACGGCACTCCGAACGGGACAGGGAACGCTGATCGCGTCGATCAATGGAGAGCCCGACCGCGTCTTCTCGGAGAAGATGGCCTGTCCCGACTGTGGGATCTCCTTTCCAGAACTGACACCACAGGGTTTCTCTTTCAACAGCCCGCAGGGCATGTGCGTCGACTGCAACGGCCTGGGCACCCGCGTGGAAATCGACCCCCAACTCGTCGTTCCCGACGACTCCCTGTCGATCGACGAGGGTGCGATCAAGCCCTGGGGAGCCAATGTCTCGGAGAAGAGCAACTGGACGACCGGCTATCGCGCGGAAGTCTGCGAAGCGATGGATGTGGACATGGACCGCCCCTGGCGCAAGCTGCCGAAGCGCCAGCGCGAGATCCTGCTCTACGGCTCGGGCGATCGCGAATTCACCATCGAATGGGAGGACGATTCCGGCGAGGGCGTCTTCGACATGCCGTGGGAGGGGGCGATCCCGCGCTTGATGCGGCGTTTTTTGCAGGCGAGCACCGAGCGCGCAAAGCGCTGGCACGCCCAGTGGATCGGCAACGCCCAGTGCTCGAGTTGTCACGGGCAGCGATTGCGGCCCGAGAGCGCGGCCGTTCGACTCGGCAAGGGAAAGCGCAGCCGCACACTCGTCGAAGTGTCGGCGATGACCGTCGACGACGCGCGGCGCCACTTTGCAGAACTGAATCTCGTGGGAGCGGCTGCGGAGATCGCAGCGGAAGTGCTCAAAGAGGTGCGGGCGCGACTCGATTTTCTGTCCTCGGTCGGTTTGGGATACCTGTCGTTGGACCGCGCGGGGCCGTCCCTGTCCGGTGGAGAGTCGCAGCGCATCCGCTTGGCGAGCCAGGTCGGATCAGAGCTGACGGGAGTGATCTACATCCTCGACGAACCCTCGATCGGCCTGCACCAGCGCGACAATCGGCGACTGCTCGAGACGCTCACGCGGATGCGCGACATCGGGAATACCGTCGTGGTCGTCGAGCACGACGAGGAAACCATCCGCGCGGCAGACCACGTGATCGACTTCGGTCCCGGTGCGGGCGTCGCGGGAGGGCGCATCGTTCACGCCGGCACGCCCATGAGCCTCGAAAAGAACCCGCGATCGCTGACCGGAGCCTACCTATCGGGCCGGGCCGCGATCGAGACGCCCGCGAAGCGCAGAGAGCCAGTCGGAAACATCGCAATCCTCGGCGCGGCGGAGAACAACCTCGACGACCTCGACGTCGAGCTGCCGCTGGGTGTATTGACCGCCGTCACCGGTGTTTCGGGCGCGGGCAAGTCGACTCTGATCAACGACATCCTCTACCCCGCGCTCGCCCGAAAACTCAACAACGCGACACCGCGAGTCGGCAAGCACCGCGCCGTCGACGGACTCGAGCAACTCGACAAAGTGATCAACATCGACCAGAAGCCAATCGGACGCACACCGCGCAGCAACCCCGCGACCTACATCAAGGTATTCGACGAAATCCGCAGCCTGTTCGCCCAACTCCCAGAGGCGCGCATCCACGGCTACAAGCCGGGAAGGTTCTCTTTCAACGTGAAGGGCGGCCGTTGCGAAGCCTGCCAGGGAGATGGCGTCCGCAAGATCGAGATGCACTTTCTCGCCGATGTGTATGTCAAATGCGAGGAATGCGACGGACGCCGCTTCAACGACGCCACCCTGCGCGTCGATTACAAGGGCAAGTCGATCGCAGACGTGCTCGAACTGACCGTCGCAGAAGCCGCCGAACTCTTTGCCGCGCATCCAAAGATCGCCGCTCCGCTGGGGTTACTCACCGACGTCGGGCTCGACTATCTCCACTTGGGTCAACCGTCCCCCACGCTTTCGGGCGGTGAAGCCCAGCGCATCAAACTCGCCCGCGAGCTCTCGAAACGCGCAACCGGACACACGCTCTACCTGCTCGACGAGCCCACCACGGGCCTGCACTTCGACGACGTGCGCAAACTGCTCGGAGTTCTCGGCCGCCTGGTCGAAGCGGGCAACACCATCATCGTGATCGAGCACAACCTCGACGTCATCAAGACAGCCGATTGGATCGTGGATCTGGGGCCCGAGGGAGGGCCCGAAGGCGGTCAGATCATCGCCCAGGGAACGCCCGAAAGCGTCGCCCGGGTCAAGACTTCGCATACCGGTCGATACCTGGCAAAACTGCTGGGCGCGAAACCGAAGCGACCCCGCGGCAATCGAACGGCCGAACGGGCCAGCCACAGACAGCCCGCGAAGTGATCCGCGGGCCCGCCGTGGACTTCACGCCGGGTTGGGCAGCAGCGGGATCAGCGGCGTCGGTGGCGAAGCGCGAGGATGGCGAGTCCGGAGGCGAGCAGAGCTGCCGTGCCGGGCTCGGGGACCGGAGCGACCGGGCCTTCACCCGTCGCCTGGGGATCGTCGAAGCGAAGACCGCCACCGAGCGGACGCGGATCGCCGATCGGAAGCAGGGCCGGGTTGGGGCGCGGATACGCGGTTTCCGCACCGACCATGACCGGATCTTTGAAGATCACGTCCCGGATTTCGCGATCGACGTCGTCCATCACGATGACGTCGCCGTGGCTGCGAGGAAAACCGAGCAGACGCGAGTATTCCTGCGCCAACTGATCGGCGTTTTGACTCGCGGCGGAAAAGAGATTCTGGAGGTCGAGCAACTCGGGAACGAAACCGGCGTCGTAATCGCGCGGAAGCAATAGCGGAGGTTTGCCGGGCAACGGCTTGCTGAAGTCGAGTGTCGTCGGAGACGCGGACTCGGTCGCGGTGCTCTTGATCTCCGGTTCGGCCATGAGGCTGATGACCCGAGGTGCCATCACGCCGCCGGTAACCAGCAGCGGAAACAGAACCCCGGCGAGGACGACGACTCTCGCCGGCCAGGGGGATTGCCGAGTCGATTCTTCCCTCGGTCTCGCCATCCAACATCTCCTCAAGAGCAGAACCGCTGGGGTCCGAACTCTCTCCAGGAGGCTCACCCATCCACTGAGCCACGATCCCAATCAAGTGGGTCACTCCGACCCTTGGAGCGTTATCGGACCGCGGTAAGTCGGGCTTTACCCGCAGATCGCCGGAAATCCGCTGGAGGCGCGAATATTTCCAGAAGCCCGCGAGATTCCGCCTCGGGGCCTTCGATCGCTATGAAGCGCGCTGCGCAGCTGGGAAGCGGCGGAGCGAGAGGTTCACACCCGGCGGGCTCGACGGCCGCGGGCGCGATCTGCAAGCCGAGCGCAATTCGAACGCCAAGTAATTGAAATTGAACTGAAAATGGGCCGCGCAGCACTGGGGCACGTCGCTTGCACCAACTCCGCCTGGCATGACGCGAAAAATCGAAGAACAGCTCCGGGCGCGAGCGGATCGAAGCGAGTTCGGCAGGCGCCTGCTGGAAATCTCGAAACAGGTCGAGCGCGACTTCGAGGGCCAGGAGCGCGACCGGTTGCGCGCCCTCGTCGCCGAAGCCCTGGACCGCCACTTCGAAATCCGCGAAACCGCCAAGCGGACGCGCGAGGCCCTCGACCGGCTCCGGTCCGACCAGCACGCCCTGCTGCGCCTCTTCGATTTCATTGCGGCCAGCCCCGACCGCGAGACCATACACTGAAATTGGCCTCCCCTCAGCGAGAGGATTGTTCCTTTGCCACCAGGGGATCGAAGCGGGCCTTCTCGGTGGCCTTCATGCGCGCATCCACGGCGCGAACCCGGCCGGACTCGACGGCGGCGAACAGCGAGTCGTCCATCGATTGCATGCCCTGACCTTTGCCGGATTGAATCAGAGAATTCAACATCGGCGTGTTGCCCTCGCGAATCACATTCGCGAGCCCGGAGGTCTTCAGCAGGATCTCGTGGACCGCACAGCGGCCCTTGCCGTCGACGGTCCGCAGCAGCAACTGGGAGACCACCCCGGCCAATGACTCGGACAGGCTGACGCGAATCTGGTTTTGCTCCTCGGCGGGGAACGCATCCACGATCCGGTCCACGGTCTTGACGGCGCTGTTGGTGTGCAGTGTGCCAAAGACCAACATGCCCATCTCCGCGGCGGTAACCGCGAGCGAAATGGTCTCCATGTCCCGCATTTCACCGACGAGCACCACGTCCGCATCCTGTCGAATCGAGGCGCGAAGGGCGGGGCCGAAACCGAGCGTGTGCGACCCGACCTCTCGATGGGAGAGGATCGAGTTCCTGTTCTGGTGCACGAATTCGACGGGATTTTCGATCGTGACGATGTGCCGGGAATAGGTGTGGTTGATCTCGTTGATGACCGCGGCCAGTGTCGTCGACTTGCCGGAACCCGTGGGACCCGTGATCAGAACCAGGCCCTGGCTCAAGTGGCAGAGCGACCCGATCGCCGCGGGCAGCTTGAGTTCTTCGAGCGTCTTGATCTCTTCCGGAATGATCCGGAAGACCGCGCCCGCGCCGTGCTCCTGCACGAAGTAATTGGCGCGAAAACGGGCGACGCCGTCCAGTCCGTAGGCGAAATCCAGATCGCCGCATGCCTCGAAGCGCTGCCAATCCGCCTCCGTCGCGATCTCGCGCGCGATCGCGCGAACCGATTCATCGCTGAGTTCGGGCCAACCTTCCACCGCCACGAGTTCGCCGTGACTGCGTATGCGCGGGGAGATCCCGGCCACCAGGTGGAGATCCGATCCGTCCACCTCCTTCATGTGGCGCAGCATCTCGTCGATTCGGGCCATTTGGATCTCCCTCAGGCGCCCAGAGCCTTGGCGTCTTCACAGTTCCGCAGGGCTTCTTCGCGGCTGATCGTGCCCGCGTCGAGCAGCGCCTTGATCGAGTGATCGAGCAGGATCATCCCCTGCGAGCCGCCGGTCTGGAGGATCGAGTGGATCTGGAAGGTCTTGTTTTCGCGGATCAGGTTTCCGACCGCGCGATTGACCACCAGATTTTCGATCGCCGCGACCCGACCCTGACCGTCTGCACGCGGGATCAAGCGCTGAGAGATCACCACGCGCAGCGATTCTGAAATCATCATCCGAACCTGCCCCTGCTGGTCGGCGGGAAATGCGCCGATGATGCGGTTGAGGGTTCGGATCGCGTTGTTGGTGTGCAGCGTGGCCAGCACGAGATGGCCGGTTTCGGCGGCGCTCAGTGCCAAAGAGATCGTCTCCAGGTCGCGCAACTCGCCGACCACGATCACGTCCGGGTCCTCGCGCAATGCCGCACGAAGTGCACGCGCAAATGACTCGGTGTGACTGTGCACACTTCGCTGATTGACCAGGCAGCGCTTGGAGGGATGCAGGTATTCGATCGGATCTTCGATCGTGAGGATGTGCTCGTGCCGCTCCTCGTTGATCAGATCCACCAGTGCCGCGAGCGTCGATGATTTGCCGCAGCCGGCGGGGCCCGTCACCAGCACCATCCCCTGGTGGAAATTGACGAACTTCGCGAGCGCAAGGGGAAGGCCGAGCTCGTCGAGGGAAGGCGCCTCCGGCGGGATGTAGCGAAAGACCGCGTCGACCCCGCGCTGCTGGCGGTACACGTTGGTGCGAAACCGACCGACTCCATCGAGCGTGTAGCAGAGGTCGATCTCGCCGCGTTGCTCGAAGATGCTGCGCTGCTCGGCGGTCAACGAACTCATGGCGAAGAGTTCCGACTCGGCGGCGCCGACGATACCCTCGCGGCCCGGAGTCAGCTGACCGTTGACGCGGAACATCAGCGGCGATCCGGCGTGAACGTGAATGTCGCTCGATCCCCTCTCGACCGCCTCCCGCAGCATCGCGTGGAACGCCTCGCGGTCGGCATCCGTCGGAACTGCGGCGGCTCCGTTGAGGACGGCGACCTCGGAGTCGGGAGTCGCGCCCTCCAGTTCGCCCGCGTGGACCTCCTTGTGCTCCGCGGGCCGCGAGGCCGGGGGAGGGGGCGGCGCGGCCGCTGGACGCGGCGCTGCAGCCGGCGCCTTCGCCTTGGGCTTGGAGGTGGGAGCGGGGGCGGCGACCGGAGGCGCCGCAGCGGGCCGCGTCATCGGCTCGCTGCGCGGATCGATCGCGACCTTCCGTTTCGACGGCTCGGCCTCGAGGTTCGGCGCAGCGGCCTGCGCGGCCTGGCTCGCGCGCTGCCGAGCGATCATCTGCTTCTGGCCCTTCACCAACTTCGCGAGCTGAACGTCGGTGAGAAAACCCTTTTCGACCAGGATCGTTCCGATGTTGGAGCCATCGTTCCGACGCCCCTGCTCGGCCGTCGCCTCGGCGAGCTGATCCATCGTAATCATCTGGTTGTGAACCGCGAGGCGACCGAGCAGAGGAATGCGCTGATTGGACATGGCGACGATGCCTATCGGTCGGGGGTCTACGCCGCTGAAAGCCGTATCCGTCTCGATTCGATCGCGGCGAAATTTTCCGCGCAGATCGGCAGCCGGCTGCGGGATTCGAGCTGAACGCGACCGCTATTGCGAGAAAAACACAGCGACAGCGGATCCCAGCACCCGAGCGGGCACCGATGTCGTTACGAGATCCGCTTCAGAGGTAGGCGAGGTAGCGCTCGAAATCGGCATCGCGCCCTGCCACGACGTCGAAATAGGCGTCCTGGAGCAGCTTGGTCAGCGGCCCGCGGCTGCCGCTTCCGATCGTGCGGTGGTCGACTTCTCGAATCGGCGTCACTTCGGCGGCTGTGCCGGTGAGAAAGATCTCGTCGGCGATGTAGAGATCGTCGCGCGTGATCGGGCGCTCTTCGACCGGGATGTCGCGAAGTCGCGCCAATTCGCAAACCGTCTCTCGGGTAATCCCGTCGAGGACGGAATGCAGCGGGGGCGTCTGCAAGATGCCGTCGCGAACGACGAAGACGTTCTCACCACTCGCTTCGGATACCAGGCCTTGTACGTCGAGCATGATCGCCTCGTCGTAGCCCTCGAGCAGCGCCTCCCGCTTGGCGAGGATCGAGTTCACGTAATCCCCGCAGGTCTTACCCTTCGTCATCTTGGCGTTGACGTGATGGCGGCTGAAGCTGGAGATCTTGGCGCGGATGCCATTGCGCATGCCGTCTTCACCCAGGTAACTCCCCCAGGGCCAGGCGATCACGGCCACGCGAATCGGATTGCCGCCGGGATTGAGCCCCATTGCGCCTTCACCGATGAACGCGATCGGGCGGATGTAACCCTCTTCGAGCCCATTGCAGCGAAGGGTCTCGAGCGAGGCCTCCTCGATTTCCTTCCGGCCAAACGGGATCTCCATCAGATTGATCCGCGCCGAATCGAAGAGCCGGCGAACGTGATCGGCGAGCCGAAACACCGCGGAGCGGCCATCCGCGGTTCGGTAGCAACGGATGCCTTCGAAGACACCGAGCCCGTAGTGCAGGGTGTGGGTGAGAATGTGGATCTTGGCGTCCGCCCAATCGATGAATTGGCCGTCGAGCCAGATCTTTTCGCCAGTAATGCTCGGGGTCTCGCTCATTGAACCTCTGCTCCGCCGAAACTCAGCGGCGCAACAGGCGTCCGATGAGTCCTTTCGATTTGTGCCGCCTCAGGTTGATCAGGCGAAGTTCGCGCAGCGCCTCGACACAGCCAGGCTCGAGCTGAACGGCTCGCGCGAACATCTTTTCCGCCAGCTCGACCCGACCCACGACCTTGCACAGGCGACCCATGAAGAGGTAGGACGTCTCGCGTTGCCCCGCCAGCTTGATTCCGCGGCGGACGTGCTCGATCGCCTCGGCGGCGATGTCGGGCTGGTCCGGATGGCACAGGTGAAGCGTCCAGCCGTAGTGGGAATGGTACTCCCCGGCTTCCGGATAGAGTTGGAGGGCGCGGCCGAAAACCTCCAGCGCGCGCTCGTAGGAGCGCTGGGCCAGCAGGCGTTGGCCCTCCTGAAACTGAACCGCCGCCTCCAGCGCCTGCTCGCTCTCGCGCCGGCGGTCGGCATCGCGCTGGTCCTTGCGCTGGTCGAGCAGGTACTCGCTGCGGCGGCGCTGATCGGTGAGGGTCTGGTAGGCGAGGTTGATCTGGGCGAATACCTCGCTGGCCAGATGCACCACGGCATCGCCGGCCCGCCTGTAGTGGTCGGGATGGAGCTGCGCCGCCCGCTGCTGGTAGGCGTTCTGGATCTCCTCTTCGCTGGCCGACTCGTGGACCCCGAGGATCTCGAAGAAGGTCTGGTTGCGCATCTGATCCGCCAGGCCGGTCAGCCGAACTCGCAACTCCTCGCCCTTGACCTCCTGCTGGAGCCGCGCGGAGCGGCGAGGCGAAGGCGGCGAGGCGGCGCTCGAGCGGTCGCCCCCTTGGAGTTCGAGAAGCCCACACGCCAGCATGGCGTAGAGGGTTCGCTTGAGATCCGCGTCGGCCTTCAAGAACTCCGAGAGCCGCCGCGAGCCGTCGAGCCTGGCCAGAAGCTCTTCGTGGCTGGGATCGAGATCGACCTCTTGAAATTGGTAGAAGGGGCTTTCGGCCGGAGCGAGGAAACAGTCCGCGTGCGAGCAGATGAATTCCTCGACGAGCTTGATCGGCGTTCGCTCGCGCACGCCGCGTAGGATCAGATCGGCGGGGCTTCGCTCCACGCCGAGGCTGTTCGCGCGCTCGAGCCCGACACCGCGCTCGAAGCGATAGCTCCCCGTCTTCCAACCGAATGCTTCGACGAACTTTTCATCGGCCTGGGCGCGCAGCGCAGCCGTGATCTCCTCCTCGGACAGGATTTCCATCGCGACGAGGATCTCGCCCTGCAAACGCCCCGGTTTGGTCCGCCGCCGCGATTCGGCAAAGGCGGCCTGACTGATCTTTCCGGAGCGCACGAGGTAGTTGCCGAGGCATTCGTTGATCAGATTCGAACGAATCGCGCACGGATAGCCGTCTCGAAACTGGATCCACTTGCGCTTCTTGCCGCTCGCGAGGTGGAGCACGCCGGTGGCTCGAAGCCCGTGCAGGTGATGGAGAAGCGCGGGAAGCGGCAGCTCGTCGAGCGATCCCGACAATTTGGCCGATCGGGATACGGTCCGAGTTGCCGGCTTCGAACCGCCAGCGCGCAAATCCTCGGGTTTCTGCTCGCCCGCGTGGCGCGCCACGGCGGCCAGAAGATCGCTCAGCGGCACCGGCTTGGTGAGCAGTTCCACCACGCCCAGAGAGTTGGCGCGCTCGCGATTCTGCGGCGTCGGGGAGCAGCCCGTGAGGAGCACCACCGGCACATCGCAAACCGGAGTATCCATCGCGCGCAGCGCTTCGATGACCGCGAATCCGTCCTTTCGCGGCAAGATCAGATCGAGCAGCACGATGTCGGGGGGGGCCTCGGTCAGCTCCGCGAGCGCCTGATCGCCGTCGAATGCCGAGCGGACCGCGTAGCCCTCCTCAGCCAGCGCCTCGCAGAGGATCTGGCAGAGGTTTCGGTCGTCATCCACACATAGAATGGAGCCGGGCGTTTCCCTCACAGGCTGAAATATCGTCCTGAGGGATCCCAGCCTTGAGGTGATTTCCACTCAGTTGCGTATTCGTTAGGTTCAGAGCGCTTTTTCGCTCGCGGCCGCGCCATTCGAGCCCGCGATGGGCAAAGCCGATTCCGCGAGGTCGATTTGGCGGGCGAGCTCGGAACTCGCGGTCCCGGGCAGGCGCGCGCGGGCGGCGTCCTCGGCACAAACGCGCGGCAGCTGTACGGACAGGCCGACGGCCACCACGAAGAACAGCGAGAGCAGCGCGAGGAAGATGCGGAGCAGGGGCGGCACGGGCTATTTCC
>JAFDBP010000034.1 GCA_019313245.1 Deltaproteobacteria bacterium
CCCAGGAGCGACATGTTCATCTCCCAGACCGCTGAATACGCAATTCGCGCCATGTCGGCACTGGCGATTCTCCCCGAAGGGAAGAAGATCCGCGCCGCCGATCTCGGAAAGGCTACGGGGATCCCAGCCCCCTATCTGTCCAAGATCCTGCGGCGCCTGGTACTCGCCAAGCTGCTCGTCTCGCAAAAGGGGCAAGGTGGGGGTTTTTCGCTCGCTCGACCCGCCGCCGAGATTCCATTCATCGACATCCTGGATGCGATCGACGCGTTTCCGACCGAAGGGCGTTGCGCGTTCGGTTGGGGAAACTGCGATGAACTGACTCCGTGTCCGCTTCACGGCAGTTGGAGCCGACTCAGCAGGCGCCTGCGCGACTGGGCGGACGGCTCGAACCTCGCCGAAGTCGCCGAAGCGGCCAAAGCCGAACAGCGCGTCGATCTGTTCGCCGACCTCGCTTGAATTCCGCCCGCGCCTCGACTCAGGCGTAGGGTCGCAGGTGATTCACCATCCAGTAGATCACCACACCCGTGACCGAAACGTAGAGCCAGATCGGGAAGGTGATCCGGGCGATGCGCCGGTGCTCGTCGAAGCGCTGCCGAATCGCGAGGAAGAACGTGCGCAGCACGAGCGGTACCAGGCAAACGGCGAGAATCGTGTGGCTGGTGAGGATCGTCAGGAAGAGCACGCGCACCCAGTCATCGCCGGGGAACGCTTTGTGCCCCACGCTCGACACCTGAATCACGTAGCAGACCAGAAACACGATCGAGACGCCGAGATTCGCCAGCATCAGATTGCGATGCCGCTCGCGTTCGCCGCGGCGAATCGCCGCGAACGCGGTCACCAGCAGGGCCGCGCTCAACCCGTTCAAACACGGAATTGCGATCGAGATCCATTCGAGCAGCGCGATTTCCCTCGCCTTGGAAGATGCGTTCTTCCGGACTCTAGCCCTCGCCGCGCGCGCCGCCATCCGCGCGCCGCCTACAACACCTCGCGCAGCGCCCTTCCCGTATGGCTCGCCGCGCAGCCGGCGACCTCTTCCGGTGTACCTGAGACGACGATCGATCCGCCCGCCTCGCCACCCTCGGGGCCCAGGTCGATCACGTGGTCGGCCGTCTTGATCACATCCGGGTGGTGCTCGATCACCACCACCGTGTTGCCCTTCTCGACCAGCTGATCGCGCACGCCCAACAGTTGCTCGACGTCCGCAAAATGCAGGCCCGTGGTCGGCTCGTCGAGCAGGTAGAGGGTGCGCCCCGTGTCGCGGCGCGAGAGTTCCTTGGCGAGTTTGACGCGCTGCGCCTCGCCGCCCGAGAGCGTCGTGGCCGACTGACCCACGTGGAGGTAGCCGAGCCCGACATCGAACAGGGTCTGCAGCGGGCGCCGCAGCGACGGCACGTTGGCCGCGAAATCGAGCGCTTCCTCGACGCTCATCTCGAGCACGTCCGCGATGCTGTAGCCCTTGTAGCGGATCTCGAGCGTCTCGCGGTTGTAGCGCCGACCCGCGCACTCCTCGCAGGTCACGAAGATGTCGGGCAGGAAGTGCATCTCCACGCGCAGGGTGCCGTTGCCCTGGCAGGCCTCGCAGCGACCCCCCTTCACGTTGAACGAGAAACGCCCCGGCGCATAACCGCGAACGCGCGCCTCGGGAACCTGGCTGAACAGCCGCCGGATGCCCGAGAGCGCACCCGTGTAGGTGGCGGGATTGCTGCGCGGCGTGCGCCCGATCGGCGCCTGGCTCACGTCGACCACGTTGTCGATGGCGTCGAGTCCCCGAATCCGATCGAACGCAGCCGCGGGCGTTTCCGCCCGATGCAGGCGAGCCGCGAGCGCGCGGTAGAGCGTGTCGTTGATCAGTGTCGATTTTCCCGAGCCCGACACTCCGGTCACCGCCGTGAGCAGGCCCAGCGGAATGCGCACGTCGAGGTTCTTCAGGTTGTGGCCGCGACAGTTCTCGACGACGAGCTCCCGCTCGCCGCGAGGTCTGCGCCGCGCCGGCACGCGGATGCAGCGCCGCCCCGCGAGGTAATCGCCCGTGATCGAGCCGTCGCTCGCGGCAATCTCGTCGGGTGTGCCGAGCGCGACGATCTGTCCGCCGTGAATGCCCGCGCCGGGCCCCATGTCGATCACGAAATCCGCGGCGCGGATCGTCGCCTCGTCGTGCTCGACGACGAGCACGCTGTTGCCGCCGTCGCGCAGCCGCGCGAGCGTTTCGAGCAAGCGCTGGTTGTCCCTCGGATGCAGGCCGATCGAGGGCTCGTCGAGGATGTAGAGCACCCCCATCAAGCTCGCGCCCACCTGGGTCGCCAGGCGGATGCGCTGGCTTTCGCCGCCCGAGAGCGAATTGCTGCTGCGGTCGAGCGTGAGGTAGTCGAGTCCGACGTCGCTCAGGAAGCGCAATCGATCCCGAATCTCGACGATGACCTTCTGCGCGATGCTGCGCTCCGCGGGCGTGAGTTCGAGCTGTTCGAAGAAGTCGGCGAGATCCCCGACCGAGCGCCGCGTCAGCGCCGCGATCGATTCGCCGCCCACCCGAATGCTGCGGGCCTCGATGCGCAGCCGCGATCCGTCGCAATCGGGGCAACGGCGCGGCGACCGAAAGCGCGCGAGTTCCCTGCGCTCGGCTTCGCCGGCGCGCGCGTAGCGCCGCTCGAGTTCGGCGAGCACGCCATCCCACTCGCGTTTGATCGAGCGACCGCGCTTGCCCGCCTCGAACGCGAAGGCGATCTCTTCTCTCGCACCGTGCAGGATTCCGTCGCGCGCGCGCTCGTCGAGTTCGCCCCACGGCGTTTCGAGCGAGATCTCGTAGTGCTCGGCGAGCGCGTCGAGCACGCGGCGGTAGTAGATCGGGACGCGCCGCCCGCTCCAGGGCGCGATGGCCTTGCGCGCGATCGAGCGCGACGCGTCGGGCACGATCAGCGCCGCGTCGAATTCGTCGTGCGTCCCCAGACCGCTGCAGTGCCGGCAGGCGCCGTGTGGGCTGTTGAACGAGAACGAGCGCGGTTCGATTTCCGGGTAGGAGATGCCGCAATCGACGCACGCGCTGTGCTCGGAGAGGGTCCACTCCCGTTGCCCCGGGCCGACGTCGACACAGACGAGGCCGCCCGAAATGCGCACCGCCGTCTCGATCGACTCGGCGATGCGCTTGCGCGCGCCGCCCTTCGCCACGACCCGGTCGATTGCGACGTCGATGTCGTGCTTCGACTGCTTGGCGATCGAAATCTCGTCGGCGAGTTCGCGCATTTCGCCGTCGATGCGCACCCGCACGAAGCCCCGCTTCGAGAGTTCCCGCAGCTCCTTGCGGTGTTCGCCCTTTCGCCCCCGAATCACGGGCGCGAGGATCTGGAGCTTCGTGCCCTCCGCCAACGCGAGTACGCGATCGGTCATCTGTTGGAGGGTCTGGCTCGCAATCGGGTTTCCGCAGCGATGGCAGAAGGGCTGTCCGATGCGCGCGTAGAGCAGCCGCAGATAGTCGTAGATCTCGGTCGCGGTCCCGACGGTGGATCGCGGGCTGCTGCCGACGCTGCGCTGTTCGATCGCGATCGCGGGCGAGAGGCCGTCGATCGAATCGACGTCGGGCTTCGCCATCTGCTCGAGAAACTGACGCGCGTAGGCGGACAGCGATTCTACGTAGCGGCGTTGACCCTCGGCGTAGATGGTGTCGAATGCGAGAGAGGATTTCCCGGAACCGGAAAGGCCGGTGACGACGACGAGCTGGTCTCGCGGAATGCAGACTTCGAAGTCGGCCAGATTGTGTTCGCGGGCACCTCTGATCAGGATGTGTGTGAGCGGTGAGGGCTCACCGCTCACTGGAATAGCATGTCCTGGTTCGCGTCGGCGGAATCGGCGGTGGTGGTGTCGAGTGTGGCGGCCTCCGCGAAGTAGCCGTAACGCTGGATGTAGGTGCGCTCTCGGAGTTCCTCCATCCAGGTCACGAACTCGGCTTCGATCATCATCTGCTGGATTTCGCGAAACAGTTGCGGCTCGGCCATTTCGTAGCTGACGCGCTCGAAGGCCTTCCTCTCGACGAGCTTGAGCAGGTTGCAGCCGAACGGCTGCCGATTGACCGGACTGACCTGGCCCGGTTCGAGTTCCGCCACGAGCCTGGCCATCCACGACGCCAGCGACGACGCGTGCACCCAGCCGATGTCGCCGCCCTGCTCGGGTGCGATCACCGAGATCTCGGACGCCACGGCCTCGAACGCCTCTCCGGCGGCAATCCGCTCGGCGGCTGCAGTCACCTCCGCACAGGCGGTATCGAGATCCTTCTCCTGTCCGGCGGGAACCAGCAGGTGGCGCAGGTGGATCTGCTCGCCGCCGTCGGGCTGGTCCTTGTAGCGCTGTTCGTAGAGTCGGCGCACCGCGCTCTGTTCGACCTCGACCTTCGGCAGCAGCGCCACCTGGATCACGCGCTGGTTCTCGATCTTCTGCTTGATCTGCTCGCGGTAATCGTCGAAGTCCAGGTTCTTGGCGCGCACGCTCTTTTCGAGCTGCTCGGGTGTGAGCCCGTTGTCGCTCGCGATCATGCCGATGGTTTCGTCGACCTCGGCGTCGGAGGCGTAGAGTTCCATCCGCTTGACTTCGCTGCGGATCAACTTGTCTTCGATCAGCCGCTCGAGCCCCTGGGCGCGGAGCTTCGCGATCTGGTCCTCGGGAACGCCGGCCGCGCGCATCTGCTTCTCGCCTTCCGCGACCATCGCCAACACTTCGGAGACGAGGACGACGTCTTCGCCGACCTGGGCGGCGATGCCGTCGACCAGGATCTCGTCGGCCGCAGCCGGCGCGGCCGCAAGCAAGAGCCCCGCGGCCAGCCACGGGAAAACGCGTCGCATCCAAACCCCCTGTGGGAGTGTCGGGCAGCGCCCGAAAGAAGGTCCGTCCAAGAAGCGCCGCCAGCTTAGCTCGACAAAAGCCCGCGGACGACGCCCGGCGCTTTGGGGTCCCGCGCGCCGTCACGCTAGGCTGCCGCTCATCCCCCCAGGGCGCTGTCGGCCGGGCGAATCGCCGCGCGGCCCGATCGATCCATCACGAGGAGGTTGGCGGTGATTCTCAGCAATACCGAGACGATTCCGGGCAAGCAGATCACGCGGTTCTTCGGCGTGGTGTCGGGCAGCACGGTGCGCGCGAAGCACATCGGCAAGGACATCATGGCGGGTTTCAAGAACATCGTCGGCGGCGAACTCAAGGCCTACACGGAGCTGATCGCGGAAGCGCGCGAGGACGCCGTCGGTCGCATGGTGCGAGAGGCGGAATCGCTCGGCGCGAACGCCGTGGTGAACGTGCGCTTCTCGACGAGTTCCGTCGCGCAGGGTGCGGCCGAACTCTTCGCCTACGGCACCGCGGTCACGGTCGAATAGCCGTGGATCCCACGGGGGAGCTGGCGCTTCGGATCGGGCTGCCGCTCGCGCTGCTGGTGCTGGCGTATTTCACCGGGGCCGCCGTCGAGCGGCGCCACTACGCGTCGATCCGCAAGCGCGAGCTGCGTTGGCGCGGCGTGCCCGCGGTCACCTTTCGCAGCGTGCCACCCGGTTGGCAGGTTGCGGAGTGCGCGCTGATCACGGGCAGCGTCGTGATCTCCGTCGATTACTTCAAGCGATTCCTCGCGGGCTTGCG
>JAFDBP010000035.1 GCA_019313245.1 Deltaproteobacteria bacterium
CGGCGGCATGGCGGTCGGCGCCGTGCCGCTGGTCTCCGCGGTGCTGGCGGCCGCGGCCGCGCGCGATCCCGCCAGCGCGCTGCTCGGCTTCTTCGTGCGCAAGGAGACCAAGAAGCACGGCCTCGGCAGGCGCATCGAGGGCGGCTTCGCGCCGGGCCAGGCGGTGGCGCTGGTCGAGGATACCGCGACCACGGGCGGCTCGACGCTCGAAGCACTTGACGCAGTCTAAGCCGAGGGTGGTAAGGTGGCGCGAGTCCTGTGTCTCGTGGACCGCGGCGAGGGCGCCGCGGCGGCCTTCGAGGCGCGGGGCATCGAACTGGAGGCGCTCTTCGGGCGGGCGGATCTCCCCGTCTGATCTTTGCGGCGCAGTTCGTTTGAGTTCGTTTAGTATGGGCGCGGTGTAGCGCAACAGGAGGCAATACATGCAACTCAACCTCGGCGTGATCCTGCACGAGAGCGCAATCGATCGACCCGACCACGTCGCGGTTCGCCTGAACGAGCGCGAGCTGACCTATGCGGAAATCGATCGCCAGGCGCGCGGGATCGCGACGGCGCTGCTCGAGCGCGGCATCGTCCCGGGCCAGAAGGTTGCGCTGTTGATCCCGAATGTTCCGGAATTCACCAGCGCGTATTTCGCGATCCTCTACGCGGGCTTCACCGCAGTTCCGCTCAACGTGCTGCTCTCCGCGCCCGAAATCACCTATCACCTGGAGGACTCCGGCGCGCAGCTGCTGATCGCGCACCCGTTCTTCGCGGAATCCGTCAAGGCGGGTGCGGAGGCCGCGGGCGTTCCGATCGTCTGGACCAACGGCGAGGGCGACGATGCGCTCGAAGCCATGGTCGAACAGCCGCCCCTGACCGACCTGTATCCGACGCTGCCGACCGACACCGCCGTGGTTCTCTACACCTCGGGCACGACCGGCAAGCCCAAGGGCGCCGAACTCACCCACTCGAATCTGTTCTTCAACTGCTCGGTGGTGGTGCCGCGCCTGATGCCGGTCGAGCCCGACGTCGTCTTGTTCGCGACGCTGCCGCTGTTCCATTCGTTCGGGCAGACCTGCGTTCAGAACGTGGCGATCTCGATGGGCGGGACCGTCACGATGCTGCCGCGATTCACGCCCGAGGACGCCTTCAAGATCATGGAGCGCGACCGCGTCACGGTCTTCACCGGCGTGCCGACGATGTACTTCGCGCTGCTCCATCACGAGTGCGAGCGCGAGTACGATCTCTCTTCGCTCAAGTACTGCATGTCGGGCGGCGCGCCGATGCCCGTCGAGATCATGAAGGCCTTCGAGGCGAAGTACCCCGTGCAGATCCTCGAGGGATACGGGCTCTCCGAGACCTCCCCGGTCGCGAGCTTCAACATGCTGAGCCGGCCGAGGCACCCCGGCTCGATCGGTTACCCGGTCTGGGGGACCGAGATGCGGGTCGTCGACGAAAACGATCGCCCACTGCCCGACGGAGAGGCCGGCGAGATCTGCATGCGCGGCCATCACATCATGAAGGGCTACCTGAACCGGCCCGACGCCACCAAGGACGCGCTGCGCGGCGGCTGGTTCCACTCCGGAGACATCGGCATCCGCAGCCCCGAGGGCTACTACACGATCGTCGATCGCAAGAAGGACATGATCCTGCGCGGCGGCTTCAACGTGTATCCGCGAGAAGTCGAGGAAGTGCTCTCCGCCCACGATTCGATCGTCGAAGCCGCCGTGATCGGCATTCCCGACGAGGAGAAGGGCGAGGAGGTCAAGGCCATCGTCGTGCTCGCCCCGGGCGCCGAACTCAGCGCGGAAGACGTGATCGCCTTCTGCAAGCAGCGGCTGGCCGCCTACAAGTACCCGCGCGTCGTCGAGTTCATGGACGCGCTGCCCAAGGGCTCGACCGGAAAGATCCTGAAGCGAGAACTCTCCTAGCCGCGGCGCGACCCGGAAACGATCGGCCTGCGGTCAGACGTACAGCGGGCGGGAAGGGCTCTCTTCTCTCGCGAGCCACTGCATCGCGTCGAGGCTGTGTCGGAACACGTCGAACGGGAGATCGTGTTGTCGGGCGTAGACCGAAACCATTCTCCCGAGCCCGTAGTGGATGTTCTTCTCGACCAGCAGCGCGATTCGCACCGGTACGCCGCGAAAGATCTCGCCCCATCCCCGGGCCAGTTCCTGGACTTCTTCGCGATTGGGTTCGAACTCGGATCCGTGGTCGACGATCAGGATCTGGATGGGCACCGATCCCTCGAACTCGGATCGGATCCTCGCGAACGAGCCGTGGACGTCCGCAACGCTGAAGGAACCCTCGGCGATTACCGTGACGAGTTCTCTCTCGATCGAGTAGGTCAACCCCATGGCTGCTCCGCGTACCGATCCACCCCATGATGCCACCCACGCGAAGAAACCGAAAGCAAATTCTGAGCGGCGAAGATGCAGCCTCCGCCCGTGCGGCCGCCGATCGAATCGGCGCCGTCGGGTTTCGCTATCGCGCGTCGTTCAGCGCGTGCCAGGCGGCGAGCGGAATCTCGCGACCCGGGTAGGCGGGATTGGAGAACGGCCACTCGGACGCGACCCAGGCTTTGACGGCCTGGAACAACCTGCGGTCGAGCCCGCCGGCGAGTTCCGACTCGCGCACCCACATCGTGATCATCACGTCGTAGTCCGGCTTGGAGGTGGGCTCGAAATAGACGCAGCCCAGGCAGATGGATTCGTCGGGGCTCATCACGGTGTAGGCGAACGAGAAGCCGAGCGTGAATTCGCGCTGGTGCCAACCGAGGTCGATCAGATCCTCTTCGAGCGTGAGGCCCTCGGGCCAGTCGTCTTCGGAAATGATGCTGAAGGTGGACTTCAGGTGTTCGACGCTCGACATCACCGCGTCGTAATCCTTCACCAGATCGTTCACGGTCAGCATGCGCAGCCGAAACTCGTCGGTTTCGAGCCGCTCGGGCACCCGGAAGTCGGTCCTCAGCAATCGGCGCGCGTCGATCAACACCTCACCCCGCCGCGGGCTCGTGTCACTCGCTGCAGACCGTCTCGATCATCAGCCGCGTCACCACGTAGGGATCCATGTTCGCGTTCGGCCGACGGTCTTCGAGGTAACCGCGCCCGTCCTGCGCGACCTGCAGCGGGATCCGGATCGACGCCCCGCGGTGCCCGACGCCCCACGCAAATTCGTGGTAGGAGCAGGTTTCGTGCAGGCCGGTGAGCCTGCGCTCGATCCCCTCGCCGTAGTTGTCGATGTGCAGGTCGTGTCGCGCTTCGAGCTTGCGGCAGGCGTCTTCGATCACGGCGAGTCCGCCCTCTTCGCGCATCGCCTTGGTGGAGAAATTGGTGTGAGCGCCCGCGCCATTCCAATCGCCGCGCACGGGCTTGGGGTCGAGCGACAGGCTCACGCCGTGGTCTTCTCCGATCCGATACAGCAGGTAGCGCGCGATCAACAACTGGTCGCAGGCATCGAGCGCATCTTCGGGGCCGATCTGGAACTCCCACTGGCCGGGCATCACCTCGGCGTTCAATCCCGAGACGGTGAGGCCCGCGCTCAGACAGGCCTCGAGGTGCTGCTCGACGATCTTGCGACCGAAGACCTCGTCGGCGCCGACGCCGCAATAGAACGGGCCCTGCGGAGCCGGGTATCCACCTTCGGGCCAGCCGAGCGGGCGCATGCCGCGAAACATCGTGTACTCCTGCTCGATGCCGAAGAGCGGCTCGTGCTCCGCATAGCGGTCGAGATCTCTCCGCAGGATCGCCCGCGTGTTGGTGGGATGGGGCTCGTCGTTGAAATCGCGCACCTCGCAGAGCACCAGGATGTGGTCGCCGCCGCGCACGGGATCCAGGCAGTGGAAGACGGGCTGGAGCAGGCAATCCGATTGCTCGCCGGTCGCCTGTCCGGTGCTCGACCCGTCGAAGCCCCACTTGGGCAGCTCCGACTTGCGCTCGAGCCAGGACCCCTTCTCGAGGATCTTCGTCTTGGAGCGAAGTCGCTTGGTCGGCTGGGTTCCGTCCATCCAGATGTATTCGGCCTTGATCACAGGGGGTTCTCCTTCTTTCCTTGTTGGCGGCGGCGCAGATCGCCGCGTGCCACGGTGTATTACACAGATCGAGCCAACGGCAAGTGGGGCCTGGCGCACCCCTGTCGGGGCCTCATCGCATTGCGATTTGGACCGAGCGCCGGACATCGGGGTCGCGGGATCCGATGCCGGATCCCGGGCTTCTCTTGCGGCCGACGGGTCGGCATTGTACGAAATGGTGCGAGACTTCGTCAGGCCATTCGCCCCAGCGCTGGCGGAGCCCGGTGAGGGGTAGAACGCATGTTCGATAACGACATTCCATCGCCACATCCGGCGACGGCCGCCCGGGTCCAGCCCGTCGCCCTCCGCTCGGGCGCAGTGCGTTGACCGACCCGCATCCGTCCATCGACCTCTTCGGCGTGGCCTGGCGGCTCGGCGCCACGGTCTTCTTCGTGCTGCTCAATGGCTTCTTCGTGGCGGCCGAATTCGCGCTCGTCAAGGCCCGCGAGCCCCGGATTGCCCAGCTCGGGCGCGACGGCAGCCGCGCCGCGCCCGCCGTCCAGCACATCCTGCGCCACCTCGACCGCTATCTCTCGGCCTGCCAGCTCGGCATCACGCTCGCCAGCCTGATCCTGGGTGCGCTCGGCGAGCCGGCCGTATCGGTGCTGCTGATCGCCGCGGCGGGCGGGGTCGGGCTGCCGATCGCCGAGGACGCGGGTTGGGTTTCGTTCGTTTCGATCGGGCTCGCGTTCGCGGTGATCACCGTGCTCCACATGACGGTCGGCGAGCAGGCTCCGAAGATGTGGGCGCTGCGGCGCGCCGAGAAGATGGCGCTGGCCACCGCGCCGCCCCTGCGCGCGTTCACCTGGCTGTTCGGGCCGTTCATCCACATGATCAACTGGATCTCGAACGGGCTGCTCAAGCTGATCGGGTTGCCGCCCGAACTCGGGCACGAGACCAGCCACTCTTCCGAGGAGATTCGCAGCATCCTCTCGCTCTCCGCGCGCGCGGGCAAGATCTCGGATCACGAATACGAACTCAGCGAGAACGTCTTTCGCATCATCGATCTCGAGGTTCGCCACATCGTGGTTCCGCGCATCGAGGTCGACTTCCTGATCGCCGGCAACCCGCTCGAGGAGAATCTCGAACACATCCGCACCGGCGGGCACTCGCGCTTCGCGTTGTGCGAGCTGGGGCTGGATACGATCATCGGGATCGTGCATTCGAGAGATGTTCTCGACGCGACGCTGCGCGGCGAAACGCCCGATCTGCGCGCGATCGCCCGCCCGCCCGTCTTCGTTTCCGACACCATGTCGATCTCGAATTTCCTGCGCGAACTCCAACAACACCGCCAACAGTGCGCGGTCGTGCTCGACGAGCACGGCACGGCGATCGGGCTCGCGTTTCGCGAGGATGCGCTCGAAGAGATCGTGGGCCCGCTGGGCGACGAATTCGACAGCGAAGACGCCGACTTCGTCGAGCTCTCGGAGGGCATCTACGAGGTCAGCGGTCGCATGCCGCTGCCGGAACTCGAGGACCGGCTCGATTTCGATCTGCCCGAGGAAGAGGCCGAGGAGGAGGATTCGATCGGCGGGCACGTCACGGCGCGCCTCGGTCGACTGCCGAGGAAGGGGGATGAGGTTCGGGTCGGCCCCTACCTCGCCACGGTGATCGATAGCTCCCGCCGCCGCGCCCACAAGCTGCGCGTCGCACTCGCCCCGCCCGAGGTAGACGAAGCAGCCGACGAGGGTTCTCAATCGGCGACATGATGCGGTGTTTCGCACCCGCAGCGTCGATTCTCGCTACGGCACAAAACGGCGGCTTTCCGCCGCTGGTTCGGCCCCGCTTCCCGTCTCGAGTCGAGCGTTGGCGCTCAGTCGGCGGCGCCGACCCTACCGACCACGTCGCGCGGCGTCAGCAGCGCGAGCACGACCGCCACGAGCAATAGCACCGCGACGTCGCCCGGCAGGTGTCCGCGCTCCGCGGGATCGACGATGGCCTGCACGGCCATGATCCCGCCGTGCACGGCGCTCGACCAGGCGGTGAACCAGATCAGGCTCAGATGCGCTTCGGGGTTTCGCGAAGCCCAGAGCAGGAAGATGCCGAGCGTCGCGTAGATGCCGACGATCATCTGCTCGTACTCGTGTTGGCTGGGTTGCCACGACCAGCCCGACGGCCAGACGATCATCAGCGGATAGATCATCAGGAACGCAATTCCAATTGCGATCAGCGAGATTCGCAGCGCCTTGTGTTCGCGGTGCGGCACGATTCGCCTCCTTCGGATTCATTTCGCCTTCACGCGGTCGAATCGATTACCCCATGCAGAAGGCGTTGAGCTTGTTGCCGTCGAGGTCGCGAAAGTAACCGGCGTAGAAACCCTCGCCGCGCGGGCCCGGCGCGCCCTCGTCCGTCGCGCCGAGCTCGATGGCCCTCGCGTAGAACGAGTCGACCTGCTCCGGCGAGCGCATCGCGAGCGCCACCATCACGCCATTGCCGACAGTCGCCGGCTTTCCGTCGAAGGCCTTGGTCACCGACAGCGCGGGTTTGTCGGGCGCAACCGTCCAGGCGACGAACTGGTCGGTTTCCATGAAGCGGCTCGCGCCGATCTCCTTCAGAAGCTGGTCGTAGAACTGCGCGGCGCGCTCGAGGTCGTTGGTTCCCAGCGTGACGTATCCGATCATCATCCCACTCCTCTGCTTTGTGAAGCGCCCGCGGTGAGTTCTCGATGCATTCCCGAAATCCCGTTGCGATCAGCGGCGACATCTCGGCACGCTCGCTGTGGGGCGCAAGAAGCCTTCGCATGGTACTGGATTTCATCTGGATTGATCTACGGCAGATCGACGGCCGACGCTCGCCAGGCGGGTGGTGATATAATCGCCCGATCGGTGTGGTGAAAGAGGATCGTGTATGAGCGAGCGGAAACTCGCCGGGCTCGTCGTGCAAGCGCTGCTGGTCGTTCTGCTGACGGCACCCGCTCCCGCGCGCGCCATCGGGACGGAGACCTACAATGGGTGTGCCGAAACCCAGGACGACCCGTGCGTTCGAACTGGGTCGTGCGCGATTCAGGGGGCGAGCTGGACCCAAGACGTGACGATCGACCGAGCGGACCGCTTCGACACCCAGGGTTGGCCGGGCGTCTGCGACATGGTGCACGTGGGGTTCGTTCAGGGCAATTGCGAGCCCGCGGGCGCCCAGGTCGACGTCACCGTCCACCTTTCGCCGCTCAGCCACGCGTTCGTTCCCGAGGTCGTCGGACCGCTCTCGTGCAGCGCCGAGCCGCCGCCGATCCCCGCAGCCGGCACGGCGGGCAGGCTTCTGCTGGTGGGGTTGCTCTCGCTGGCGGCGCTCGGCCGAGTGCGATCGAGCCGCGCCTGACGCCAGTCCTCGAATTCGTCCCGGCGTTTCTGCGGCAACGCTAGCCTTTGCGAGCGACGTAGAAGTTGTTGAAGATGTCGCCCTCGACGTGCTCCACGGAAACGTCGCGAAACCCGGCCTCGGCCAGGAGTTCCCGGGCCTGCCGCTCGCCCCACATCGTGCCCAGTCCCTCGCCGTCCAGTGCGAGTGAAACCGTCATGCAGTGCATGGTCGAGGTCGTGTAGAGAAAAGGGGCCAACGGGTGTTCGAGATTCTCGTGGACGTCGCTCGACGCCCGCACATCGACCATCAAGAAGATGCCGTCGGCCCGGAGGGCGTCCGCGACGTTTTTCAATACGGTGCGGGGGTGGGCCTGATCGTGGATCACGTCGAAGCACACGATGAAATCGTAGGCGGCGGACTCTCCCAACTGCGTAATGTCCTGGCTCTTGAATTGGACGTTGTTCGATCCGAGCGATCTCGCCTTGGCGGTCGCCTGCTGTACGGCATTCTCGCGGAATTCGTAGCCCCTGAATCGACTCGTGGGGTATTCGCTCGCGAGTAGGTTCAGCGAGTGGCCCTCGCCGCAGCCGATCTCCAATACATCGATGCCCTGTGCCAAACGATCACGTAGGCCGGGTACGAGTGGAATCACTTTCGAGATCAGCGTTCGCTCGAAGATCTGCTCGTTGAGCTCCGCCCACAAGGCCATGTATTCGGGGTACTGGTCGTAGAACACGCCACCGCCTTTGCGAAAACACTCGACGATGTCTGCCTGCACGCGGGCCAGCAGAGGTAGCGAATGCGCCAGCACCGCCATGTTGTCCGGGCCGGAAGCGAGTGTCAGTGAGGCCGCGTGTTCCGCTGGCAAGACGTAGGTGCCGCTCTCGGGCGAGTAATCGACGACCCTTCCAGTGACCATCGCATCGAGCCACTCTCGGACGTATCGCTCGTTCAACCCCGCTTCGGATGCGATCTCCTCACTGCTCGCGGGGGCCATTTTCTCCATCGCCTCGAACAATCCCGTTTCGTAGCCGATGCTGATCATGAGCGAGAGCGCGCCGCCATTTACGATGTCCGCCATTCGCACCGCGAAGCGCTCTACCTTCTGCTGGTCTAGTTGCGTCATTTGGTCTCTCCGGTTGGTGTGTCGAATCGGGCGGTGGGTGTTTTCGCGGATTCGTTGTTGGCCGCGCTCGAATCGAATTCAATCGAGTTGCGCGCAATCAAAGAAATCGACCTCACCCGTCTCGAGCGAATATTCGGCGCCTACGACGCGCAGGCCCTCGTCTCGGATCAACTGTTCGAGGATTTCGGAGCCGTGGCGCAGATGATTTACCGAAACGCCCACATTCGCGCGCACCGCGCGCTCCACCAGCGCCTCCGGATCGCCCTCGAGTCTGGATTGGAGCAGCGATTCTACCGAGGGCCGAACCCGGTCGACGATCGAACGCAGATTGATCGATTGGTTCTCGGTCGGCCGCTGCAGTTCTTCCAGGGTGGCGCTGATCGCCCCGCACTGGGAATGGCCGAGGACGACCACGAGCCGGGTGCCGAAGCGCGCCGCTGCAAACTCGACACTGCCCACCTGGGAGGGCGCCACGATGTTGCCCGCGACGCGGATCACGAATAGATCGCCCAGGCCCTGGTCGAAGACGATCTCGGCGGGAACGCGCGAGTCCGAACAGCCGAGAATGATCGCGAAGGGCTCCTGCCCCTTCGCCAACTCTTCCGGCGGAGAGTGTCCCGGATTCGTATCGCGGATCTGCGTGCCGGTAACGAATCGGCGATTGCCCTCTCGGAGCCGGTCGAGTGCCTCCTGGGCCGACAATATCGGCATTCCAATCTCCCTGTTTTCAACAATCGACGCGTAGTGCTCGCGACGCAAACCTTAGCAGGGATCGATTCGGCTGGCCGACGGGCATCCGGCGCAGTTTCTGTTAGGCGAGGTGCACCGGTTGCGAAATCGGTCGTCGGTTGGTGCGGATTCGCGTCGCGTCGAAGTCGAAGCCGGCCGACGTGCGCTACCGTGCCCGTCGCAAATGAAAGAGAGCCCGCGATGATCGAAATCTTCGTGGATGGCGACGGCTGTCCGGTAAAGGACGAAGTCTACGTGGTCGCGACGCGCTACGGGATTCGGGTGGCGCTCGTCGCGAACTGCCGCATCAATGTACCCGAGGGCTTCGGTGTCGAGATGATCGTGGTCGACCGCGGGCCCGATGTGGCCGACGACTGGATCGTGGAGAACGTGCGCGCAGACGACGTCGTCGTGACCGCCGACATTCCGCTGGCGGCGCGCTGCCTGGAAGCGGGTGCTCGCGTACTGGGCCCCGACGGCAAGGTCTTCAGCGAAGACTCGATCGGCGACCGCCTCGCCGCGCGGGATCTGAACGCCTACCTGCGCGAAACCGGTGTGATGTCCGGCGGTCCGCGAGCGATCTCCGACAAGGACCGCTCGCGCTTTCTCTCGAAGCTCGACGAACTCGTTCAGCGGGGTCTGCGCTCGACCCAATCGCACTAGCTTCGGAAGCGAGCCGTTCTTCGCGCGAAACTATCCGACGATGTGCAACGCCAGATACGGCACCAGATTGAACACGAGGAATGCGATCTTGTACTGCGCGAGGTACTGGAAGTAGGCGCGCGACAGATCGCTTTCGGACAGGTCGAACATCCTCGCATGGAGCCGCTTGATCGGCGCACCCGCCACGGCGAGAACGGCGGTCGAGAAGAGCAGGATCCCCAGATTCAGGGCCGTGATCCAGGCCATCACTTCGCGGATCGCTTGCATGGATTCCATCAGTCAGCTCCTTTTCGCGCCCGCCATTCGGCGTGCGCGCAGTGGGGTGGGACTACTCGTGAGACAGCAGCACCCAGGCTCCGACGGCGATGAAGCCGAGCCCCGCAACCCAACGAATGAGCTTGGGATTCACGTGCTCGGCGATGAAAGCGCCCGCGAGCACACCGAGGGCCGAGGTGAGCACGAGCGCCGCGGCGGAGGCCGCGAAAACGGTCATTTTCGGGTGCGACGCGTCGGATGCGTACAGCAGGGTCGCCAGCTGGGTCTTGTCGCCGAGTTCGGCGACGAAGATCGTGGTGAAAACGGTCGCGAATAGCTTGAAATCCATATCGGCCTCATCGAATGCGCGTGCGCGCCCGCTCCGCTGCAACCACGGGCCAACCGTTGGCTACCGGGCCGGGGCGCAGGCCGCGCGATGGTACCACGGACCGATGGCACGCGGTCGCCCGGTGCGGGCTACGACGTCTTGTTAGTTGACCCGTCTGCTAGAATCCCAGCCCGATCGATGCAACGGAAGGAGGAAGCGATGTCGAAGACCGCGCAGTTCGGTGTCTACGCAGCAGCTTTCGAGAAGGCCTACGCGAGCGATGATTGGTCGGTGCTGGAGCCCTTCTTCACGGAAGCTGCCAGCTACCAGATCAACTTCGACCCCCCGATGGGGGGCTGCTTCGAGGGCCGTGCTGCAATCCTGGCGTACTTCAAGCAAGTCGTCGATCAATTCGATCGCAAATTCGAGAGCCGTGAACTCGCGCTGATCGAGGGGCCGAGAGAGGACGGCGATTCGGTGTGGGTGCGCGGGCGCGCGACCTACCGCGCCGCGGGTGTCCCCGACCTCGCGTTCGAACTCGAGGAAACCGCCCACTTCGAGGGCGAGCGCATTTGCCGCTTGGAGGACCACTACGACGACGCGACGAAACGGCAGCTCGACGCCTACCTGGGCGAGCACGGCGCGAAGCTGGGAATCTCCGAGGACGCCTGAAAGCGAGAGCGTAGGTTCCGCCCGTCAAGCGTGGCTGTGAAGCGCTTCACAGCAACCGGCGACTCGATGAAGAATGCTGGAGTCGGTCATCGCGACTGCGTGAGGTCGGCAGATGAGGCATTCGAGATCGGGACGCGCCAACGATGCGTGGTGTCCGGTTTGCCGCGCACTCGCCCTGCGCCGGACCAACATCCGTCGGGACTGGAAGTGCCGTCAGTGCGGATCGCGCATCCCAGATCGCACGCTGATGCGGTTGATCGCCGATCGCGTCGAGATCATCCGGCTGAGTGCCGAGGAAGCCGGAGCCAGGTCATAGCCCGACCGCACAGTCCGGCGCCGGATCGAGCGCTTCAGTAGCCGTGATATTCCGCTCTCTTGTTCTCGTGGGGAAACGCGATGTCGGGAACGGGCAGGCCGAGTGCGTTGCAGATCGGCTCCCAGCCCTGCTCGACACGCCACAACAAGAAGCGCCGCGCGAACTCCCGGTCCCGTGCGGCGTGCTCGAGCACCCTGCGGTTGTGCGCCTCGAAGAAGGTCTTTTCGACATCCTCGGATATTCCCGATTGCAGGTGCGGATAGATCGCGTCCGAGAATCGATGAAATTCGCGCCGCTCATCGGAGATGAGCTCGGGCCGCTTCATCTCCTCCTGGTAGTGTTCCTCGATCTTCAGCACGGAGGCCCACCACGCGTCCGTATCCCGCACGGACAGGACCACGAGCGCTTCGGGGAATGCGTCCGAGAGCTGTTTCCAGTAGTAGCTCGCGGGCTCGTCCACGCAGGCCACGTAGCCCGGCATCACCGTTTCCCACTGAGAGACCGGCATGTCTCCGAATGTGTCGGGATTGGATCGCAGCGGGTTGGCCTGGATCAAGGCGAGCCAGGGCGCCATCAATTCGGGGTGTGACTTGTACTCCAGAAAGTGAAAGCAGGGGCCTTCGAGCAGCGCTTCCAGCGCCAGCTTGAGCGACGTCGTGCCCGTGCGGCCCAGACCGGCGCCGATCACCTTCAGCTCCAAACTCATCTCGTGTGCCTTCGCCCGTTCATCGCGCCAGCTGGGAGCGCTCGCCTAAATCTAGCTAAGATCGCCCGATGACGACTTCCGACGACTACCCCGAGAAGACCTGCTCGATCGATCGACTGATCCGACACGAGAAGCTCGTCGAGGCGGCCATAGAGGGCCGGAAGACCGAGCAGCGCCGGGATGGCATCTACGGCTATCCCGGAGAGATCTTCGAGCTCGAGGGCATTGCGTTCGAAATCATCGGCCTGACCCACGACCGCCTCGGCGACATGACCGAGGCCAGCGCGCAGGCCGAGGGCTACGCGAATCTGGACGACTACCGCGATTTGATTCTGCGGATGCACCGGGGGATGGAGTGGGATCTGGAGCACCGCGTCTGGGTCCACCGGTTTCGCCGGATCGAGTGAGCGGGGACGCCTCGGCTTCGGTCATGCGATGGATCGTTGCCGAATGCGCGCGCAGCCGGGGCGCACGGCGTTGAGCCGCCGTCGAAAAGCCGCGAGGCTCGGCAGGTGCGCCAACCCGCACAGGTGGGATGGGCAGCGACAGTCGGACGATCCAAAGCGCGGGACGATCGAAGCGCCCCGAAGTGTCGCTGCGGCGCTCGCCCACGCGCACTCCAGCGGCGCCGCATCGCCGGTGTACCAGACGCCCACGACCTCTGCGATCTGCCGCAGGTAGTCGATGTGCCAGTGAGCGCGGCGCGTCGGCCCGAGGTGGTGTGCGAGGCGCGCCGCGAGACCCCCGGGCCCGAAGGCGCTGCCGCAGTAGAGATAGAACGCCAAATCGAAGCGAATTTGGCCGAGGCGCCCGACCTGCAGTTCAGCGGGCTCGCGCAGCTCGAGCAGCAGCGCGTAGGTTCCGGGTGTCGAATCCAAGCGACGCGCTCACGTGCCGAGCACGCCGCGCCGCGGGGTGCTCGCGCCGAGTGTAGATGGTGAGATTGGCGCTCCCGCTTCCATCAGCGCTTCGCGCTGCTTCGCGATCGGAGTCTTCAGCGAGAGTTCTTCGAACGGTCGCAGCTTGCGGAAGCTCTCGCAGTCGAGGGTGCGGGCGACGAAATTGGCCGTGAGGGGCCAGCGCTGCGGGTCGACCTCGAAGCCAGCAAACGCCGCGTTGCGAAAGAACGCCGCAACGGCGATATCGGCGATCCCCAGGCTGCCGTAGAAGGGGGCGCCAGCCGGATCGAGTTCGCGCTCGAGATAGTCGAGCACCTGCGGGATCTCGACTTCGAGCGCGTTTCGCACCCGGGCTTCATCGGTCTCCTCTCCCCAGACGAAGCGCCGAATGATTCGCTCGTTGAAGAGCTGCCAGATCAAGACTTCACCGATCCGCGTGTCGGCGAACTCCTCGAGCCATCGCGCCCGACCGCGATCTTCGGGGCTCGAGGGATAGAGTGACGGGTTCGGGCAGCGCTCTTCGAGATATTCGCAGATGACCGTGGAGTCCGAGAGCGTGACGTCGCCGTCGATCAGCACGGGAATGCGGCGGACGGGGTTGAGCGCGCTGAACTGCTCGTTGCCGAAGAACGGGACGATCGGATCGATCTGGTAGGCGACGCCCTTGAGGTCGAGGCATACGAGCACCTTCCGAACATAGGGGGAGATGTAGCTCCCAACGACCGTAACGGGTTCGCCAGCCATGACTTCTCGCTTCGTGCGGTTCGGCATCCGGGCAGCGGAAGCACCGGTTCAGGGCATACGCCCCATGTCTCGAAGTTCGGAAGTTCTACCGGGTGTTGAACTCCGCCGCCAATGCCTTGAATTCCGCCTTCTTGTGGCCCCCGTCGCAAAATGGCTTTCGCGCGGATGCGCCGCAGCGACAGAGTACGATCGGCCCCGCTTGCTCATCGGAAGACCCCGCTTCGCTGTACGAAACCGAGGCTTCCGTCTCTATGATGATGGGTCCATTCTCGATCAGTTTGATCTTCATTGCTCAATTCCCTGCGGTTTGTGCATCGCACGCCGCCTAACGTCCGGGAGCTCGGTCGCCGGCCCACTGGCTGGGCGGCTCGAAGCGCCCCGTTTGACTGCCAGACTCTACCATGGATCGATTCGACTGCTCTGTGGCCGATCGGAAGCAGTGCTTTGTCCGACGATCATTCGGCGTTAAGCTGAAGAATGGCGGTCACGCACCTGGGAGGTACGCGCTGTGTCGGAAGTAAACCCGATTTTCTCATTTTCGATCGACGCCGACGGACGGGCGACTGCGATCAGCTGGGAGCAGGTCGTACAATGGCGCCCCAACGGAGGCTTCCTGTGGCTTCACCTCGACCGCAATGATGAGAAGACCGAAGAGTGGCTTCATACGGAGGCGGGGATCGACGCGCTCTCCGCCGAAGCGCTCCTCGCGGACGAGACGAGGCCCCGCATCGAAACGGCGAATGGTGAAACCCTCGCAATTCTCCGGGGCGTCAATCTGAATCCCGGGTCGGACCCGGAGGACATGATCGCCGTGCGCCTCTGGATCGATAAAGACCGCGTCATCAGCATGGAGGGTCGTTCCCTGCTGGCGATTCGCGACATCGCCAAGAAGCTGGAGGAGCAACGCGGCCCGAAGACGGCGGGCGATTTTCTCGCCACGCTTTCCGCCAGGCTGATCGACCGCATGGGTCCGGTCATCGCCAGCCTCGAGGACGATCTCGACGCGCTGGAAGAGTCCCTGATCGAAGGTCCGGATCCCTCGATTCGGGAAGAGTTGAGCCGCATCCGGCGCATGGCCGTCGCTCTCAGGCGTTATCTCGGTCCCCAGCGAGAAGTCATCACGCGGGCCGTTACGGAGGATGCGGACTGGTTGGACAAAGCCAACCGGGCGCAATTGCGCGAATGCTCGGACCGGATTACGCGCTACGTAGAGGAATTGGATGCCGGGCGTGAACGGGCCAGCGTCACGCAAGACGAGCTGGCCGCGCGCCTATCGGAACAGACGAACCGAACCATGTACGTCTTGTCACTCGTGGCGGCGCTGTTCCTGCCGCTGGGTTTCCTGACCGGACTGCTCGGGATCAATGTCGCGGGAATACCCGGTACCGAAAATCCGGTGGCCTTTCTCGTCGTGTGCGTGTTTCTGTTCCTGGTCGCAGTCGTCGAACTCGTATTCTTCTGGCGCTGGCGCTGGCTGAGGGTGGCCTAAGGGGCAGTCGGTTTCGGCGCCCCGTCCGGGAGCGGGCCGCGAACAGCGGCTTGTAGCATCGGCAGAAACTCTCGCAGCAGCTCCCGCAGGCTGTCCGACATCGTGATCCGCATGGCCTGTTTGATGAATCCGATACTGCTACCCGTGTATTCGTCATCGGCATCCGTGACGACACGATCGAGCCGATCATCGAGCAACGCGGCATCGCCTTCGAGCAGGCTGAATTCCAGTGAGGTGATTCCGGCGACTCGCACGAAGAAGATCCCGATGACCTGGGAGCAAAACGCCCGTATGTTGGTGCGCAGCGTGAGGTGGTCGGACTGGGGCGGCTCGATTACCACCTGCGAGAAGAGACCCGATGCGCCAATCTCGGCGGCGAGTTCGTCCCTGATGATTCGAGGCGCCGCATCGCCCCAAAAGGTGTCCGTGCGACACCCCCTCCAACGAGTTGCGGCGACTCGCTCGCCAAAATGCGCTTCCCGGGAATCGACGGGGAACTCGATGTAGAGCAGGCGATCATCTCGATGCTCGGAACGAAAACCGGTGTTGGTGGGATGGAACGTTCCCGCTGTTCCGGGAACGCGCACGGCTGCCCGATTGCACGAAGTGCTGGCTCCAAGCATGAGCGCCACGACACAACCGAAGATCAGGCTTTCGCGCATCATTCCATCACCTGACGTATGGCCACCCGCCGTGCCAAACAGCGTCAACTGTCACCGCCGGCGCGGGCGCACCCGCCCGCCGCCAGATTTGTACCGTGGATCGATTCGGGGGCGCTGCGGCCGGTCTCCGTGCTCGTACTCGGCTTCTCCCTCGGTTCGGCGCGCTTGCTGGGGAAGTCTGCGTCCTTCTCATCGAAGGCGTTTTTCAATCATCGTCTTCTTCTTCGCCGAATGTCGCAACCAATCCCCGAATCAGGTCGCGCTCGTCGGTGTCACCGAGTCGGGCTTCCGGATGCGCGGGGAGGTAGTACCGCGGCGGCATCTTGCCTTTGCGCACCATCTTCGCAGCCTCGTCGGCCTCCTGTTTCCCCTGCCCCCACCGCGATACATTGAACTCCGACCGGCCCTCCTCGACGTCGTGATAGACCAGCCACGAGACGGGAGCGATCGAGGCGTACCAGGGCCACGTCGTCTCGTTGCTATGGCAATCCTTGCAGGCCGCGAAGAAAAGCTCGCGTGTGCGCGGAGTGTCCCATGCCGGTTCTCCCGCAACCGGCGGGTTCTCGTGATTCTTCCCGTACGGAACGAACTGCATCAGTACCAGCAGCGCGAGGACGGCGGCGCTAACGCCGGCGATCAGCTTCATGTTCGAGCCTTTCCTGGAGGCATGGCGGACTGACTCCGCTGCCCGACGTATGGGCGCTCGGCTGCCCGGCCCGCTGACCGAATCGCTCGAAGCGCCGGAGTTCGATGCCAGATGGTAACATGGATCGAATGGAGAGTGCCGTGGCCCGGATCGCTGCAGTGCCTTGTTAGGCGGAAGATTAGCGGGCTGAGCCGAACTCATTCACCGGCAGCGAGAACGATCGACCGTCAGAAATCACGAGGCGGTCTTCAATGGTTCGATAGACGATCGAACTCACATCGACGCTCCTGGGGATCTTGTTGACGATTTGACCCGCGCCGCCCAGCGAGAAGAGCCGCGTTCGCTCTTCGGGTAGACGCTTGTACTCATTGCTTCCGGAGTGAAAGATGAACGTGTAGCCTCGGATCTCGACCAGGGCGTCCGAAACGGCAGTGACTTCGCCCACGAAATGACGGCGAACATCTTCTTCGAAGAGGCGTCGCGTCATGATGTGGAGCTTGTCCCCGATCTCGACCGCCGCACCCATATCCACCTCCCTCTAGCTCAACGTGTGAGCGCTTGCCTACCGGCTCGCCGCCTGGGTGCATCGAGATACCCGGCTCAGCGCCAGACTTTACCATGGATCGAAAGCAAAGCTCGAAATGGCGGCGGCGCTTGGGTTCGAACAATCGCGCCGCGCGGCCCAACGAATTGACCATTCAGCTGTCGACTCCAGCTGATGGTAGCGCCACCGACCTACTGGAGAGAATCTCTACGCGAGAACGTCTGCGCACTGTCCAGTCGACTGCAAAGGCGTGTTGGGCAGCTGCAAACTCCTGGCCGGGCCTAGAGTTCGCCGCTGATGAGATAGACAAACCATAGAATTGACAGCCAAAGTGCATAGGTCGCCGAGGATCCAAAGAGCCAGGGGATCTGACGACCGCGGAAATTGCGAACGAAAAATTCGATCAGATGGAGCACCGAAAGAACGACGGTAATGACGGATAACAGTGCGAACAAGACCGATAGCCAGAAGAAGAGCGCTTCGATCCATTCGGTGAATGGCGATGCACTGTAGGACAGGGCCACCAAGAGACAAATGAGGGAAGAGATGACGAGCGCAAGAGATGCCAGACCAAAGGCGAAAGTCAGTCTCGCCGTCGTTTTTGCGCCGTGTTGAAGGCTCGATTTGCTGGCCACGCTGCGGCTGCCCAACGTATGGCCACTCCGCTGCCGGCCCGCTGGCCGACAGTCTCGCGGCACCCGGTTCAATGGCGGATTGTACCATGGATCAATTGGAAGAAGCCGTGGCCGGGCAGTTTCAGTGCGGTGTTGGGTGGAGGTCCACGCAAACTATCGACAGCCATACTTCTACGGAAATTCGCGTTCAGGGGACAGCGTGGCTTTGCTCGAAGTCACAAACCTGGGCTTCGTAGTTGTAGCTCCCACCGCGATCGAGACAGTCATCGATGCGCGCAGATTCGATCGGATTACACGCGGAAGACGAGAGAACTGCGAGCAGAAATATCAGCGTTAGGCGAGGCGCGAGCAGCAGAATGTTGGGACTGGACTCACAATCGAGCTGATTCAATGAGAAATCCGCCAGCTAACGCATGGGAGCTGAGCTGCCGGCCCGCTGGCCGCGTGGCCCAAAGCGCCTGAGTTCGATGCTAGATGGTACCACGGATCGATTGGAAGGCGCTGGGCAGGCTGAAACGCCGTGTTAGGCAGCAGCCCTCATGGACGCTGAGCGGACATCGGCGGAACGAGGTCCCGTGCGGTGGGCCTGTGCACGAACATGAGCGCGATGGCTGCCGCGGAGAAACCGGCCGAGTAGAGCGGCTGCGCCGATAGAAATGCGAGCACGAGACCATATATCCCGACCGACTCGCTCAGCACGAGGTTGAGGATGAATGGTGTAAACGCCGCTTGAAGACCCTGGGGAGTTGAGGGATCCAGTCTTCCGGCTTGGATCGGCTCCGATAGAGCGCGTCGTCGAATGATGATCGTGGCGATCGCGATCGCGATCGAGAGAGCGACGAAGACCGGGAATAGCAACGAGATCGGGGCATTCTGGTTTGGCACGACCTGGGCAACGTGAGCGACTGCGACGTACACCACCAACGACCCAATGAGCACCCACCACAAAATTCGACAAGTGAGGTTCGCCACATCGCCTCCCGCTGCCCAACGTGTGGGCGCTCGGCCCCGAAAAACAGCGCTAAACGTTGACGCCAGCCCGAAGCGCCCGCCGCCAGACCATACCACGGATCGATTGAACTGCGCTGTTTGGCGTCGAGTCCAGAGGCTTGTTAGGCCGCGCGCCAGCTACCGAAAAGCCGCGCAAAGACTCTTCATCCCACTGGCTTCGGCGATTCGATGCTCCCATTCCGAGATTTCGTACGCTGCCTCCCAGAACTCGGGTGCGCGGTGAATCCACTGGATGGCGGTCTGCTTCGCTCGCGACAGCGAGGGCTCGCCCAGGCGTTCGAGTTCGAGTACCACAGTCAAGCGTCGATTCAGCAGGCGCGCTGCGAGGCGTTTCCATTGGCCGAGCGGGGATGCGGGCTCGACTGCGACGACTCGGTATGGCGTGGCTCGAAAATCGAAAAGGAGCAGATCGTCGAAGTAGTGACTCCGGAACAAAGCGCGCGCATTACATGAACAGAGTTGGCTCGCGGACTCCACCGCTACGACAGAGTTGTCGCGAGAACAGCAGAGCGCGGGATATTCGAGCGCCTCGGGTGTGGCCAACGAGTTCCTTTTGATGACGAGCGCCGTGCGGCCCGACGGCTCGCGGCCAGGCTGCGTGCCACAGGCTGACCGCGCAGCTGAACCACCTGGTTTTGCAGCAAGAGGGTAACACAGGTCGATAACGGCAAACTGCGGCACTCCAGCACAAGCCGCTCGTCAGGTGGCGGCGTTTCGAGTAGGGCGTTTCTACTCATCGAGGAAGTACTCGATCGTAGAGACGACGCGAACGATTTTGTGCAGCTGGTGCTGTTCATCGATGCTGGCGATCTTGTCACGGGCGAGGATCTGAAACACGCCCTGGTTGGCTCGGCGGATGCCCCCGACCGTCGCTCCCGAATCCTGGGCGAATTTCGCTGCAGCTTCTCGAGCCCGCGCAGTCGCCTCGGCGATCATGTCGGGTTTCAGCTCGTTGAGCCGCGTGAAGATGAAGGAAGGGCCGACGCTCTGAAAGGGCCCACCAGACTGCAACACCACACCCGCAGCCACGAGTTCCGCGACTTGTGCGCTCGCAGAAAGAACAGTCTTTGGATCTTCGGACCGGACGACGAGCGTCTGGTTGATCGTGTAGCGGTTGCCCGGCGCGGAGGAACCGAAGCGGTTGGACTGTGTGTCGATGACGCTGAGTCCCTGGGAGCTGATCTGAGAGGCCGAGATGCCATTATCGGTCAGGAATTGTTCAGTTGCGCGCACGTTCCTAGCAAGGTGGTCGTGGGCGGTGGCCAGGTCGTTGTCCGAGACGACGATGGTGAGCGGCCAAACGGCGATATCCGCCTCGACTGCTCGCTCGGCGACCCCTTTCACCGTGACGAAACGATCCGAGGCTCGGGCCTCATAGAGCCCTCGTCCCGCGAACCAACCCGCGGCCGCAACACCAATTGCGAGGATTCCAGCTGCGATCACCCTGCTAGACATGTGCCCCTCCACGGTTCCGCCAACTAACGTATGGGAACTGAGCTGCCGGGCCCGCTGGCCGGGTGGCTAGAAGCGCCAGAGTTCGATGCCAAAGGGTACCAAAGGTCGACTGGAAGGCGCTGTGGCCGGTCAGCCGCAGCGCCTTGTTGGGCGGCAAACCCGGTACATTTGCGTATCCACTACATTGTAGTTACACTCGATTCGTGAAGAAACTGCGATTCGAGTGGGATGCCCGAAAAAGTGCTGCGAACAAGCGCAAGCACGGAGTCTCGTTCGAAGAAGCGCAAACTGTGTTTTACGATGATCGCGCAATCCTCATCGAAGATGATGAGGACGACGAAGAAGATCGATTCGTGCTTTTGGGAATTAGCGCAGCCTTGCGAATGCTCGTCATATGCCATTGCTATCGCGAAAAAGACTCGGTGATACGGATCATTTCTGCGCGTAAGGCCAACCGAACCGAACGAAAAGATTACGAGCAAAGGTGGAAATAATGAAGAAGAAGTATGACTTCTCAAAAGGTAGGCGGAATCCCTATGCAAAGCAGCTGAAGAAGCAACTTACGATTCGCCTGGACGAGGACACGCTGGAATATTTTCGTGATCTGGCGGATGAGACTGGAATCCCGTACCAGACGTTGATCAATTTGTATCTTCGGGAATGCGCAGTGGCCAAGAAGCGGCCGTCAATGCGATGGAAGGCAACCGGATAGGTGTCTTTCGGAAGCCGCCCAACGTGTGGGAACTCAGCTGCCTGCCCGCTGACTGGGTGGCTCGAAGCGCCCGGTTGAATGCCAGATTCTACCATGATTCGATTGAAAGGCGCTGTGGCAGGTCAGCTGCAGCGTCGGGTTAGGCTTCGCGCTCTCCACTTCTCGCCGAATATCAAATTTGACATACAATGAGTAAATAACTGAGCATGACAAGCCATTGGTGTGGCTTGGCGGTGAAGTGAAGACGCCGCCTTTTACCAAAGAAGCACGAGTCGAGGCGGGAATCTTGCTCAGAAGGCTTCAACGAGGCGCCAATGTAGGGATGCCGCAGGTACGGCCGATGCCGAGTGTTGGCAGGCGATGTCGTGAGCTGCGGATACGGGACCAGAGCAAGAATTGGCGGATTCTCGTTCGAGTTGATCACGATGCGATCGTAGTGGCAGAGGTGTTCGAAAAGAAGACTCAGAAAACCCCTGCCAAAGTGATTGATGCCTGCAAGGATCGATTAAGACGATACGACGAAGCCACGAAGGGGTAGGCACATGGCGATGAAAAAGAGCAAGAAAGCGAAACTCGAGGCGGCGGGATGGCGCCTGGGTTCAGCCGCCGAATTTCTGAATCTTACGAAGGAAGAGGCATCGCTCATCGAAATGAAAATTGGATTAGCGGAAAGCATTCGCAAGCGTCGACAAGCACGCAAATTGACGCAAACGCAGCTGGCAAAGCGCCTGGGTTCAAGCCAATCGCGCGTGGCTAAAATGGAAACCGCCGATCCTTCGGTATCGATGGATCTTCTTGTACGAGCACTGCTTGAACTCGGAGCGACGCGCTCGCAAGTTGCCAAAGCCATTACCAAACGTTCACGCCGCGCAGCCTAACGTATGGGAGCTAAGCCGCGGCAAACAGCGCTAGCCCTTAACGCTGACCCCGGAGCGCTCGCCGCCAGACTATACCATGAATCCATTGGACTGCGTTGTTTGGCGCCGGCTCCAGCGACTTGTTGGGCGACGAACTCGGCTGATAGCGCTATGACGTTATAGCGCTATAATTCTCCTCTATGGGAGAACCCAAGCGAGCAACCGTGTATTTCGACGTCAAGATTCACCGAGCCCTCCGCTTGAAGGCAGCGGAAACGGATCGCTCCGTATCGGAGCTGGTGAACGAGGCTGTTCGGGAAAGCCTTTCGGAAGATGCAGCTGACCTTGACGCATTCAAGGAACGATCCCGAGAGCGGCGCCACAAGTTCCAAGACGTGCTGAAAGAATTGAAGAAACGTGGCGCAATATAGCGTCGAGATTCGGACATCCGCGATCAAAGAACTGGAGGCTGTCGTACCGAAGAAGGAGCGGCAGCGAATCGCCAGAAAGATTTCGGCACTAGCGGCGGAACCGCGCCCGGGTGGATGTGAGAAGCTCGCTGCTCAAGGCGATCGGTACCGTCTCCGGCAAGGTCGCTACCGAATCGTGTACGCCATCGACGATGTGCGACATCTCGTTGATGTTGTGAAGATCGGCCACCGAAAAGAAGTCTACCGCTGAGTCGTCCAACGTATGGGAGCTGAGCCGCGGCAAACAGCGCTAACTGTTAGCGCTGGACCCGGAGCGCTCGCCGCCAGATGATACCATGAATCGATTGAACGGCGCTGTTTGGCGTCGGCTCCAGCAACTTGTTGGGCTGCGCGAATTCAAATAGTAAGTGCAACAACCCATGAAAAAAGAAAGGTGACCTGGAATACTTCGCAACTCTCCAAACGGCCAAGTACGGGGAATTGCATATGAAGTACTACCAGATCACCGAAGAAGAAAGGTACACCATCAGCGCACTGCGGCAGGAGGGCATGTGCCCCGCAGCGATCGCGCGCCGGATGGGGCGACACCGCAGCACGATCTCGCGAGAGCTGCATCGCAACTGCTCACCCTGGGATGGGCGCTACCGCCCGAGCAAGGCCCAGGAGCAGGCGAACGGAAGGCGATCGCGTTCGAGGCGCAACCAGCGCTTCGATGAGCTGGATTGGCTCTTCGTGGACTCGCTGTTGCGGGACCAGTGGAGCCCCGAGCAAGCCGCCGGATACCTGCGGAAGGCGGGGACGGTGTCGATCAGCCACGAAACGATCTACTGCCACGTCTGGAAGGACCGCGAGAACGGCGGCGATCTGTGTAAGCACCTGCGCTGCGCACCCAAGAAGCGTCGGAAACGTTACGCGCGGTACGACAGCCGAGGGCGATTGGCTGGAAAACGCCACATTTCAGAGCGGCCGAGTTGGATCGAACGGCGTTCGCAGGTGGGCCACTGGGAGATCGACACGATGATGGGCAGCGGTGATGGCCACTGCATCGTAACGCTCTTGGAGCGAGCCACGGGTTATGTGCTGATCGAGAAGCTCGCATCTCGCACCATGGAAGAAGCCACACGCAGAACGATTCAGCTGATCCGCAAGCATCCGGAAAAGTTCAAGACCATCACTGCGGA
>JAFDBP010000036.1 GCA_019313245.1 Deltaproteobacteria bacterium
GCCCAGGCCGTGCGTGCTCATAGCTCTGCCTCCAAAGCTCGCGCGGCCTGGGCGGACCGAAAGGCCTGCAGTCTGTTCCGAAGGGACTCATCGCGCCTCGCGAGCATCGCGGCCGCGAGCAACGCAGCGTTGGCAGCCCCAGCTTCGCCGATGGCGAGCGTCCCGACCGGGATGCCTTTGGGCGTTTGGACAAGCGATAGGAGCGAATCCATGCCGTTGAGCGAGCTGCTACGAACCGGAACACCCAACACCGGGAGCAGCGTCTTCGAGGCGGCCATGCCCGGTAGATGGGCGGCGCCCCCGGCGCCCGCGATGATGACCTCCAACCCCCTTGCCTCCGCGGCCTCGCAGAAGCTGAAGAGCAGGTCCGGGGTTCGGTGCGCGGAGACGACCTTGGCCTCGTACGGCACGCGAAGCTCCTCCAGCACCGCCGCTGCATTCTTCATCGTGGGCCAGTCGCTGGCGCTGCCCATGATCAAGGCGACTCGAGGTGAGTCGTTCGGCTCTGTCGTCGCGGACTGATTCATGCGCTATACCATTCGTGAAGTGGATTTCGCGTTTTATATATCGCCAATATGACAGGGCGCAAGGCCCATGCGCAGGTTTTTTTTGAGGCAAGAGCCTTACCCCCCGCTTTGACTCAGGAAATCGGGATCGTGTATCCTTCGCCGCAGGGGTTTCGATTGGCCAAGGCGAAAGCGAAGGATGCGGCGCCCGAGGCCGCGTGGACGTTCCTCACAAACCACTCCCATGTCCTGCTCTGTCTGGTGCAAGATCCGGAGGCGCGAATGCGCGACGTCGCGGACAAGGTTGGAATCACCGAGCGCGCTGTTCAGCGCATCGTCTCGGAGCTCGAAGCTGCCGGCTACGTCACGCGAACGCGCGAGGGACGCCGCAATACGTACGAAGTCGACGGCGCCCTTCCCTTGCGTCACGCGGTCGAGGGCCATCAGACGCTCAACGCGCTCATCAAGCTGATCCTCGAGGATCGCGAGAGTTAGGCGCTCGCAAACAGGCGCTCACGGGCCACGTCGCAGATCGCGGTCACCGCCGGATTCTTGAGACGCCGCTCGGGCGAAATCGCGTAGAAGCGGGCTTGAATGTCCTCCGTGCGGCCGATGACTTGAACGCGATACTGGCGCTTGACTTCGGCCTCCATGACGGAGGGGGTCGGAAAGACTCCGACGCCGTCCTGACCGAACGTCTTCATCAGCGCGCTGTCGTCGAACTCGGCTACGACCTCGGGTCGGACGCCCCGACTCTCGAACCACTGCATTACGGCACGGCCAAGAGACGTGTCCTCAGCCGGCATGAGCATGGGTGCATCGTTGAGCGAACGCGGGAAAGTACGGCGCAACTTGGGTGCAGAGGCTTTGTGCGCAAAGAACGACACTCCGCACTCACCCAGGAGGTGATTGAATGCTTTGACGCCGCTGGTGGGCGCACAGGGCATGTCCGCGAGCACCACGTCGAGTGAGTGCGTTGCAAGCCCAGCAAGAAGCCGATCGAAGCGATCCTCGGAGCAGACCAAGCGAACGGGAGTGGGCAGACGGAGCGCCGGCTCGAGAAGGTTGCGTACGACGAGCTTGGGCATCGCATCGCTGATGCCGACCGAGAGCCGAACGGGGCGCCCCGCAGGCTGCCCGTCGAGCGCGTCCAATAGCTCGCGCCCAAGCGAGAAGATCTCATCCGCGTAACGGTACGCCAAGTGCCCTGCTTCGGTGAGCTCGAGCTTGCGGTGGCTTCGATCGAAGAGCTCATAGCCCAGGGCTTCCTCGAGTTGCTTGATCTGAACGCTGACAGTCGGGTGCGCGAGCCTCAGCCGGCGACTCGCGGCCTGAATGCCCCCTTCACGGACCGCGGTCCAGAAGTAGAGGAGGTGATGGTAGTTGAGCCACTGCATGGAGGGGTTCCAAAAACGTAGATTATATCTACATGTTAGCAAAATATTTTCTGAATAGTCAACGTGACGTGCGGGCCCACAATCCCTCCGTAGACCTGTGAAAGGAGGTCACGATGTCGGAGCACTCACCCACGCTCGGTTCCAAGCTTCTCGTCCTATTTCGTGGGCTCGTCGTTCTGGCCGTCGGGCTCACCATCGGCTGCCAAAGCGAGGTCCATCTTGGTCACCAGGGCGCGTCCGACGCGAGTGCTCAACTGACGATACACATGCCCTGAAGTCGACCGTCCGGCGCCCCTCCACCAAAGCCAGGCGTCCGGGTCGGTCGCTTCAGGGTGTGTTTCCCAGCCTCGAGGCCAGGCCGGCTCCTCGCCAGCCCAGCTCCGCCCCGCCGCCTTGACACGCGGCGCGACTTGACTAGTTTCCGGCCCCTGCATTTCCTGCGGAAGTGGCGGAACTGGCAGACGCGCTAGACTAAGGATCTAGTGGGGTAACACCCGTGGAGGTTCGAGTCCTCTCTTCCGCACCCAATCATTTCAGCAGCTTGCGCGATCAGCTCCTCCGTCGTGGGAGCGGCCTCAGCCGGACTGGTGAAGAAACTGGTGCGAAATAACACCGACTGAGCCTCCTCGAGATTGGAGTGCAGGTACTCCTTCGTCGTGGTCACGTGCTTATGGCCCATCAGGTAGGCGATGCCTATTAGGTTGCCGGTCCTGCCCCACTCCGTCCCTCGACCATGACGGAAGTCGTAGATGCTGAGCTTGCTGGCGCGGTGCGCGCTGATGCCCGCAGCACGTGCCGCCTCCCGCAGCACATCCCGACAATCGAACTCGGGAAAGATCGTCTCCTCGCAGGGGAACCTCGAGTCGATCGCTTTTCTGGCGCGGTCCGTGATCGGAACATCCCGACCAAACCTCGCTTTGTCGTTTTCGTCCCGGATGCGAAGGAGCCGCGCCCCCGGTTCGTAGTCGTGAGGCGCGCGCAGGCCGAAGACGGTGGACGGCCGAAGGCTCGTCTCGCGCACGAAGGTCACGAAATCGCGTACCGGATAGCCTTTGCGAGTGGATTCGGGCAGACGCCCAATGATCGCGTCCATCTCCTCGGGTGACAACTTGACGACCTTGCGCTTGCCGAGCTTGTGGGCGGTGCCTGTCGCGCGTTTCGGTACTTTCGGCACCTCAGGCAGCGCGGACAGCAGCTTTCGTTTCTTCATCCAACGGTGGAGGCGGCGTAGGGCGCTGAGCTCGCCGCGCAGCGTCGTCGCTTGGACCTGCCCGAGCCGATGCTCCTTGTACTGCTCGATGGCTACCTCGTCGCAGATCCGCGCGGTCGTCTGGAAGAAGCGCAGGAAGTGCCGAGCATAGGTCTCGAAGAGCGAGCCGTCGCCCTGAGCCGATGCCACCTCGGTAGCGGCCGACGTCAGCCATGCCGCGAGTAGCTCCTCGAGCGGCGTGTCGACCACCTCGGAGAAGGTAGCTCGGCCGCCAGCCTCCTCCTGCTCGACGATTAGCGGCAGCCTTTGAGCAGCCGCTTTGCGAGAGCGCGTTCGAGTGGACCGATGGAGACGACGCCCGTCGGGAGTCGTCCCGACGACGTACCAGATTCCATTGCCTCGCTTCTCGAGCTTGTAGGCCTGCCGTCTTCTCCCCATTGGTCAATCTCCTCCACGTGGTATCGCCATAGGCTGCCGATTTTCTTCTTTCGCTTCAAGCCCGGCGCAACGTGCCGCCGGAACGTCTTCCGAGAAACCTTCAGCCGCTTGCACGACTCGTCCGGAGTCAGCCACGGCGTCTCATCACTGCATTCGCAATCATCGGTCGCCCACCTCATTCCCTGTTATCGGTTTTCCCCCTCGAAAAGTTGCGCGAGCGGATGCGCCATCGACGCGTCCGACTGTCCCCCGAAGTGACCTGGGCGCCGTTTGTCATTTCCGCGACCTTAGCGCGGCGCAGGCGCGACCCCGGTGCGACACTTCCGCACCCTTTTCTGTCACTTCGGGTCACTCAGAGCCAGAGTGTCGCGGTTGTGTCGCAGAAGTGACCGGTTGAGACGCAGGGATGCCGCCAAAGTGACCGTTAGGGGTGTCGACTTGTTCGGGCAAGGGAGAGTTTTGTCTGCCAACAAAACTGCACGGCCCTCGCTTCGGGTCTTCGTCCCGAGCTCGACCGTGGTTCGCGCGCTCAACGCCTTCGGCTTATTCGCGAGCGCACCGCGGTGCAGCAGATAGTCTCCACCCAGCGGGCCAAGAGAGATTTAGGCCGCGCCCCGGTAGGCAGCATCTCGCGTGACCGCGATTGCCTGGCCCGTCGACCTAGGGTTTCGCAAACCGTACGTCAGGAGTTCGACTCTCCTCGGTGGCTCCGCAAAACGCGGGACGAAGTCGACACGATGCCGTTGGCGAACTCGTGGCGATGCAAACGGCGGTGAAGTATCGGCAGCGCAGCCGGACGCTACTTGCGGCGCTTCTTCTTCGGCTTCGCGGCTTTGATCTCTTCGCGACGCACGTCCGCGCCGCGGGCCTGTCACGATCCGCGTCGCGAGAGTCTTTGTTTAGCCCACACTCCTCAGATTAGTCGATAGCCGCCTTCAACCCATTCCGTGATGAGATCTCCAAATTTCTCGTGCTGATCCTGGTATGAGAAATGCCCGCACCTTTCAAAGATATGCGCTTTGCTTCGCTGCAGCCGCTCCTTCAAACGCTCGGCATTCTCAGCCAGCAACAACTTGTCTTGCGCTCCCCAGAAAATCAGAACGGGCTTATCGATTTCGGCGAGTTTTGGATCCACGTACCGCAAGCTCTCCGGGTACTTCTCGAACCAAGTGGTGATCGGGCCGATACGACCGGAATACGAGTAGATGTAGTCGGAGATCTCCTCTTCGTTGGGAACGTAGTTGAGATAGCCCAATTCGTTGGCGGCATGCACAAACGTGCCAGCACCGGCGATCTTGAAAATGAGACGCCAGAAGCCGGAGTCGACCATCTTGTTGATGACGCTTCCGTTTTGTGAAGGTGCGATACCCGGGCCATCACCAATGACAAGGCTAGCCACGTCGCTGGGAAAATGCGTTACATACGCGAGTGCCGCCGCCATCCCAACGTCGGGTCCCACGAGGTGCGGTTTCTCAATGCCGAACTCGGAAATGAAATCGCGCAGAAATCGCCCCTGCGCTTCAAAGGTCATGAACTCCTCCCCCCCCTCGCTCCGTCCGAAGCCAGGAAGGTCATACGCGTAGAGATTGAATCGGGATGCCAGCCGGTTCCAAATTGGGGCAAACGCGAGGATGCTCTGGGGCAAAGGGTTGAGCAAGATCACCGTGGGTTTCTCGGCGGACCCTTGGTGCGCATAACGGATTTCAACGCCAGCGATGGCCTTGTAGGCGAGCGGCATCGATGGCGGCCGGTTGAAGGTCGGCTTCTGCCCGTAATCTCTCCCCCGAGCGGCTTGAACGTCGGCGTACTCCGGCGTAACCGCAAAGAGGACATTCGCATTGATCCTGTTGAGCCACGAGGCCGACTTGAGGGGCTCGCCGTTGTCACCTGCGTTGCTTTCACTCATGCGTGTCTCAATTTCTCGTCGATGAAGCCGTTGCTCGATACACTCAGTTGTTGCCCGATTCGATCTTTTGCAGAACCGCATCGGGGTTGAATGACGTAGGCGTTTGTCGTGGCGGGAATTCTTTCAGGCTTCGAAAATAATCCATAGCGATAGCCTGTGCCACGGTGCCGACAAAGGTACGGTCGAAGGCCCATTGGTCATAGGAGTTGCTATTCAGATCAGCCCTTTCAAATGGATCCATTCTGAGATTGAAGAGTTTCGGGAAACCCAGGATGACCATTGGCTCTTGCCAAGCTCCAAGCGCTTTGCCGCGTTGTTCGGCGAAGACTAGTTTCCAATCGCCAAATCTTAAACCGGATACAGCACCCCCGTCGGTGAAGTAGAAAAACTCGCGACGCGCCCCCTTGTCGGTTTGTCCGGTCAATAGTGGTAGTTGGTTGTAGCCGTCCAAATGAACACGGTACTTCTTTCCGCCAATCTCGTAGCCACCAAGAAGTTTCTCTTTGATCTCAGGGTCGCCTGCAGCCGCGAGCAGCGTCGGGAACCAGTCGAGGGTAGACATGATTTCGTTGGAAACGGTTCCACCGGCTATACGCGCAGGCCAGCGAACTGCACCGGGGACCCGGTATGCGCCCTCCCAGTTAGTGAATTTTTCACTGCGGTAAGGTGTGATCCCACCGTCAGGCCATAGGCTGAACTGGGGGCCGTTGTCAGCGTTGTAAACGACGATGGTGTTCTCCGCTATCCCCAGAGAATCCAGCATCTCCAGAATGCCCCCGACCCATGCGTCGTGTTGCAACACTCCATCGGCATACAGACCTTGCCCCGATGCGCCATCCCACGCCTTTGGGACATAAGTCGGATAGTGCATCCGGGTGGAATTCATCCAAAGGAAGAACGGCTGCCCTTCTTTGTGTTTGCGTTTGATGAAATCGAGCCCCGCTTCAAGCACTTCATCATCAAAGGTGCGCATGCGTTCTCTGGTTAGCGGACCCGTATCTTCAATGGATTGAGTTCCATCAGCTTTCGCAAAGGCCCGCAAAGGATTGCGCGGGCCGAATCTCTTGCGGAACTCCGGATCTTTCGGATAGTCGACAGACTCGAGCTCGTTGAACGCATTCAGATGATAAAGGATGCCGAAGAACTCATCGAAACCGTGCATCGTCGGCAGGTGTTCATCTCGGTCACCCAGATGGTTTTTGCCGAACTGAGCTGTGGCATATCCTAGCCCCTTTAGCGCGGTGGCAATGGTTGGGTCTTCGGAACTCATCCCGTTCTTGTCACCGGGAAGGCCAACTTTTGCGAGCCCTGTGCGAAGCGTTGTCTGCCCAGTGATCAGAGTAGATCGACCCGCAGTGCACGACTGGTCGGCATAGTAGTCCGTGAACGCCATCCCTTCTTCGGCGATGCGATCGATGTTTGGCGTCCTGTACCCTCGCGCGCCCCGATTGTTGAAGCTGATGTCCCAGATACCCGTATCGTCGCTGGTGATGATCAGGATGTTGGGTTTTTCCGGGGCCTTCGCCCGCCGTTTCGCGGCTGCTGGCTTGGCCAAAGCCAAGGCCATGGAGACCAGAGCCCCGACTTCCAGCACGCACGCTATCCAGATGGTCCGCTGCCTGGTTTGCATCTCGCCGCCGCCTCCTTCTCGTGGCTATCCGAGCTCGACCTAATACGGGAAGCGCCCTGATAAATCTAATGCATTTTAGTGCTGTTTTGATAAACAGAACCTATGATCGCGACTAAGGATCTCCAGCGAGTCGTGAAACTCGCCGACCACGGACATTTTGGGCGAGCCGCGAAGGCCCTCGGGATTACGCAGCCGGCGCTTTCTCGCAGCATCGAAGACCTAGAGCGACGCTTGGGAGCCAAGGTGTTCGATCGTGGACGTTGGGGGCTGGCACCGACGGATGTAGGTGAGCTCCTCATCGCCCGCGGGCGCTTGATCTTGCAGCAAGGCCGCGACCTTGAAGATGAAATCGAGAGGCTCCGCGGCCTGAACACCGGACGGCTCGAAATCACGCTTGGACCCTATGCTGCCGAGACAACGGGGCACCGAAGCATCGCGCGACTGGTCGCACAGCACGAGCACATCCGCTGTCGAATCCGGGTGTCGGACTGGCGCCAAGCCATGAAGGACGTTCTCGACGGGCGCAGCGAGATGGCTCTTACAGACGCAAGCGAAGTGGAGTCGAAGCCCGACTTGCAGGCATCGCCTGTATTCAGCCATCCCATGTACTTCTTTTGCAGGAGTGGGCACGAGATTCTGCGCCTAGACACGCCACAGCTATCCGACCTCGCGGCCTACCCCTGGGCCGCAACGCGCGCGCCGGCGCGGATTGCTGATTTCGCTCCCCGAGAGATGGGGCGCGCCGGGAGCTGGGAGGAGAGCACCGGGGACTTCGTGCCTGCGATCGCGCTCGAGGTCGCTCATGACATCGCGAGCATCGCAGTCGCATCGGACGTGATCGCCGTCGCGCCGATCACCATGATCGAGCAGGAGCTGCGCGCGGGCACACTGGTGCTGATCCCGATCGCCGCCCCGTGGCTCCGCCTCGAGTATGCGTTGCTTGCACGGGCAAACAGGACACGTTCAGCGGTCGCCCTAGCGTTCGCCAAGCTTCTTAGCCAAGTGGAAGACGAGCTCCGGCAGCAAGAGGCCGCGCTGCAAGCGCGGTACGCGATCTCGTGATGAGGATAGGACTGGCATCCGCCGTCCAGGTTCATTCACCCCCCTTATGAGGCTCCTCGAGTAAGGCGCAGCGCCCCCTTGCAAAGATTCAATCTCCGAATCAATCGCCTTCAATCGGTCGAAGATAGACGCACTGTTTCCTCGCGAAACCGCTTGCAACGGTTTCGTAAACCGTAGGTCGGGAGTTCGAATCTCCGCGTCGCTGCACGTCCGCTGGCCCTAGCGCCTGCCGCTCCTCCGGAGCGCCTCGAACACTGCGAACATCGC